>NZ_JBKBVB010000012.1:0-49882 GCF_046289595.1 Pseudorhodoplanes sp.
GGGCCACCTTCTTCATCATCGGCAAGCACGCCACTTATTACCCCGAAATCCTGCGGCAGGTCGCCGAAGCCGGTCACACGATCGGCTCCCATACCTGGAGCCACGCCGATCTTGGCCGCAAGAACATTACGGCGGAACAGGCCAAGGAGGAGATCGAGAAGGGCATCAGCGCCATCAATATGTCGCTCGGCGCGCAGGCCGCCCCGTTCTTCCGCTTTGTCGCGCTGCGTCATCCGCCAGCGCTCGTGACCTATCTCGGCGAGCGCAACATCGCGATTTTCTCGACCGATCTGGACTCCTTCGACTTTCGGGCGCGCCGGCCCGAACAGGTCGTGAATTCGGTGATGGCCAAGCTGAAGAAATCCAACAAGGGCATTGTTCTCCTCCACGATTTCCAGACGCAGACCGCCGAGGCGGTGCCCGAACTCCTCAAGCAGCTGAAGGAAGGCGGCTTCAAGATCGTGCATATGCGGGCGAAAGACAAAGTGCAGTCGATGGCCAAATATGACGAGATGATCAAAAAGGAGGCCAAGCTGCCGACCGTCGACCAGCGTCCGACTGCGAGTGTGGTCCGGACCGTCGAGTAAGGCTTGCCGGTTTTTCAAAGTTGCCAGGATCGCCGGGTTTGCCCGGCGATTTTTTTTGCAAGCCAGGTCGTTCCGCTGCCCGCGGGCAAGGTCTTGTGGGCAATCGAAATTTTTCCCGGTCCGGGTCAGGCAGCCGGTCTTCGGCAAACCGCCCCGGCGGGTGTTGTGGTCCGGCAACGATTGAGGCAATTCACACACTCGTTAAGACAATCAGAGTGACGCCGCCGAAATTTCAGGCAATGGTTGCAATCGAATTTCGATTCGATTCTTCAGTCACGCGGGACCGGCGATCAGAGGGGGCCGATCCCGCAGAGGTTCCTCCCGCGTGGCGTATCAAACTTGGGGCGGCCCACTTGGTCGCCCCCTTTATTTCCGCGCTCCCCGATCTCGCACCCGCTTGTTTCGAGCGGATCGGACGCTTCCGAAATATCAGCGACTATTGCGCTGCGCCCGTCGAGAGTGCGGCCTCGGCTCCACGCCATACCGCGGATTAACCGCACAGTCCCCTCCCGTCGCTGACACGGCGGCGAGGCATTGCTGCAAGGTGAAATAGGAGCAGTCGGTCGCACCATCGAATTCGCGGGCACAATAGGGCGTCGCGTAAGACGCATTGCGGGCTTCCGCTGTCGACACCGGCAGCGCTGTCGGCAGCAGGCAAAGCCCTGAGACAATCACCGTTCCAGTCAGGGCGAAGCCCGTCAGAATCCGCATCAATCCACTCCGCTCATTTATCGTAGGCGCCATCGTAAGCCGTGCGTCACAGACGCTGCGTCTCGGGCTCGGCATAGCGACCATAACCGGGCCGCCATGGCCCGACCGCGAAAATCACCAGAAGACCGCCCAAGAGTGACAGATTCTTCAGGGCCTGGATCATGTTTGCCTCCCGCTCGGCCCCGGTCATTGTCCAGAAGGGATGGAAATACCAGGTCGCCGCGATCGTGAACAAAATCAGGAGCACCGCACCGGCCCGCGCGCCGAGATTGGCGGCGATCATCAGCGCCGCACCGATCTCCACCACGCCGACCAGAATCGCCAGCATGGTCGGCGTGGTCATCCCGGTTGCGGCCTCAAGCTGCGGCAGGTAATCCGCGGTCAAGGCCGGCAGCTGAACCTTCTCGCCGATCAGCGTTGCGGTCCCGGGGATGTCCATCAGCTTCTGCGCGCCGGACAGGATGAACACCAGCACGAACAGGATGCGTCCAATCACCAAAAGCATGTTCATCGCGAAATCCCCCAGGACACCCGGCACCGTTCACCAATCAAATCTGATCGCAAACCCACCGCTCGCAAGACACAATCTGCAACACATCGGTTTCGGCGGCGCTCATTTTTTTGGCGCGCCCTTCTTGGTCCCCTTGCCTTTCGTCGCCTTGGCCGGCGCACGCTTTTTCGCGGCAGGGGCGCGCGCCTTGATCTCGACAACCAGCGCCCGGACCTCCTTGTCGCCTTCATTGGCGGCCGCGGTTTCCTGCGAGGGCAGCCACAACGCCTCACCGGCCTTGAATGTCAGTTCGTAACCCTTGCGGCCGGGCGGGGTGAAGACAATCGCGCCATCGGTCAGCGCGTAAAGAAAGGTGTTCGGCCGCGCCGCGGAAGGCTGAGAAGCGCCCGGCGCAAGGCGGATTTCGCGCACCCTGATCTGCTCGTTTTCCAGCAAGGGCGCCGGCGCCGGTGGGGCCTTCTGGGCAAGGCTGAAGGACGCTGGCAGGACTGTCAGCGCGAACACGAGGATTGGAACTTTCATGAAACGGTCTCGGGTGAGGTTTGGAGGACTGCTCCTGCGCGCGACCGATGGCAATCCTGAGGCAACTGCGCCGATGGCGTGGCGATGGGGCGGCGGCGCCGGCCGCCCTCGCCTCGCCCCGGATCCGCCCTCACCCGCACAGGCCGCGGGAAACAAGATGGTAATTGCCGCCGCGATCGCGGCGCCAGCAACGGCCATTATACCAGTAATATCCGGTCCGGCGCCGCTCCATGTCTGCGCCGATCATCGCGCCCGTCGCCGCACCGATAAACGCCCCGGCCGCGGCACCGCTGCGGCCGCCGGCTGCGCCGCCGATAATCGCGCCGGCCGCACCTCCGAAGAGCGCGCCGCCGATGACACCGTCCTGCGCGCTGGCCTGATGCGCAGGTCCGGCAAGCGCAAGCAACAGACACGCCACAGCGATCCCGGTGCGAATCATGACGATCCTCCTCCAAGGGGTTCGGCAAGGATAGCATAGCACCGGCGCAGATGGCTTCAAATGCGAGCGACGGACTCGCATCGCGGGTCAGATATATTGGGCCGCGCTCCTCAGTTCCGCAGTTGCTTCCGGCTCCGCGGCGGAACGAGGCTCGATCGTGTCGATCAATTTGAGGAAGGATGAGCCGGGCAATGGCGGAGCAAAGACATAGCCTTGCGCAGTCCGGATGCCGCGCTCCCTGAGTGCAACGACCTGCTCGAAGGTCTCGACGCCTTCCGCGATGATGTCCATCCGCATGCTTTCGGCCAGATCCACCAGCGTCTCGATGATGGTGATCGAATGCGTGTCATTCCCAAGCGCATCGACAAACATCTTGTCGATCTTGATGATGTCGGCGCCGAGCTTGAGAATATAAGACAGTCCGCCGTGACCGGCGCCGACATCGTCGATCGCAATCCGGACGCCGAGATCCTGCAGCATGGCGATGACCCGGCGTGTTCGATTCAGGTTTTCCAGCGGCTGGCGCTCGGTGACTTCCAGGAATATCTGCGAAAAGCGGATCGACGATCGTTCGACGATCGCGCGCAGATCCCGAACGATGGTCTCGTTGGAAAAATGCTCGGCCGTCATGTTAAAGCCGAGCTTGAGCCTCGGACGCAGGGAATAGGCCTGGCTCATCTCGGCAATGGCCCTGCGCATGACGCTCCGCGTCATCGCGAAAATCAGACCGCTCGATTCAGCCAGCGGTATGAAAGCTGCTGGCGGCAGAACGGTCCCGTCACTTTTCCTCCAGCGCATCAGGACTTCTGCGCCGCGCAGCCGGCCATTGGTGATATCGACGATCGGCTGATAATAGGGCACGAATTCGTCGTTCTCCAGCGCACGCTCGAGCTCGGCCACGGGGTTGTCGCGCTGGCGCAAGCGCAGGATCAGCGCGAAAGCAATCAGCGCCAGCGACAGAATGCCGGTCATGGCGATCGCGATCTCGCGCAAGTCCGAGAGCGACACCTCCGCCGCGATCTGCGGATGCGAGGTGCTGACCCGAAGCCCGAAGCGGTCCGAAATGCGGGCATTGCGGCTGATCTCGGATAGCGCCTCGCTATCCGCCGGCCGCTGCCCGGTTTCGGTGATCTTGGTGCCGTCGACGGAAGCCAGTTTCGCATAACCCGACCCGGCTTCGTTCTTCAGACCGAGCCGCGCGATCAACACGTCCGGAAGCAACAGTGCGGCCAGGCTATGGTTGCCCGCAGGCCCGACGGGCAGACGCAACCGCACCATCCGCCGGTCCAGGTCGCCGAGTTGCACCACCTCGATACTGGCGTGACTGATTTCACCGTCGCTTCCCTGGATGTTCCGGGCCGTCAGCACTCTCACCGGACCGGGCAATCCGAGATCGGCGCAGAGCGGCTGACCGGCAACGCCGAGCACGGAAAATTGCCGGACCCAGGCCGTGGCAAGACTTGCGCTGCGCATGGCTTCGATCTGCTCGGGCCGGCAACCATCGACCCCCTGCGCAGCGAGGCGTTCGAGTTCTCCAAGGGCGGCGGCCAGGCGCATATCGACCAATTGGATCGATCGTCGCGCGAAGGTCTCGACGTCGCTCGCGCTCTGCCGAACCAGGAATCCATCGACCCAGAAATGCAGGCCGATGAGCGGCGCGCCCGCAAGCAGGATGCCGACCGCGATCGCGATCAGTTTTGTGAATCCTCGCGGCAACAAACGCGCCCCTCAGCACCGAATTACCGTTCAAATTGCCGGTTCGGCGTAAAGGCGGGCTTAACCTTCGAATGCGGAAACGCAAGCCCTGCAGCGATCGCAGCGCAGCGCCTGCATCATGGTTTCTCAACGGTTAATATCGGATCGTGGATTGGACCGCGGTCAGCGATCCGGCAGCGGGATGAACTCTTCCTCGTCGCCCGGCACGATGTCGAAGCGTGCGGACTTCCAGTCCTCCTTGGCCTGCTCGATGCGCTCCCTGCGCGAGGACACGAAATTCCACCAGATGTACCGCGGACCTTCGAGCGCAGCGCCGCCCAGGGTCGCGATCCGCGCGTCATTCACGGCGCGCACGGTAATGCGGTCGCCTGGCCGGAACACCAGAAGCCGCGGCCCGGTGAAACGGTCGCCCGCGATCTCGATCTCGCCGCTGACGATGTAGATTGCCCGTTCCTCGTAATCCGGGTCGAGCGGGATCATGGTCCCCGCCTTCATCGCGACATCGGCAAATACGGTGTCGGAGGCGGTGACGACCGGCGAGCGCGCGCCGTATGCCTGTCCCGCCACAATGCGCGCGGTGAACCCGTTGTCGGTGACGAGCGGCAGATCCTCGGCGTTGCGATGGAAGAAGGACGGCTCGATCTCTTCCTTGTCGGCGGGCAGCGCGACCCAGCATTGCAGCCCGTGCAGGGTATCGCCGTTGGTCCGCCGCTCCGGCGCCGTGCGCTCCGAATGCACGATGCCGCGGCCCGCGGTCATCCAGTTGACCTCGCCCGGCCGGATCGGGACGAAGGTGCCGAGGCTGTCGCGATGCGTGATCTCGCCGTCGAACAGATAGGTCACGGTGGCAAGCCCGATATGCGGATGCGGCCGCACATCGATGCCGGTGCTGGCGCGGAAGGCCGCCGGACCCATTTCATCGAGAAACACGAAGGGGCCGACCATGCGGCGCTGCGCCGACGGCAGCGCGCGGCGGACCTCGAAATTGCCGAGATCGGTGGTGCGCGGGACGATCACGCGCTCCAGCGCATCGCAGGACTGCCGGTCGCCCGGGGCCGGATCCTCGCCTGGAAAGAAGCTCATCGCGGTGCGGTCCCACAATCTTCGCCCAACCGTCCCGTTGGGCCGCCGACTGCAGTCTACACGCAACCATGACGCCAATGCGATGACCTGCGGGACGCACACGATTTGAAACGATGCGTCCCGGCCCATAAGCTGCGCCGGCCTGTCCGGCCGGACGGTGAAGCACCGCAGACAATTGAAAGCCCGCAGCCTCCGTTATGACCCTGCCCCCGCCCGTTCTCGACCCGCCCTTCAACATCACCCGCGTCAGCCATGTGATCCTGACCGGCCGCGATCTCGATGCCAGCCAGCGCTTCTACAGCGACGTGCTTGGTTTGGTCGTAAGCGACCGGGACAAAGACGCGCTCTATCTGCGCGGCCTCGAAGAGGCTGGCCACCATTCGCTGGTGATCCGCAAATCCCCCGATGCACCGGTCTGCCGGGCGATCGGCTTTCGCGTTCTCACCGAGACCGATCTCGAAAAGGCCAAGGAGTGGCTCGACCGCCGCGGCATCGCGAGCCAATGGATCGAGGCGGCCTATCAGGGCCGCACGCTGCGCTTTACCGACGGGTCCGGATCGCCCATCGAACTCTGCGCCCGGATGGACATCGTGCCCCGCCTGATGCAGTCCTTCGACAGATTTCACGGCGGCTCCCCGCAGCATCTCGATCACGTCCAGGTCGCGGCCTCCGACATCCAGCGGGCGTTCGATTTCTATACGGCGCTCGGGTTCAGGCTGACCGAATACACCGCACGCGACAACACCGACGAATTGTGGGGCGTGTGGCTCCAGCGCAAAGGCAATCCGCACGATATCGTGTTCAGCAACGGCCGCGGCCCGCGGCTGCACCATTTCGCCTATACCGTGCCGGAGGTGCGCGACCTGATCCATGCCTGCGATGTCGCGGCGAGCTTGGGCTATGCGAGCCGCATGGAGCGCGGACCCGGACGGCACGGCATCGGCAATGCGCTGTTCGTTTACTTCCGCGATCCCGACGGGCACCGGATCGAATTGTTCAACACGCATTATCAGGCGATCGATCCGGACGTGCCGCCGATCCGCTGGGACCTGACCAATACCAGCCGCTCGCAGCTCTGGGGATTGCCGGCGACGCGCGCCTGGTTCTTCGAGGCGACGGAGTTTGAAGGCGTCGAACCGGCAGAGCCGCTGCTCAAGGCCGATCCGGTGACGCTGGAGGCGTTTCTGGCCAACCAGTTCTAGCTAGCGCCGCGCGCTCTGTGCCTCGACCGCCGCAAACGCCGTCATGTTGATGACGCCGCGCGCAGTCACCGAAGGCGTCAGGATATGGGCGGGCAGCGCGGCGCCGATCAGGATCGGCCCGACCGCCAGCGCATCCGCCAGCACCTTGGTCATCTGATAGGCGATGTTGGCCGCATCGAGGTTCGGCATGATGAGCACATTGGCCTCGCCCTTCAGCCGCGAATGCGGGAACACCCGCTCGCGGATCATCGGGCTCAGCGCGGTATCGCCGTTCATTTCGCCTTCGGCTTCGAGTTCGGGGTGGCGTTCCTGCAGAAGCCGCATCGCCGCCCGCATCTTGGCGGCGGACGCGCTGTCGTAGGAGCCGAAATCCGAGTGTGACAGGAGTGCGATTTTCGGTTCCAGCCCGAATCGGCGGACGTGGTCGGCGGCAAGAACCGCCATCTCCGCGACCGCTTCCACGCCGGGCTCCGGCGTCACCTGGGTGTCGGCGAGGAAATAGGCGCCCTTGTTCGTGATGACGAGCGACATGGCCGAGAATTCGTTCACGCCCGGCGCCAGCCCGATCACATCGCGGATATTCTTCAGGTGCGCCATGTAGCGGCCTTCCAGACCGCAGATCATGGCGTCGGCGATGTTGAGCCGCACCGCCAATGCGGCGATCACCGTTGCATTGGTGCGCACGATGGTGCGCGCGGCATCCGGGGTGATGCCGCGCCTGCCCGCCGCCTCGACATAGGCCTGGACGAACTCCCGATAGCGCGGATCGTCCTCCGGATTGATGAGCGTAAAATCGCGGCCCGGACGGATCGACAGGCCGTAGCGCTCCAGCCTCGTCTCGATCACGCTTGGGCGGCCGATCAGGAGCGGCTGCGCCAGCCCCTCCTCGACGATGACCTGCGTCGCCCGCAGCACCCGCTCGTCTTCGCCTTCGGCATAGATGACGCGCTTTGGATCCTGCTTGGCCCGGGTGAAGACCGGTTTCATGATGAAGCCGGAGCGGAACACGAAGCGGTTCAGCCGCTCGTTATAGGCCTCGAAATCGCCGAACGGCCGCGTCGCCACCCCGGATTCGATCGCCGCCCGCGCCACCGCCGGCGCGATGCGCAGGATCAGCCGCGGATCGAACGGGTTTGGAATGAGCGAGCCGGGTCCGAAGGTGCGGGCCTCGCCCTCATAGGCGCGCGCCGCCACGTCCGACGGCGCCTCGCGCGCCAGCGCCGCGATGGCTTCCACCGCCGCGCGTTTCATCGGCTCATTGATGGTGGTTGCGCCGACATCCAGCGCGCCGCGGAAGATGTACGGAAAACACAGAACGTTGTTGACCTGGTTCGGATAGTCCGAGCGCCCGGTGCAGATCATGGCGTCGGGGCGAACCGCCCGCGCCTCGTCCGGCATGATTTCCGGCGTCGGATTGGCGAGCGCCATAATCAGGGGCCGGTCCGCCATGCGCTTGACCATGTCGGGTTTCAGCACGCCGCCCGCCGACACGCCGAGGAAAATATCCGCGCCGCCGATGATGTCGCCGAGTTTGCGCGCGTCGGTATCCTGCGCATAGACCTCTTTCCAGCGATCCATCAGCGCAGGGCGGCCCTTGTAGACCACGCCCTCGATGTCGGAGATGAAAATATTCTCGCGCCTGGCGCCGAGCGACGCCAGCAGGTTCAGGCAGGCGAGCGCCGCGGCGCCCGCGCCGGAGGCGACGATTTTAACGTCCCCGATCGTTTTGCCGGAGAGATAGAGCGCATTCATCACGGCCGCGCCGACGATGATCGCGGTGCCGTGCTGGTCGTCGTGAAAGACCGGAATTTTCATGCGCTCTTTCAGCTGCGCCTCGACGTCGAAGCATTCCGGCGCCTTGATGTCCTCCAGATTGATGCCGCCGAAGGTCGGTTCCAGCGCCGCGATCACCTCGACCATGCGCTCGACGCTTGGCGCATCGATCTCGATGTCGAACACGTCGATCCCGGCGAATTTCTTGAACAGGACCGCCTTGCCTTCCATCACCGGCTTGGAGGCCAGCGGCCCGATATTGCCAAGGCCGAGAACGGCGCTGCCGTTCGAAATCACCGCGACGAGGTTCTGCCGGCCGGTCAGTTCGGCGGCCTCGCGCGGATCAGTGGCGATGGCCTCGCAGGCTGCGGCCACGCCCGGCGAATAGGCCAGCGCCAGGTCGTGCTGGGTGCCGAGCGGCTTGGTGGCGGCGATCTCCAGTTTTCCGGGCTTGGGAAAGCGGTGATAGGCGAGCGCCTGGTTTTTCAGGTCATCGGACAGGTTGGACATGACGGACGGCATTGACCCTCTCCAGTATCCGACTCGCCCCTCCAGGAGCCGGATGCCCTTCTTTATGGAACTTGTGACCGGATTGCGAATGTTTGTTAGGACCGGTCGAGATCGCATTGTCCGCAACCGGTCGGGGTGATCCGTATGCTGCCGCGCCTGCTGACAATCTGGGAATCGGTGCGCACAAGCCTGTGGGCGGTTCCCGTGGCGATGATCGCATTGGCCGTCGCAACCGCGATCGTTGCGATGAAAATCCGGCTCGATATCGGCGCCGATCCAGCCTGGTTCCTCTACAGCGGAAATGCCAAGGACGCGCCGAGCTTTCTGTCCGCACTCGTGACCTCGATGATCACGCTGGCCACACTCGCCATCTCAATCACCATGGTGGTGCTGACGCTCGCGGCCCAGCAGCTGGGGCCGCGTCTCATCCGAATCTTCATGGGCGATATTCGCACCCAGCTCACGCTCGGACTCTTTACCGCCTCGGTCGTTTATCTGCTGCTGATCCTGCGCCGCGTCTACGGTGCCGGCGACGAAGCACCCAATCTTGCCGTCACGATCGGGACGTTCCTGGTTCTGCTCAGCGCCGTTTCGTTGCTGCTGTTCGTGCACCATCTGGCGCGCTCGATCATCGCCGATACCGTGATCGAGAGCGTCGGCTGCGATATTGACGAGCAGGCGACGCAGATGCTGCCAGAGCGCACCGACGAAGACGCGCGTGCTGCGGACGAATTGTCCGGCGAGTCGGCGCCCCTGCGCACGCATCGTCAAGGTTACATTCAGGCCATCGATCACAACGAGATTGTCGAGGCCGCCACGCAAGCCAATGCTGTGATCGTGCTTGACGTGCGCGCCGGACATCTGGTGCTGGACAACATGGTGATTGGAAAGACGGTGCCTGCATCGGCGGGAGCCTCCGATCTCTCCAGGCGTGTCGAGACTGCGATCATTGTCGGACGGGAGCGTACGCCGGTTCAGGATCTGGAATTCGCCATCCGGCAAATGGTTGAGATTGCGGTTCGCGCCCTGTCACCTGGGGTCAATGACCCCTTCACCGCCATGGCGGCGATCGACCGCCTCGCCATGTCGCTGTCGCGGATCATGCAGAGGGGCGAGGCGCAATCGGTCTGGCGCGACCGGAAAGGACGGATGCGGCTGGTCGTCCCGACCTCACGCTTTGACGGCCTGATGGATGCCGCCTTCAATATGATTCGTCAGAACGGCAGCGGCAGCCCTGCGATCCTGATCCGTCTCGCCGAACGGCTCATGGACCTGCGCGGGCTGGCAAATGAAACGCAACGCCAGGCGATCGAACGCCATCTTGCGATGATCTGGCGCGAGGGCCGGCGCTCCATCGACGAGCGCGCCGATCTCGAGGCCCTGAAAGAGCGGATCGCGCCGTCCGGCCTGACGGCCGCTTAGGACTTTTGCGGCAGGTTGAGCCGGATATGCAGTTCGCGCAGCTGCTTGGGCGAAACCTCGGACGGCGCGCCCATCAGCAGGTCCTCGGCGCGCTGATTCATCGGGAACAGCACGACCTCGCGGAGATTCTCCTCGCCGCAGAGCAGCATGACGATGCGGTCGATGCCCGGCGCGATGCCGCCATGCGGGGGCGCGCCGAGCGAGAGCGCGCGCAGCATGCCGCCGAACTTCGCCTCCAGCACGCTCTCGTCATAGCCGGCGATGGCGAAGGCCTTCTTCATCACATCGGGGCGGTGGTTCCGGATCGCGCCGGACGACAATTCGACGCCGTTGCAAACGATGTCGTACTGGAACGCCTTGATGCCGAGAATCCTCTCGGTCTCGCTTGCGTCGAGCGCCAAGAATTCCTCGACCGGCATATTCGGCATCGAGAACGGGTTGTGCGAGAAGTCGATTTTCTTCTCTTCCTCGCTCCATTCATACATCGGGAAATCGACGATCCAGCAAAACTCGAAGCGCTCGGTGTCGATCAGCTTCAGCTCCTCGCCGACGCGGGTGCGGGCGAGGCCTGCGAATTTCACAAAGTCCTTCGGCTTGCCGGCGACGAAGAACACCGCATCGCCGACGCCCAGCTCGAGTTGATCCGCGATCTGCCTGGTGCGCTCCGGCCCGATATTCTTGGCGAGCGGACCTGCGCCGCCCTCCTCACCCTCGCGCCAGAAGATATAGCCGAGTCCCGGCTGGCCTTCGCCCTGCGCCCATGAATTCATGCGGTCGCAGAAGGCGCGATTGCCGCCGGTCTTGGCGGGAATAGCCCACACTTCGACCGCCGCATCGTTCGCGATCATGTTGGCGAAAATCTTGAAGCCAGACCCGCGGAATGCTTCGGTGACGTTCGCCATCTTGATCGGATTGCGCAGGTCCGGCTTGTCCGAGCCATAGAGCCGCATCGCATCGGCATAGGCGATGTGCGGAAATTTCTGCGTCACCGGCTTGCCGCCGCCGAATTCCTCGAACACCCCGCGCAGCACCGGCTCGACCGCGTTAAACACGTCGTCCTGGGTGACGAAGCTCATCTCGATATCGAGCTGATAGAATTCGCCGGGCGAGCGGTCGGCGCGCGCATCCTCGTCGCGGAAACAGGGCGCGATCTGGAAATAACGGTCGAAGCCCGACACCATGATCAGCTGCTTGAATTGCTGCGGTGCCTGCGGCAGCGCGTAGAACTTGCCGGGATGGAGGCGCGAGGGCACGAGATAGTCGCGCGCGCCTTCCGGCGAGGACGCCGTCAGGATCGGAGTCTGGAATTCGAAGAAGCCGCTCTCCTTCATCCGGCGGCGGATCGAATCGATGATCTGGCCGCGCTTCATGATGTTGTTATGCAGCCGCTCTCTTCGCAGATCGAGGAAGCGGTAGCGCAGACGAATATCCTCCGGATATTCCTGGTCGCCGAACACCGGCATGGGCAACTCGCCCGCAGGGCCCAACATCTCGATCTCGGTGGCGAAGACCTCGACCTGTCCGGTGGGCAGGTCGGGATTCTCGGTCCCGGCCGGACGCTGCCGGACCTTGCCATCGACCCGGATCACCCATTCCGAGCGCACCTTCTCGGCGTCCCGGAACGCCGGGCTGTCGGGGTCGGCCACGACCTGGGTCAGCCCGTAATGGTCGCGCAGGTCGATGAACAAGACGCCGCCGTGGTCGCGGACCCGGTGGACCCAGCCGGACAGGCGCACGGCCCCGCCAATGTCGCTCTCGCGGAGCGCGCCACAGGTATGGGAGCGGTAACGATGCATGGCGGGTCTTTCGCTGGCCGGATTCGAGAAAAAGTGGGCTGGAGGCGCGGGAAAAGCGCATGGGGGTCGTGCTTTGTCAAGGCGAGGGAATGCCTCGACAGAGCGGCCTCTTTCTGCATTCTGGGGGCTGCAAACCAGTCCGACGGAATCAATGCCGAAACCAGCCAAGAAGTCCGCCGCCCGCGGGAAATCGAGCACGCAGGCGGTTCGGATGACCACCGGCCAGGCCGTGGTGAACGCCCTGCTCGCGCACGGAATCGACACGGTCTATGCCCTGCCGGGCGTTCATAACGACCATTTCTTCGACGCCCTCTACAAGGCCGGAAACCGGGTCCGGGTGGTGCATACCCGCCATGAGCAGGGCTGCGCCTATATGGCGCTCGGCGCCGCGCTCGCGACCGGCAAGCCGCAGGTCTATTCGGTGGTGCCGGGGCCCGGCCTTCTCAATACCGGCGCGGCTCTCCTCACCGCCTATTCGATGAATGCCCCCGTCCTCGGGCTGATTGGCCAGATCCCGCAAAGCACCATCCGCCGCGACCTCGGCCAGCTGCATGAAATCCGCGACCAGGCCGGCATCATCGAACGGCTGGTCGACCATTCGGCCCGCATCCCGCGCGCAGCCGACGCTCCGCGCCTCGTGGCGGAGGCCATCCGGTCGATGTCCATCGATCGCCCCGGTCCGGCCGCGCTGGAATGCGGCATGGATGTCTGGGGCCGCGCCGAGCCGGTGGTCGATTGCGCGCCCCTCCCGGTTTTCGAGCCGCCGATCGACGACGACGCGGTCACTGCGGCCGCAAAGCTTCTTGGCGCTGCGAAAAATCCGATGATCGTCTGCGGCGGCGGCGCGCAGGATGCTGCGAAAGAGGTGACGCGGCTGTCCGCGATGCTGCAGGCGCCGGTGCTCGGCTATCGCCGCGGCCGCGGCATCCTCGACAGCCGCGATCCGCTGTCGATCACCCTGCCGCTGGCACACGAGATGTGGCCCGAGGTCGATGTCGTGATCGGCGTCGGCACGCGGCTCCTGCAGCAGCTCACCGTGTGGGGCACCGACAAGAACCTCAAGGTGATCAGGGTCGAGGCCGATCCGGACGAGCCGGAACGCGCCGGCAAGCCGGACGTCGCGCTCCTCGGCGATTCGGCTGCCGTGCTGCGCAAGCTCCTCGCCGCCCTGCCCGCGCACAATGCCAAGCGCAAGTCGCGCAAGGCCGAGATGCAAGAGCGGCAGGCGAAGCTCGCCAAGCGGCTCGCGAAGCTCGTGCCGCAGATGGCGATCCTCGATGCGATCCGTGCCGAATTGCCGGAAAACGGCATTTTCGTCGATGAAGTGACGCAGATCGGCTTTGCCGCGCGTCTGGCGTTGCCGGTCTACAATCCGCGCACCTTCATCTCGCCCGGCTATCAGGACAATCTCGGCTGGGGCTTTGCGACCGCGCTCGGCGTACAGGATGCACGGCGCGACGTGCCGGTGCTGTCGATCACCGGCGACGGCGGCTTTCTTTATACCGCAACCGAGATGGCCTCGGCGGTGCGCCACAAAATCCCGCTGGTCACTGTCGTGTTCAACAACAACGCCTACGGCAATGTGAAACTGATCCAGCAGGAATGGTATGGCGGCCGCACCATCGCCAGCGACCTCACCAATCCGGATTTTGTCAAGTTCGCCGAGAGCTTCGGCGCAGCCGCCGAGCGCGTCGAAACGCCGGCGGAATTGCGCGCGGCGCTGCGCCGCGGCTTCAGGCGGCGCGGCGGTCCGACCCTGATCGACATGCCGGTTCAGGCCATGCCGTCGCCATGGGAATTCATCATGATGCCACGGGTGCGCGGGTGACTGTCGCGGCATGGACCTGATCACCACAACGGATGCCCTTAACGACGCCTGCAAGCGTCTTGCTGCGCATCCTTTCGTCACCGTCGACACCGAATTTCTGCGCGAGTCGACCTATTATCCGCAGCTCTGCGTGGCGCAGCTGGCGAGCCCCGACGAGGCTGTCGTTGTCGACGCGCTCGCGCCCGGCATCGACCTGCAGCCATTCTTCGACCTGATGGGCAACGAGAACGTCCTGAAGGTGTTCCATGCCGCGCGCCAGGACATCGAAATCGTCTGGCATCGCGCGGGTCTCATCCCGCATCCGGTGTTCGATACCCAGATCGCCGCCATGGTCCTCGGCCACGGCGATTCGATTTCCTACGACCAGCTCGTGCAGCGCATCACCGGCGACACGCTCGACAAATCCTCGCGCTTCACCGACTGGACCCGGCGGCCACTGAGCAAGACCCAGATCGAATACGCCATTTCCGACGTCACGCATCTGCGCGACGTGTACCGCAAGCTCAGTGACGATCTGGAAAAGCGCGGCCGCAGCGAATGGCTGAGCGAGGAAATGGATGTTCTCACCTCGCCCGAGACCTACCGGATGGATCCCGATCAGGCCTGGCAGCGGCTGCGGTCGCGCGTGCGCAAACCGAAAGAGCTTGCCGTACTGATGGAGGTCGCCGCCTGGCGCGAGCGCGAGGCCAAGGCGCGCGACGTCCCGCGCGGCCGTGTGCTGAAGGACGATCTCGTGGCGGACATCGCCATCCAGGCGCCGACCACAATCGAGAAACTGGCTTCGCTGCGTTCGGTGCCGAAAGGTTTCGAGCGCTCGAAATGGGGCCTCGAAATTCCCGACATCGTGAAGCGCGGTCTCGCACGCGATCCGAAATCGCTGCCGGTGATGGAGCGCGCCAAGCCCGCCCAGAACGGCACGGCGATCGTCGAGCTGCTGAAAGTCCTGCTGCGCATGACCTCCGAACGCCACGCCGTCGCGGCCAAGGTGATCGCCACCGTGGACGATCTCGAACGCATCGCCGCCGACGACCATGCCGACGTGCCGGCCCTCAGGGGCTGGCGCCGGGAATTGTTCGGCGAGAAGGCGCTGGCGCTGAAAGCCGGACGGCTTGCGCTTGCGATCGACAAGGGGCGTGTTATCGCCATCGAACGGGATTAGTCCCTGCGCGGTTCATATCCATCTATCCGTTCGTCCCCGCGGAAGCGGGGACCCAGAGCCGCAAACACTGGATTCCCGCTTTCGCGGGAATGAACGGAGTTTGAGGCGACGCCTCGCGAAAACAAGGAATGATGCGCGAATGACCGCTGTCCCCGCCAAGCCGCCCATCGCCAAGCGCGTGCCGCATTCCGTCACCCATCACGGCATCACCATCGAGGATCCGTATGCCTGGCTGCGGGATCCGGGTTACCCGGACGTGAAGGATGCCGACATCCTCGCCTATCTCAACGCAGAGAACGCCTATTTCGAAGCCGTGATGAAGCCGCATCGCGGCCTCGTCGACACCATCGTCGCGGAGATGAAAGGCCGCATCAAGGACGACGATTCCAGCGTCCCGCAAAAGGACGGCGACTTCGTGTACTGGCACGCATTCGATGCCGGCGGCGAATACCCGAAATGGTACCGGCGCAAATATGCAGGCGGCAGGGACGAAGTCATCATCGACGAGCCGGCACTCGCCTCGGGTCACGACTATTTCCGGCTCGGTGGACATGCGGTCAGTCCCGATGGACGCCTCCTTGCCTATGCGGTCGACACCAACGGCTCGGAACGCTTCGTGCTCAAGGTGCGAGACCTTACGACCGGCGAAGAGCTTGCCGACGTCATTGAAAACTGGCGCTATGGCCTCGTCTGGGCGGCGGATTCGAGGAGCTTCCTCTATACCGATGCCGACGAGCATTGGCGCTCGAAGGCGGTCTGGCATCACCGGCTCGGCGATCCGCAAAGCGCCGACCGCGAAATCTATCGCGAGTCCGACCCGATGTTCACGGTCAGCCTCGGGCGAACCCAGTCGCGTCGCTTTGCGACCTTCTCGACCGGCGACCATACGACCAACGAAGTCTGGCTCGTTCCGCTTGCCGACTTTTCCGCAAAGCCCGTGCTGGTCTCGCCGCGCGCTACCGGCCGGCTCTACGACCTCGATGAACGCGAGGGCGTCCTTTACATCCGCAGCAACGATACGCATGTGAATTTTAGGGTGGTAACGGCCCCGGTCGAGCGCCCCTGCGCATGGAAGGAAATGATCGCGGGCAGCGACCGCCATTACATTCTCGGCTTCGTCACGTTTCGCAACCTGATGGCGATCGAGGAGCGCATTGACGGGCTGTCGCAGATCAGGCTGCGCGATTACGACAGCGGTGCGGAGCATTACATCGAATTCCCCGAGGCGAGCTATGTCGCAGGCCTTGCCGGGAATCGCGAATATGATGTGGACCGGCTCCGCCTCACCTATCAGTCGATGGTCACGCCCAACACCGTCTACGACTATCATCTCTCCGACCGGCGCCTCGAAACCTTGAAGGTTCGCGAAATTCCGAGCGGCTACGACGCGTCGCAATACGTCACCGAGCGGCTGATGGCGCCCTCGCGCGACGGCGTCATGGTGCCGGTGTCGGTGGTCTACCGGCGCGACTTCGTCAAGGACGGCAAGGGCCCCCTGCACATTTACGGATACGGTGCCTATGGGCACGCGATTCCGCCCGGCTTCTCGACCAACCGGCTGTCGCTGCTCGACCGCGGCTTCGCCTGCGCGATCGCCCATATCCGCGGCGGCGACGATCTGGGCTTTGGCTGGTATCTGGACGGCAAGCTCGACAAGCGGACCAATTCCTTCAACGATTTTGTCGACGTCACGCGCCATCTGATCGCACTGGGCTTCGCGTCGCCGGGCCGGGTGACGGCGGCGGGCGGCTCCGCCGGCGGCGAGTTGATGGGCGCGATCGTCAACCAGGCGCCGGAGCTTTACGGCGCCATCGCCGCGCATGTGCCCTTCGTCGACGTGCTCAACACCATGCTCGACGAAACGCTGCCGCTGACGCCGGGCGAATGGTCGGAATGGGGCAACCCGATCACCGACAGGGCGGCGTTCGAATATATTCTGAGCTACAGCCCCTATGACAATGTCACAGCGCAAGTCTATCCGGCCATCCTGGTCACAGCCGGGTTGAACGATCCGCGCGTCACCTATTGGGAGCCGGCCAAGTGGGTGGCGAAGCTCCGCGCCACCACGACCGGCGGCAACACCATCCTGCTCAAGACCAATATGGGCGCCGGTCACGGCGGCAAGTCCGGCCGCTACACGGCGCTGGAAGAAGCCGCGGAGGAGTATGTGTTTTTTCTCACGCAGCTGACCGGCGCGCGCAACGGAGTCGCGTGAGCGCAGCCCACTGCCGTCAGAAGCACCCGGATTGATCCAGCGCAAATTTGTGGGCCGTCGCGCTCCCTAATGTGACTCAAGATCCGTTTGGGAGAGCGTCGTCAGATGGGCGAACTGGTTCTTGCCGCCAAGATCACGCATGTGCCGTCCTTGATGCTGTCGGAACAGCTGGAGCCGCTCAAAGGCACCCGCGACGGTCCCATCAACGCACTGAAGCTGATCGGCAGACGCGCCCGCGAGCGGGGCGCCGACACTTTCGTGGTGTTCGACACCCACTGGATCTCGAATTTCGGATTCCATATCAACGCCAATGCCTGGCACAGCGGCAGCTACACCAGTCCCGAAGCGCCGCACATGATCAACGATATCGCCTACGACTTCCCGGGCAATTCCGATCTCGCCGACCTCATCGCAGCCGAAACCGCAAAGGACGGACCGCTCGCGCTGGCGCACAAGGTCAGAACCATGCCGGTGGAATACGGCACCATCGTCCCGATGCATTACATGAACAAGGACAGCGCGATGTCGGTGGTGCCGATCGCCTCTCCGGTCTTTGCCTCGGTCGAGGAGAATCGCAAGTTCGGTGCGGCCGTTACGCGCGCCATCAAGCGCTCGAAGCACAAGGTCGCGATCCTTGCGAGCGGTTCGCTGTCGCATCAATTGTTCGAAAATTCGAAGCTCGGACCCGAGGCCTGGAACAGGATTTCGAGCGAGTTCAACCGGCAGATGGATTTGCGGGTTCTCGACTTGTGGCGCGAGGGACGCTTCGCCGAGTTCTGCGCGATGCTCCCGGACTATACCCGCAAGTGCAACGGCGAAGCGCTGATGGTCGACACCGTCATGCTGTTCGGCGCCCTGGGCTGGGACCGCTACGCCGGCAAGGCCGAGCAGCTTTGCGACTATTTCCCCTCGAGCGGCAGCGGTCAGGTGGCGGTGGAATTTCACCTCGCCTGACACCTGTCACTCCTCGATCACCACCGCTTCGCGCCCGATCAGCCTCGCCAGCGTCCGCATGCGGTTGACGACGCGTTCGCCGTTGAGCGCCGCATTGCGGCCGGATAGCCGCAGCACCAGCTTGCCCTGCTCGACCCGCAGCGGCGTCTTCGGCAGCACGCCCGGCGTCGAAGCCGACACCATGTACGCGACCCGCATCGCCGCACCCAGAATGCGCGCGCGGTCGAGCATCCGGGTCGAGGCGAGTTCGCGCAGCCGCGGCGACAATTCGTCATCATGGGTGATGCCGACATGACGGAAATAGACCGACAGCGCCAGATAGGCGCGGCCCGCATGGTCCAGCGAAACGAAATCGGCATGCGCGATCAGGTTGAGCGATTGCTCTCCGCGATAATCCGGATGGGTCCGCCAGCCGACATCGGCGACCAGACAGGCGGCGTGGCGCAAGCGGCGCTCGTCGGCGGTCTCGTCGATGCCGCTCGACTTCATGAAGCGGTCGGTCCAGGCCAGCAATTCCTCTCCATGCTGCGGCGAGCGCGAGCGCAACAGATTGATATTGCGCGCAGCGTCGATCAGGGCATCCTTGTTCTTCTCGCGCTCGCGCAACAGCGAATAAAGCAGCCCTTCGCGTACGCCGAGCGCCGAAACCACAACATTCTCCGGGCGGATCAGGCGGATCAGGCGGCCGAGCACCACGGCGGCATAGCCGAGCAAGGGCCGTCGTGCCGCCGAGATGACCTCGATATTGGCGAGCGTCTCGGGATCGACGCGCTTGACGAGGTCGCAGAATTCGAGCGCCTCGCGGGCATGGAGCGTATAGCCATGCATGACGTGGAGCGGATAGCCGGTCTGCGCCATATGCAGCCCGGCGAGCGCCCGCCACGCGCCGCCGACGGCGTAAAAGGTCCGCGCCTTGCCGGTCTTCAGGAACGGCACACCGGCCAAGGCGCGCTCGGCGATCTTTTCGGCGCGCTTGAGCGACTGCCCGGCACTGTCCTTCAGCGCGAGACCGCCGAGCGGCAGCGTCACGCCGCGCCGGATCTTGGTGCCGCGCACATCGATCAGTTCCAGCGAGCCGCCGCCGAGGTCGCCGGTGATGCCGTCCGGCCGGTGGACCCCCGAAATCACCCCGAGTGCGGCCAGTTCAGCCTCGCGCTTGCCCGACAAGACATCGATCTTGATCCGGCAGATGCGCTCGGCTTCTGCGATGAAGGCCGGACCGTTCTCGGCGTCCCGGCATGCCGCCGTGGCGAGGCCGAAGACCCGCCCGACCTTCAGATTGTCGCACAATGCACGGAAGCGACGCAGCGCCTGAAGCGCTTCGACCACGGCATCGGGCGCCAGCAAACCGGTGGACTGGACCTGGCGGCCGAGACCGGCCAGAATCTTCTCGTTGAAAATCGGTGTCGGACTGCGTGTCAGGCCTTCATAGACGACCAGGCGGACCGAGTTCGATCCAATATCGATGACGGCAACCGCGGGACCGTGATCCAGACGTCCCTGCGGGTTTTCCACAGGCGCAGAGGCTTTCACCAGCGAACCCTGGCTCTTGCTGCGCAATTGCCGGTTCCGCAGAGACGGCGGAGCACTCGTCTTGGTGTTTTTGCGGGCCTTGCTCGTGATGCCGAATTCGCCGGCGCCCGGGGCACTAGCGTCGGTCCTGACGGCGGCTGAGGCGGCGCGGCGTTGATTCTTTGAGCGATTTCCCACGACCCGACAGACTCGGATTGGTCATGAAGTATTTCTGCGCGTTGAAAGGCTCTTCGCCTTTCGCGGGCCTTATGCGGGTTGCGGTGCCGTCAGGCAAGAGCTTCCAGCTCTGCTCGTTATCGTTGAAATTCACCACCATGATCTGGTCGAGCACCTGTTCGTGCACGGTCGGGTTGGTGATCGGGCACAGCGCCTCGACGCGACGATCGAGATTGCGCGGCATCATGTCGGCGGAGGAGATGTAAACCAGCGCCTTGGGATGCGGCAGGCCGTGGCCCGCGCCGAAGCAATAAATCCGGGAATGTTCCAGGAACCGTCCGACGATCGATTTCGCACGGATATTGTCGGACAGGCCCGGAACCTCGGGACGAAGACAGCAGATGCCCCGCACCACGATATCGACGGAGACCCCGGCCTGCGAGGCCTCGTAAAGCTTGTCGATCATGCCCGGATCGACCAGCGAGTTCATTTTCAGCCAGATCGCGGCGGGGCGTCCGGCCCGGGCATGTTCGATCTCGGCATCGATATGCTCGACCAGCCGTCGCCGCAGCGACACCGGAGAGACCGCCATGACTTCGAGTTCGGCAGGCTCGGCATAGCCGGTGATGAAATTGAAGATGCGGCCGACGTCGCGCGCGATTACGGGATCATCCGTAAAGTAGGACAGGTCGGTATAGATGCGGGCGGTGATCGGATGATAGTTGCCGGTCCCGACATGCACATAGGTGGCGAGCTTGCCGGATTCGCGGCGGACCACAAGCGAGAGCTTGGCGTGGGTCTTCAGCTCGATGAAGCCGAACACCACCTGCACGCCGGCGCGCTCCAGGTCGCGCGCCCAGCGGATATTGGCTTCCTCGTCGAACCGCGCCTTCAACTCAACGAGCGCGGTGACCGACTTGCCGGCCTCGGCTGCCTCTGCAAGCGCCTTCACGATCGGCGATTCCGCCGACGTCCGATAGAGTGTCTGCTTGATCGCGATCACGTCCGGGTCGCGCGCCGCCTGCTGCAGGAACTGCACGACAACGTCGAAGGATTCATAGGGGTGCTGGACGATGAAGTCCTTCTGCCGGATCGCCGCAAAGCAATCGCCACCGTGATCGCGGATGCGCTCCGGAAAACGCGGATTGTATGGCGCGAACAGCAGGTCGGACGGGCCGATCGCAACGATTTCCTTGAGATCGTTGAGCGCCAGCATGCCGTCGACCAAAAACGTTTCGTCGTCGCTCACGCCCATGGCACGCTGCACGAAGCGGCGCAAATCTTCCGGCATCGACTGTTCAAGCTCGAGCCGGATCACCGAACCGCGGCGGCGGCGCTTGAGCACGCTTTCAAACGAGCGGACCAGATCCTCGGCTTCTTCCTCGATTTCGATCTCGGAATCGCGGATCACCCTGAACGCCCCGACCCCGTTCATCACATAGCCGGGGAAGAGCTGGCCCACAAACAGGCATGCCACCTGTTCGAGCGTGATGACGCGCAGCCCGCCTTCGCCGGTCCGGGGCAGCTGTATATAGCGCTCGATCTTGTGCGGCACGCGAATGAGCGCATTCATCGCCTTGCCGTCGCTGACGCGCGACAATTGCAGCGCAAGCGTGAAGCCGAGATTGGGAATGAACGGGAATGGATGCGCCGGGTCGATTGCAAGCGGCGTCAGAACCGGGAAGATCGCCGTCAGGAACTGTTCTTCCAGCCAGTCCTGCTCCTGCTTCGTCACGCCCTGCGCATCGACGATCACAATGCCGTTGCCGGCAAGTTCTTCGCGCAATTCGCGCCAGCGCGTCTGCTGGTCGCTCGCCAGAACCGAGACCACTTCGGCAATCCGTGCCAGTTGCTCGGAGGGCGTCAGGCCATCCGGCGAGCGGTCGGAGACGCCCTCGCGCACCTGGCCCTTGAGCGCCGCCACGCGCACCATGAAAAATTCGTCCAGATTGTTCGCCGAAATCGACAGAAATCGAAGCCGTTCCAGCAGCGGGTGATTGGCATTGCCGGCTTCGTCGAGAACACGGCGGTTGAAATGCAGCCACGACAATTCCCGATTGATGAACCGCTCCGGGCTTTTCATCAGCGCGTGCAGGCGGGCCTCGGATTCATGGTCCGCCCGAGCGGATTCATCCGTCAAAACAATGGCTTCGGCGCGATCTTGCATGGCGAGTTTCCAGGAAAGCCGGACCTTAAGACGGATTCGTGACTAGCCGGTGACGCAGGATAGCAGATTTGCCGGCATGGTCAGGGCTGGAAATTCCGGAACAACTCGGCGGCAAGCGCACGATTGACCGGCCTCTTGCGCTGCAACGCCTCACGGTCGAGCGTCTGAACCGCGGTCCTGATCGCCGCAAAGGACCGCCCGACCCGTGTCAGGAGGTAACTGACCAGCGCTTCGTCAACGGCCAATTGACGATCCGCGAAGAGCTTGACCGTCACGGCGCGCAACAGCGCATCGTCCGGCGCCGCCATCGAAACCGTCGGCAAAGCGCGCAGCCGCGAGGCCAGATCCGGCAATGTCACGGCCCACGACGACGGCACACCCCTTGCGGTGATCAGAAGGGCCGCACTCTGCTCGCGCACAAGATTGAGCAGGTGAAACAGCGCGCGCTCGTCAAATCCACCGGCTGCGCAATGTTCGACAACAAGCGCGCCCGTGGCCAGCGCCTCCGGCAAGGTGTCGGTATGCATCATCTCGGCGGACACAATCCGCGCTCCCGCCCGGTCGGCCCAGATTGCGGCAAGGTGGCTCTTGCCGCTGCCCTCGGGCCCGGCAATGGCGAGCGCGGGCGAGGGCCACTCGGGCCAGCGCTCGATCATCGCGAGTGCGGCCTCATTTGAGGCGCCGGGCAGGAAATCCTCGCGGGTCAGCCGTTCGGCATGATCGAGCGAAAGCGCAAGCTGACGCGGCGGCAATGCCATCGCCTCAGCCCGGCTGTCCGCCCGTGTAATAGGGACTCGCAAGATATTGGCGCACGAGAAACCGCACCAGAACGCCGATCGCGGCAGCGACCGGCACCGCAACCAAGAGCCCGACAAAGCCAAACAGATAGGCGAAGGCGATCAGCGAGAACATCAGCCACACCGGGTGCAGCCCGATCTCCTTGCCGACAAGCTGCGGCTGCAGAATATTGCCCTCCACAAACTGGCCGATCAGGAAAATCCCTGCAGCGAGGGCCGGCATGGTCCAGTCCGGCCAGAACTGGGCAGTGGCGACGCCAACGGCAAGCAGAAAACCGGAAATCGTTCCCACATAGGGGGCGAAGCCCAATAGCCCGGCGGTGATACCGATCAGCAGACCGAAATTGACGCCGATTGCCATCAGCGCGATCGCATAGAAGGTACCGAGAATGGTGCAGACGATCGCCTGACCGCGCACAAACCCGGCAATCGCCCGATCCATTTCTCGCGCCAGGCCGCGCACGGTTTCGCGATGCGGGACCGGAATGCAGGAATCGATCGTCTGCAACATCCGCGGCCAGTCCAGCAGAAGATAAAAGGCGACGATCGGCGTGATGATGACAAGCGACAGCACCGAGACCAGCGCACGGCCGCCGCTCAGGATCGAGCCGAGAACCGTGCCGGCCCAGCCGGCCGCGGCTGCGGCGACAGTCCCGGCCGATTTCTGCGCCTCCGGCAATTTTTCGTTGATGTATTGGCCGAGCCAGCCCTGGCTCTGCTCGTTGATCAGCTGACGCAGCCGTTCGACATATTCCGGTATGCGCGCAGCCAGTCCCGCAAGCTGATCGGCAAGAATGGGCAGCAGCAGGACCAGCGCGGTTACGATGACGACGACGAAAATCAGCACGACCAGAACCGACGCAAGTGCACGGTTGAAGCCCAATCGTTGCACTGCACGCACCAGCGGGTCCAGCAGATAGGCCAGCACCATGCCGGCGACGAATGGCATCAGCACATCGCCCAGCAACCATAACAGCCCGATCAGAACGATCAGCGCTCCGCACCAGAACAGCAATTGACGGCGCAGCGTAAGCGGATTGCTGGTGATCTGCGGCGGCGGACCTCCGGTCGGACCCGACGTCGTGGTGTTCATGGCCGTGCCATCCCCCTCATCGCCTTAACGGGCAGCCCCGTTGGTACCGAAATGGCGTATCCATTCAGCGACATAGAAGGCGATCGAAAGCAAGGTTAAAATCGTGACAAGCCCGATCAGGACCGGCAGGGCCGATCCGGCATCGAATCGCAGGGCAAGCGCCCCGAGCGCCAGTCCCGCCAGCAGGATTTGCGCCACGGTGTTGAGCTTGGACACCGGATGCGGCCGTACCGGCATCGGCCGGTTGATCATCTTGGCCACCAGAAATCCGCCGACGATCAGGATGTCGCGCGAGACCACGAGGATCACCAGCCAGCGCGGCAATGCCTCGGTGAAGCCCAGCGCCACATAGATCGACACGATCAGGGCCTTGTCGGCGACCGGGTCGAGCATGGCGCCGAGCTCGGTAGACATGTTGAAGCGTTTGGCGAGGAAACCGTCCACAGCGTCACTCAGACCTGCCAGCATGAACAGCACGAATGCCACCAGCATCTGGCCGGAGGTAATCGCCCACACAATGAGCGGCACGCAGAGAATGCGCGCCATGGTGATGAGGTTCGGCAGGCTCATGAATGTCCCGGCAGGAATCGGGCCGGATCGACCGGCCTGTGGTAATTATAGCCGCGCTCAAGGCATTGCACCTAATGCGATTTCCGCGCTACCACGCCGCGTGAATCCGCCGCCATGGCGCTTCGGAGGGCTTTCGGTTCATGTCCGGCAACAAGAGCGGCCTGACCTACGGCGAAGCCGGTGTCGATATCGATGCCGGCAACCGCATGGTGGATCTGATCAAGCCGCTGGTGCGGGCCACCGCGCGCGCGGGCGCCGATGCCGAAATCGGTGGCTTCGGGGGGGTATTCGACCTCGCGCGTACCGGATTCAAGGATCCGGTGCTGGTGGCCGCGACCGACGGTGTCGGCACCAAGGTCAAAATCGCCATCGAAACCGGACGGCACGACACCATCGGCATCGACCTTGTCGCCATGTCGGTCAATGACCTGGTGGTCCAGGGCGCGGAGCCGCTGTTCTTCCTCGACTATTTCGCCTGCTCGAAGCTTGATCCGGATACCGGGGCCAAAGTGGTGGCCGGGATCGCGCAGGGCTGCCGCGAGACCGGTTGTGCCCTGATCGGCGGCGAGACGGCGGAAATGCCAGGCCTCTACCAGCCGGGCGACTATGACCTGGCCGGCTTTGCCGTCGGCGCCGCAGAGCGCGGCACCCTCCTGCCCCGCAGCGATATTGCGGCAGGCGATGTCGTGATCGGGATGGCATCCTCCGGCGTCCACTCCAATGGATTTTCGCTGGTTCGCAAGATCGTGGAGCGCTCGGGTCTTGGCTTCGATGCGCCGGCCCCTTTCGCGCCGGGCAAGACTCTGGGCGAAGCCCTGCTCGTTCCGACGCGGCTTTATGTGAAGTCCTGCCTTGCCGCGATCCGGCAGACCGGCGCAGTGAAGGCGCTCGCCCATATCACCGGCGGCGGATTCCCGGATAATATTCCCCGCGCGCTGCCGAAAGACCTCGGCGCGGAAATCGACCTGTCGCAGGTGGACGCGCTTGCGGTTTTCCGCTGGCTGTCGCGCGAAGGCAATGTTGCGATGGCCGAGATGCTGCGCACCTTCAATTGCGGCATCGGCATGATTGCGGTCGTCGACCCCGGTAAGGCCGACGCTGTCATCAAGGTGCTGCACGAGCACGGCGAGACCGCGCGTCCGATCGGAACCGTGGTGCCTTGCGCCGCAGGCGGCGAACGCGTGACCTATCGCGGCTTACTCGATCTGTCGCTATAGACCATGGTCCGCAAGCGAACCGCGATCCTGATTTCCGGCCGCGGCTCCAACATGACCGCGCTGATCGAGGCTGCGCGCGACCCCTCCTATCCGGCCGAAATCGTGCTCGTGGTTGCGAACCGGCCGGATGCAGGCGGTCTGCAACGCGCGGCGGAAGCAGGACTTGAAACCGCGATCGTCGATCACAAGTCCTTCGGCAAGGATCGCGAGGCCTTCGAGCATGCATTGCAGGAGGTGCTGCAGGCGCACCGGATCGAGATCGTCTGCCTGGCCGGCTTCATGCGCCTTCTCACCGCATGGTTCGTCGCGCAATGGCCGGAGAGGATGGTCAACATCCATCCGGCTCTCCTCCCCGACTTCAAGGGGCTCGATACCCATCGCCGCGCCATCGAAGCCGGGGCAAAGGAGCACGGCGCCACGGTGCATTTTGTCGTGCCTGAAATGGATTCGGGCCCGGTCATCGCCCAGGGCCGCGTGCCGGTCTTTGCGGACGACACCGAGAGCGCGCTTGCAGCCCGCGTGCTTGCAATCGAGCATCGCATCTATCCGCTGGCGCTGAAGCTCGTTGCATCGGGCCGGGTCCGCGTGGAAAACGGGCGCTGCGTGATCGAAGGCCCGGTCAGCAATCAAGAAGCGGCGTTTCTTCCCGGCGCCGCACAATAAAAAAACCCCGGCGAACCGGGGCTTGAATAGTGAACGCGGTCCCGCCGCGCACTGGGATAATGGACTATTCTAAGCCACCTTGAGATTTTCGGCGGACGTCTTGCCGCGATTTGAGACGAGTTCGAATTCCACATTCTGTCCTTCGTTCAGGGTCGAAAGTCCTGCACGCTCGACGGCAGAGATATGAACGAACACGTCCTTGTCGCCGGTCTCCGGCTTGATGAACCCGTAACCTTTGGTCGGATTAAACCATTTGACGGTACCCATCGGCATCGTCTGTCTCCTGATCTGTCAGTCATTGATGACGCCCAAACGATCTGCCGCATCGGCGCCACAACCTAAGCTTTCGAGGGTCCGAACGGTCACGTCGCAACAAGGCAGCGGGGCGAAGGAGCCAAGGTCAGATTGCAAGGCAATAGGATGCCGGGAATGCGGCTTTAGCAAGACACGGGGCCTGCGTCTTGCAGTCACTGCAACGCTTCTGGTTCGCAGGTTTGAACGAAACTTTCCGCAAATGCTGCGAATGCGAAGCAGCCCTTACCGCAATTTAATCCGGCAAGATCATCAACCGGCGCCGGATGAACTTGTCGAGTTCGAGAATTGCGAAAAACACGACACCCAGCAAGACGATGCTCATGCCATCGGCCAGTGAGACGGCGCGGGTCTGGAAAATCGTCTGCATGAACGGCGCATAGGTGAAGACGAATTGCGCGGCCGATACCAGACCGACGCCGATCAGCACCGCCGGTGTTCCCACAAGGCCCTCCCAGGTCAGCGACGTTTCGTGCAGATAGCGCACGCTGAAAAGATAGAAGATCTCGAACACCACGATGGTATTGACGACGATGGTGCGCGCCTCCTCGACCGGGAGGCCCCGCGCTTTCGCCCAGAAGAACATGCCGAAGGCACCGGTCACGAACAGCAGAGACACGAGGACCACCCGCCAGATCAACAGGCCGGATAGAATGGGCTGATCCGGCTTTCGCGGCGGACGCCGCATGGCGTTCGGCTCGGTCGGCTCGAAGGCGAGTGTCAGTCCCAGCGCAACCGCCGTCACCATGTTGATCCAGAGGATCTGGACCGGGGTCATCGGCAGCGCGAGACCGAACAGGATGGCAACGATGATCGCCATGGCCTCGCCGCCATTGGTCGGCAGCGTCCAGCCGATCACCTTGGTCAGGTTGTCGTAGACCGTGCGGCCCTCGCGGACGGCGGCCACGATCGAGGCAAAATTATCGTCGGCGAGCACAATCTCCGCAGCCTCCTTCGCCGCCTCGGTGCCTTTCTGCCCCATCGCAATGCCGACATCGGCGCGTTTCAGCGCCGGCGCATCGTTGACGCCGTCGCCGGTCATGGCGACCACGGCGCCGTCGGCCTGCAGCGCCTCGACCAGCCGCAGCTTCTGCTCGGGCGTCGCCCGCGCGAACACCGTGGTGTTCCGTGCGGCCTCCCGGAATTGCGGCTCTTCAAGAGCCTCCAGCATGTCGCCCGTCATGACCGCACGGTGGTTCGGCAGGCCCAGTTGCTCGGCAATGGCGCCTGCCGTCACCGCGTGGTCGCCGGTGATGACCTTGACCGCGATGCCGGCGCGGCCGCACTCGCCGATCGCGGCAATCGCCTCCTCGCGCGGCGGATCGATCAGACCGGCAATGCCAAGCAGGACCAGACCGCTCTCGACATCCTGAAAGGTGAGATCGCGGCTGCCTGACGGCATCGGCTTCATCGCCAGCCCCAGAACCCGCTGGCCGCGCGAAGCAAGCGACTCGATTCTTTGGTGCCAATCCGCCGTATCGAAGGGTTCCGCACCCGAAGGTCCGAGCGCGTTCTTGCACAGACCAATCACGGTTTCGGGTGCGCCCTTGAGATAGAGGATCGAATTGCCGTCATGGCCATGATGCAGCGTCGCCATAAAGCGATGCCGCGCATCGAACGGGATTTCGTCGGTGCGCGGGATTTGCTTGCGCGTCAGGGCCACATCATAGCCGGCCTTTGCGGCGAAACTGACAAATGCCCCCTCCATCGGATCGCCGTCGACGATCCATCCGGCGTCCGCCTGACGCAACGTCGCGTCGTTGCAGAGCAACGCCGCGCGTGCAATTTCACCCAGCACGGGGTCGTCGATGGCGTCGATAACGCGACCGTCCCGCGAAATCTCTCCTCTCGGCTCGTAGCCGCTGCCGGCCACCTCGTATGTCGCATCCGCCGTGACGACGGTCTGCACCGTCATTTCGTTGCGCGTCAGCGTGCCGGTCTTGTCGGAGCAGATGACGGAAACCGAGCCCAGCGTTTCCACCGCCGGCAGCCGGCGAATGATCGCGTTGCGCGCCGCCATGCGCTGCACGCCGATGGCAAGTGTAATGGTCATCACGGCGGGCAGGCCTTCGGGAATGGCGGCAACGGCAAGCCCGACCATCGCCATGAAGGCGTCCGCCCATGCATAGTCGCGCAGATAGACCGCAAAGGCGAATACGGCCACGGACACGGCAAGGATCACCGCCGTGAGCTGGCGCGCGAACTGATCCATCTGCCGGACCAACGGCGTGGTCAGCGTCTCGACGGCGCCCAGCATCGCGCTGATGCGGCCGAGCTCGGTTGAGAGCGCGGTTGCCACGACGAGTCCGACGCCCTGCCCCGCCGCAACGAACGTACCGGAAAACGCCATCGGCGACCGGTCGCCCAAAGTCGCCTTGGCTTCGACAGGCGCCGTGCCCTTTTCGACGGGCACCGACTCGCCCGTCAGGATCGCCTCGTCGATCGTGAGGTTGCGGGCGCGGATCAGGCGCAGATCCGCCGGCACGCGATCGCCCGCCTCGATCAGCACCACGTCGCCGGGAACGATGTCCGTTGCATTGACCGTCACGCGGCGGCCGTCGCGCAGCACGGAAGCGCGCGGCGTGATCATGCTGCGGATCGCGTCCAGCGCCTGTTCGGCGCGCCCCTCCTGGATGAAGCCGATCGCCGCATTGAGCAGTACGACCGCAAAGATGACGGCGGCATCGACGCCGTGGCCGAGCAGCCCGGCGAGGACGCCCGCCGCGATCAGCACGTAGATCAGGAGATTGTGAAACTGCATCAGGAACCGCATCAGCGCGGAACGCGGCTTCGAGGTCGGCAGACGGTTCGGCCCGAAGGTGGCGAGACGTCGTGCGGCCTCGCTCTCGGTCAGTCCTTCGCGTTGCGCATCGAGGCGCTGCAGGCAGTCATCGACAGGGACAGCGTGCCAGGCGAATGGCGCATCCGCGGCACCCACCGGTGCGGGCAACGGGTGTGCATCAATTGGCTTTGTGTGACTTTGTGCGGGCATTGTCCCTCGGATCGGCCAGATTCACGTGGTGCCTCTTACCGGCAGTTCCACGCAAGACCTTGACTCGCCGCAAATCACGCCTGCGACAAACGCACCCACACCTTGTTGTCGTGAAAGGCGGCGCCGCCATATGGCGCGATCGAATCGGCTCCGGTCAGCGAGTTGATGCCGCAGCCGTCTTCGTAGGCAGTATTCGGCCAGATCGATTCGGCGATCACGACGCCGCGCCGCACGCCATCGAACAGCTTCGCGTGCAACCGCACAACGCCGCGCCTGTTGCCAACCACGATGCGATCACCGTCGGCAATACCGTATGCTGCGGCATCTTCCGGATGCATCATCAGCGTCGGCCGCCCTTCGCGCTTCACCGAGACCGGCGTTTCGTTGAAGGTCGAGTTCAGGAACTGACGCGCCGGCGAGGTCGCGAGCCGGAACGGATGCTCGGTGTCGGCCTCCTCCGTCACCGCCCAGTGATCCGGCAAGGCCGGCATCTGCGCCACCGGGCCCGCGGTCCACGGCGACTTGAACGGCACCGTCGGCCAGTCCGGCTTGAACCGGAATTTGCCGTCCGGCCACTTGAAGCCGTCGAGATAATGCGCTTTCTCGAACGGCGGCTGGCAATCGATCCAGCGCTCGCGCTCGAGCCGCTCCAGATCGCCCCAGCCAGATTTCTTCAGCGTCCAGTCGATGATCTCGCGCGGCGTCATGGCGAAGCCCGGATGGGTCACGCCGAGCCGCTGCGCGAGGCCACAGATCACGTCGTGATTGCTGCGGCATTCGCCCGGCGGATCGACGAGCTTCGGACCCAGCAGGATATATTGGCTGCCGCCGGCCTGATAGACGTCGTCGTGCTCCATGAACATGGTCGCGGGAAGCACGATGTCAGCCATCGCCGCGGTCTCGGTCATGAACTGTTCGTGCACGCAGACGAACAGGTCGTCGCGGGCGAAGCCGCGCTTCACCACATTCTGGTCGGGCGCGACCGATACCGGATTGGTGTTCTGGATCAGCAAAGCCGTCACCGGCGGCCCGCCGAAAAGCGCGTCGCGATCGCCGTCGAGGATCGCGCCGATCTTCGACTGATCGAGCATGCGCACCGACGGATCGGTGAGCTCCGGCGCCTCGATCATGTCCTTGTTCCAGTGATAGATCGCGCCGTTATTGTGGAACGCGCCGCCGCCCTCGTATTGCCAGGCGCCGGTAACCACCGGGATGCAGCTTGCCGCATGCATGTTGACCGCCCCGTTGCGCGAGCGCGAAAAGCCGTAGCCCAGCCGGAAAAAGGCGCGCTTGTTCTCTTTCACCAGCCGCGCGAACTCCTCGATGGTCTCGACCGGGCAGCCGGTAATCGCCGACGCCCATTCCGGCGTACGGGTCTTCAGATGCGCCTCGAGCTCGCGCGGCGCATCGCTGTAGCGGTTCAGGTAATCCCAGTCGGCGGCGCCGTCGCGGAACAGGCAATGCATGATGGCGCAGGCGAGCGCGCCGTCGGTGCCGGGCTTCACCAGCACCGGCAGGTCGGCCTGTTCCATGGTGCCGTTCATGTAGATGTCGATGGCGACGATCCTGGCGCCACGCTCCTTTCGCGCGCGCGTCGCATGCGTCATCACATTGACCTGCGTCGAGACCGGATTGGTCCCCCAGATCACGACAAGATCGGACTTCGCCATCTCGCGGGGGTCCGCCCCAGCGAGCTTGCCGGTGCCGGCGATAAAGCCGGTCCAGGCCGGGTTGACGCAGATCGTGGTCTGGAAGCCGGAATATTTCTTGGCGTGGCGCAGCCGGTTGATGCCGTCGCGCATCACGAGCCCCATGGTGCCGGCGTAGAAATACGGCCACACCGTTTCCGCGCCGTAGCGCGCTTCGGCCTTCAGGAATTGCTCGGCCACGATGTCGAGCGCATCGTCCCAGCCGATCGGCTCGAACGTGCCCGCACCCTTCGCGCCTTTGCGCCGCATCGGCTTGGTCAGCCGGTCGGGATGATGGATGCGGTCCGCGTAGCGCGCGACCTTCGCGCAGATCACACCGGCGGTATAGGCGTTCTCGTCCGCGCCCCGCACCCGGCCGATCCGCGCGCCATCGATCACCTCGACCTCGAGCGCGCAGGTCGAGGGGCAATCGTGCGGACAGGCCGATGCCCGGACAACAAGAGAGGCAGGGTGATGGATGTTCATCCTGCCTCTTGTTCTAGTTTACTGCGCGCGTTTTATCAAAACCGATTGCACGCCATCGGGAATGCCTACCGCCTGTGCGGGAACTCCTCTGGTCCCGGCGGATCGATCACCAGCGGGGCCTGCAACAGCTTCTTGTGCTGGTATTGCCGCAGCCAATAGCCCATCCCGACCACGAAGGCTGCCCCGCCGACCGCTGCGAAATAATGCAGGGTCTGGATGTCCGACGCAGTTAGCACAAAGGCGAGTGCTGCGTCCTTGACCATGATGTCGCCCGCCACCCAGCCGAGCAGCGCGGCCCCGGCCCAGACCAGGACCGGGAAGCGGTCGAGCAGCGACATCAACAGCGCCGAACCGGCAACGATCAGCGGGATCGAGGTGACCAGACCGAACACGATCAGCGCGGCCTTGATCTGCTCTGCATTCAGAGGATCGACCCGGATGCCCGCGGTCTCCGCTGCGGCCGCGATGGCAATGACATTGTCGAGGCTCATCACGATGTCGGCGATGGCGACGATCCGCACCGCCCGCCACAGATTGTCGGCGGCCGCGACCTTGCCCTCCCCGTGATCCTCCTCCGGGACCACCAGCTTGACTGCGACCCAAAGCAGAAGCACGCCGCCGATCAGCTTCAGGAACGGGTAGCCCATTGCCTGCGCCACCACGAGGGTGAAGACGATCCGCAGCAGCACCGCCACCCCGGCGCCGAGGATCATGCCCCAGAATCGCTCCTTGGCGGGCAGCATGCGGCAGGCAAGCGCGATCACCACCGCATTGTCGCCGGACAGGACGATATTGATCCCAATGATCTGCCCTGCCGCCAGCCAGAAGGCCGGCGACAGCATCTCGGCCAGAAGCGATGCCACCCGATACCCCTTTGTCAAACTACAGGTATCTACGACCGTAGATATACGGTGGCAACAGGGATCGCCCGTCAGCCGATAGAAACCCTCTATCGGACCCGGCCAGACATCTCAGCCGACGATTTCATTGCCGGAGAAGAATTGGGCGATTTCCTTGGCCGCGGTGTCCACGGCGTCGGAGCCATGGACCGAATTCTCGCCGACCGACTTCGCATAGATCTTGCGGATGGTGCCTTCCGCGGCCTTGGCTGGGTCGGTGGCACCCATGATCTCACGGTACCTGGCGATCGCGTTTTCGCCTTCCAGCACCTGGACCACAACCGGCCCCGACGTCATGAACTCGACGAGTTCGCCGAAGAACGGCCGCTCGCGGTGCACACCGTAGAAGGTCTCGGCTTCCGCCTTCGACATGCGGATGCGCTTTTGCGCGACGATGCGCAGTCCGGCCTTTTCGATGACCGCGTTGATCGCACCGGTCAGGTTGCGCGCGGTGGCGTCCGGCTTGAGAATCGAAAAAGTGCGCTCGATCGCCATGAATGACGTCCTCTGAAGGTGCTCGGAAAAGAAAGCCCGGAATGGGCGCGAGCGGCTTATAGCCATGCGCCCGGATCGCGGCAAGACAGCGCCTGCGGCGCCCGGCCGCACTCCGGCGTCTGACAAACCGCTGAATTCACGTGGGTTTCCGAAACTCCGCGGGTTTCGAACCAATTCCGCGCAGGCCGCGACTGAAGATCAGGATGTGACATCACATCCACCACAGGAGAGACCCCATGTTCCGCAAGACCCTTCTTGGCCTGGCCGCCGGTGCCGCGCTCGTCACTGCCGCGCTCGCCCCGACCGCCGCCTCGGCCCACTATTACGGCGGGTATTACGGCTACAAGTCGTACTACAAGCCCTATTACGGCTACCGCTACTACAAGCCGTACTACGGCTATCGTTCGTACTACCGTTCGTACCGCTACTACTAAGCACGATACGCCCGGTGGCGCCGTGCAGAACCCGGCCTCGACAAAGCGAGGCCGGGTTTTTCTTTTGCCGAGATCACGCGCTGATGCGGCGACGCGATCTGGGATGCGTCAGCGATCCGCGCGCTCGCGCGAACCCGTCCGGAGGTCGCTGGAAAACTTCGTACATCATGTCGCAGCCTTCATTGCGCAAGTTTAATCGAACGCGCGAACGGACTGCTCTCCACGCGCGACAGACCTGTACGGGATGCGCTCCGGCATCCACGCAAAAGGGAGAGATGACATGCTTCGCATGACTGCTATCGCGCTCGCTGCCGTCGCCACCGTCGGCATTGCCTCGCTCGGTTCAACCACCTCGGCGGAAGCCGGCTGGAAGCGCCACCATCACGGGCACTGGGGCCACGTTCACGTCCACGTCCGCCCGATCTACTACAATTGCTGGCGCCGGATCTGGGTTGGCGGCAAGTATGGCTACTGGAAGCGGATCAACGTCTGCTACTGATCGCTGTCGGCAGACGATCCTGCCGGGAGGCAGAGAGCCCCGGATTCCGTTGCGGGACCGGGGTTTCTTCCTTTTGGCTCGCATCATTACCGCTTCATTGCTTCGTGCAGCCTCGCGTTGAGGGAACCGGCATTCGGCCTGTTCCGCGGCGCCGGATGGCGCTGCGGTAGACAGGAGCTTTGCAGAAACCTGGGCTTCTGCGAAACTAAGCCGGTCAGCATAATCGAGAAGATATCTGAAACTGAATTCGCTTGTTCGATGGATGCGCCTGGAGCAGGACGTAAGATCAATCGCCGGCGTCTGATCGCAGGCGCCGCGGCGGCGGCCGCGCATGGCGCTTTCGACGGTGCGGCGCGTGCCGAAGCACCGTTCACCTTTGGCCTCACGCCGGTTTTCCTGACATCGGACCTTGCTTTGCTCGAGGCGCTGCAGGGTTATCTCAAGCGATCGATCAAGTCCGAAGTCCGGCTGGTGCTGCGCCGGACATATCAGGAGATTACCTCGCAGCTGGTCGCCGGACAGATCGATGCGGCATGGATTTGCGGCTATCCCTTCGTGGCATATCGCTCGCAATTGTCCTTGGTCGCGCTTCCGGTGTGGCGCGGTTCGAGCACCTATCAGGCCTATCTGATCGCCGCGGCGGGCCGTCAGGCGCAGACGATCGAGGATCTGAAAGGCGATGTCCACGCATTCTCAGATCCGGATTCAAATTCCGGCTCTCTGGTGACGCGGGCCGCCCTCGCCGAGCGCCGCATGCGTCCAGAGAGCTTCTTCTCCCGCAGCTTCTTTACCTACGGACATCGCAATGTGGTTCGCGCCGTTGCGTCCGGCCTCGCACAATCCGGGAGCGTCGACGGCTATGTCTGGGAAGTTGTCTCCGAAACCGAACCCGAGCTGACGCAAAAGACGCGGGTTGTCTGGAAATCCGACTGGTTCGGTTTTCCGCCGATCGCGACGTCCCGGAGCCTTGCGGAAACGCAAAGACTGCGGCGTTTCGCGGCGGCGCTGCGGGAGATGCAAGCCGACGAACTCGGCCGCCGCGTCCTGTCGTTGTTGCGGCTCGATGGATTTGCCGAGCCAAAGCCCGAATTGTTCGATGGCATCGCCAATCGCTTAGCTCTGGTCAGGCAGTTCGACTGATGCTGCGCAACCTTGTTCCGAGGCGCTGGCCCATTGCAATCAAAGTTCCGGTTCTGGTCGCATTGCTGATGCTGTGCGTCAGCATCGTGATTACCAACGCAGTGCTGTCGCGGCTCAAGGCGCTGCAGCAGCGCCAGCTTGCGACGCTGTCCACGACCTATCTGGAAGGTCTCGCCGCATCCCTGACGCCCTACGTCCTGCGCGAGGATGTTTGGGAAGCATTCGACGCCATCGATCGCCGGACCGGCTTGGGCGGCGGCTTCGGCCGGGCCAATGTCGTCGTCCTCGATAGCCGCGGCCAGACGCTCGCTTCCAGCGATCCCAGCACCATCCCGCTCGGCAGCGACCAGCCTTCGCTGTCGGAGCGTTTCGCTGCAAATGAAACCCTGCAGGTGGACGAGGATCGCGGCCGCGCCTATGCGCGCAAGGTGCTCGCCCATCAGGAACGCACCATTGGCCAGCTCTTCGCCGACTTCGACATCTCCCATCTTCTGCACGAGCGGCGGCAGGTGCTGCTCACCCTGATTGCCACGAATACCGCGATCGCCCTGATGCTCGCGGCCTTGGGATATTGGGCCACACGCAGGATGCTCGCGCCGCTCGGCGTGCTGTCAAGCCATCTCGACCAGGGCGCCAAAGGTCCGGTCAACCCGGTGCTTCCGGCATCCCTGCCCTCTCCGGACAGCGAGATCGGCCGCCTGTTCCAACGCTACAATGCGATGGCCCAAGCGCTCAACGAACGCGAGGCGATGGCCAAGCAACTGGCGGCCGAGGAAAAGCTGGCAAGCCTCGGCCGCCTCGCGTCGGGAGTTGCACATGAGATCAACAATCCGCTGGGCGGCATGCTGAATGCCGTCGACACTTTGAAGCGCCATGGCGAGCGGCCGAGCGTGAGATTGCAGTCACTCGACCTGATCGAGCGCGGGCTGCGCGGCATTCGCGACGTCGTCCGGACTATCCTCGCCACCTATCGCACCGACCACCAGCCGCGCAATCTGACGGCGGCCGACCTGAACGATATGCGCCTCCTGCTGGCGCCCGAGGCGGCGCGCCGCAATCTTCGCATCCTGTGGTCAAATGCTGTTTCGGGTGAAATCGCTCTGCCTGCGACGCAGGTTCGCCAGATCGTGCTCAATCTCGGGCTGAACGCCATCACCGCTTCGCCTGATGGCGGGACCGTCAATGTCCGGGTCCATGGCGGCGCGGGCACCCTCATCCTCGACGTGGCCGATCAAGGTCCGGGCCTGCCGCAACATGCCCAAGCCATTCTCGATGGATCGCGCCCCGATACGCCTTCCTTTTCCGAAGGTAGCGGACTCGGTCTTTGGCTGATCCGCCGCATGGTGTTCGACCTCGGGGGCCACATTCGTTTCAAGACCGCCAGCGGACAAGGCACCGAGATTTCCGTCAGTCTCCCAATCCAGAGCGAGACGGAGATCCGCCATGTCGCCTGAGCGTCACGTCATCGGTCTGGTCGAGGACGATCCGATCATGGGCGAGTCGCTGGTGCAGCGGCTGTCGCTTGAAGGCGCGAAGGTCCATTGGTGGCGGACCAAAAACGACTCCTTGCGGGCGCTGCCGGCGGCAAATCCCGATATCGTGATCTGCGATATCAGACTTCCGGACGGCAGTGGCGAGGAGGTCTTCAATGAGACCCGTCGCCGTCAAGCCGCGACGCCCTTTTTGTTCATGACCGCCTATTCCGACATCGATCAGGCGGTCCGTTTGATGAAAGCCGGGGCCGCCGATTACGTCGTAAAGCCATTCGAAATGAGCGTATTGCTGAATCGGCTGGCGAAGATCTCGCCTCGCGCGCACGGACAACGGCCGCATTCCAACAGCTTGCGCGATGCCCTCGTGGAGGCGGAGAAAGGCGAGATCGAGCGTGCGCTCAGCCAAACACAGGGACGGCTTGGGGAAGCGGCGCGCCGTCTCGAAATCTCGCGCACCACGCTGTGGTCGCGGATGAAGGCGCTCGGCATCGAGGCGCAGGCCTTCAAACGTTCAAGACGCTGAACATGGTGCGTCGCACACGTTCGAAAATCAGAACAAGTCATTGAAATAATTGAGGTATTCCCCCTTTTTCTCTTGCCTGCCCGCGGTCTCGTTGCAAGTTTGTGCGCGGGCACGGCGGTGATCGTCGCCCCTTCATAAACATCCGGAGGGATGACATGGGTTGGAAACGGCACGAGGCCGAGGATGCGGCCACTGCGCAGCGCATTCTCAAGCATGGTTCGAATATCGATCGGCGCAGTCTTTTTGTTTCGGCTGCAGCATTCGGCGCGCTCGCGGCAGCGCCTGCGGTGGCGCAAGCGCCCGCGGCAGCGCCTGCTGCACCCGCGGCTCCAGCCGCGCCGGCACGCCGGATCATCGTCAAGGACGATTCCCGCGTGCTCAATATCGGCGCGACGGTGCGCTCCGGGAATTACTGGAACTTCACCACCTTCATGACCCCGGTCGAGGAGTTCTACGTCCGCAATCACTATCCGACGCCGACCGCGGAGCAGAAAGCCGAACTGGTCCGCGACAGGTGGCGCCTCAAGGTGCATGGCGCATCGGTCGAGCGGCCGTTCGACATCGGTTACGAAGATCTCCTCAAGATGCCGTCCCGCACCATCATCGCCACGATGGAGTGCCACGGCAACGGGCGCACGCTGTTCTGGGAACAGGGCGGCTTCACCGCCAAAGACGTGTCCGGAGGCAACTGGGTGCTCGGCGCCATTGGCCAGGCCGAATGGCAATATGTGCCGATGAGCGAAATCTTCGCGCGCGCAGGCATCAAGCCGGACGCGGTGACGGTGCTGTTCTGGTCGGGTGTGGACGGTAACGACATGGGCCGGCCGATGCCCTATTCGGAGGTCGCGACGCGGGCCGACGACATCGGCGTGTGCTTTGCGATGAACGGCAATCCGCTGACGCCCGACCACGGCGCGCCGGTGCGGATCGTCGTGCCGGGCTGGGGCGGCACCGCTTCGATCAAATGGGTGACCGAGATCCGCGTTACCAACAAACGGGTCTGGACGCGACTCAACACCAAAGGCGAGGTCTATCTCGGCCCGACCTATGCGGCGCCCGAACACGGCCCTGACGACGAATTCCTGCCCGGTATCACCGCCGCCGACATCAAGGGGCCGATGGTCACCTGGATGCCGCCGAAGTCGACGCTCACGGTACCGCTGGTGCTGGAAAAGTCCCCGTCAGTGCCTTCGAATTATCCGCTGAAGAGGGACGAATGGCCCAAGCTCAGCGCCGGACAGCAGACCATGCGCGGATATGCCTGGGCGCCGCAACACGGCGTCAATACGGTGGAATACCGCATCGACGGCGGACCGTGGCAGCGCGCCACCATCCAGCAGCCCAATCTTGGCCGTTACACCTGGGTCCGCTTCACCTTTCCGTGGGACGCCAAGGCGGGCAAGCATACGATCGAGACGCGCACGACCGACAACGCGGGCGTTTCGCAGCCGGAGCAAATCCCGCTGAACACGCTCGGCATGGCGAACTGGTCGATTCCGAAGTTCAAGATTGAGGTCGTCTGACCGCAACGTCATGCAACATCGCCATGCCGCGGCATGTCTGCGGCATGGCGCAGATCGGTTCCATCCTCTCCTTCTGTGCGTGTCTCCGACCAACACAATGCGGTTTGTTTCGATGAAGCTTCATGTCATTGCTGTTGCCGTTGCCGCTGCGCTTTGCGGCTTTCCGGCAATTCGTTCGATCGCCGATCCCCATCCCCAGCTTGAGCGAGGCAAACAGGTCTACGCGCAATTCTGCACGCAGTGCCACGGCGTCGACGGCAAACGCGGCGAAGGCTATCAGACCCCGATCTGGGGCGAAGGCAGCCTGCTGGCCGCAAAATTCGGCAACGCGCAAAACCTGATCGAATACATGCAGATCATGCCGTTCAACGATCCGACCCTGATCAACGACACGCAGCGGCTCGATGTCACCGCCTATGTGCTGGCGAACCATGGCGCGCTCGCCAAGGACGCGCAGCTGCAGGTGCAGACGGCAGGGCAGATCACGATCAAATAGCCCGCCCCTAGACCAGCGCGATCAGCCGCACCGGGCCGCCGGTAGCCTCCTTCACTTTGGCTGCGCCCACCACCAGCGTCGCGCCGGCGGCCGGCGCCCGGTCGAGATTGGCGACATTCTCCAGCCCCCAGCGGCCGGACGGCAGCCACAGATAATGCGTCTTGAAATCCTTCGAGGCGCCGTGATCGAGCGACAGCGTATCCACCGCAAGCCCTGCCACCTTGCGCTCGGTCATCAGCCAATGCGCGGCATCCGGAGCAAAGCCCGGAAAATGGAAGCTCCCCGCCGCGTCCTTGCCGGTATATTTCGCGCCGTCGGTTATGTAGCGCGCCCAGCCGGAATGCATCGCCACACAGGCATTGTCGGGAATGCGGCCGTGCTTTTTCTCGTAGGCATCGAGGTCGGCCCGCGACAATTGATAGTCTGTGTTCTTCGCCGCCTGCTCCGACACGTCGACCACCGCCAGCGGCACCACCAGTGAGCCCGCCTCGATCCGGTCGGCGGTCACGCCGTTCTCGGAGAAATGGATCGGCGCGTCGAGATGCGTCCCGGCATGCTCCATGAGCTGCCAGACATAGGCATTGAACCCGTCCTTCTTCAGATCGGCCTGCCGCTTCATTTCGATTCCCGGCACGCCGAAGAAGGTCGGAAAGTCCGGCGACATCACATGCGTCAGATCGATCACGCGGCTGAACCTGCGTTCCTGTGCGACAGCAGGCCCGGCATTGACCGCCGTCGCCACGAATGCGGCCGCAGCACCGCCCCTGAAGAAGCCGCGCCGGCTCAACGCTGCGCGCACCGCATCTTGGCATCCTGGCACGCACATGACGGACACTCCTTCGGCCGCGGACACCGCGTCATCGTGACGCCTGTCGCATGACCGGCCCGCGTAAGCTGCATCATGAAGCGCAATCGCGAATCACGCTAGATGGTCGGTGCATATGACTTTGGGGAGGTATGTGCGCCGATGAGACTGAAAGCTGTTGTGGTCGCAACCGCCTTATGCACGGCCCTGATTTTTTCGGATGTCCGTTTCTCTGCCGACGCCCATGGCGTCCATCATCCCCGGCCGCGCCTCGGCGCCAGCCACAAGACGCCGACCGGCGCGCCGGAAACCTGGGGCACCTATTGCATCACCGAACTGGCGCCGCTGTTTCGCGAGGCCATCCAGCTCGCACAGGCCAACCAGCCGGCGACCGATGCCGCGCCGGCAACTGCACCAACAACGGCGCCCAAGAGCCAACCGCCGGGAACGGTGAACATCAAGCCCATGTTCCCGGTGCCCGCCCAGCAGACGACGGCCCAGCCATCCAGCCTCCCGCTGCTGAAGCCGCTGCCGCCCTCGATGTCGGCCAAGCCGCAGGAAACCACCGAAAAGATGACGATCTTTGTCGCGCGCAAGATCGTCACCATGGATCCGGGCTGGCCGACCGCGACCGCCGTTGCGGTCAAGGACGGCCGCATCCTGTCGGTCGGCACGCTGGAAGACCTTCAGCCCTGGATGAAGCGCTTTCCCTACGAAATCGACCGGCGCTTTGCCAAGCAGGTGATCTATCCGGGCTTTGTCGAGGCGCACGGCCATCCGGTGATGGGGTCGGTGGCAATCAGCCTGCCGCCCCTGACTTATTTCCCGCTGCGCAACCCTTACGGACCGGACTTTCCGGGAGTGAAGACCCGCGACGACGCGATGAAAGCGCTCCGAAAATACGTCAAGGAGGCCAAGCCGGGCACCACGGTGCTGACCTGGGGCTATGACGTGATTGCGATGGGCGGCGATCTGCTCGATCGCGATCAGCTCGACGCCATTTCGAAGACCCAGCCGATCATTGTCTGGGATGCATCGGAGCATTACGTTTTCGCCAACTCGGCCGCGATCCAGAAATACGGCATCACCAACGAGCTGGTCGCCAAGACCATCGGCGCCGGAAAAAATCCGGACGGCTCCTCGAACGGTCAATTCCTCGGCACCGAAGCCGCCAAGATCATCATGCTGAAGCCGCTCGCGGAGGTTCTGACGCCCGAGGAAGGCATGCGGCGGCTGCGCTATCTCGGCGCGTTGATGCAGCAGGCCGGCATCACCACCACGGGCGACCTGTTCTACGGCGGCGTCAATCTCGAACTCGAAAACATGCTGACCCGCCAGTATTTCGGCCAGCCCAACTCGATCGCCCGCATCGTGCATGTCGCCGACGGCGCCACCTTCCAGGAATTGTATGGCGACCGCGCCGTCGAGGAGGTGACCAAACTGCGTTACACCAGCAATGAGCGCCAGATCTTCAACGGCGTGAAATTCTATGCCGACGACGCCTTCGTCTCGTTCGGCATGGAGCTGCAATATCCCGGTTACATCAACAACGACCGGTTCAAGGGTCTGTTCATGTACACCTCGAAAGAGGCGTTCCTGAACGCGATGCGGCCGTGGTGGAATGCCGGCTTCCAGATTCATGTGCATTCCAACGGCTCCGGCGGCAACCAGATCACGCTCGATGCGCTGGCCGCCCTGCAGGCCGAGACGCCGCGCTTCGACCACCGCTTCTCGTTCGAGCATTTCGGGATTTCGAGCACCGCGCAGGTGCGTCAGGTCAAGGCGCTCGGCGCGGTGATCTCGACCAACCCCTATTACGTCTCCGAACGCGCCGACCTGAATGCCGACTATATCGGCACCGACCGCGCCTCGCTCGCGGCGCGGATGAACACGATCCTGCGCGAGAATATCGTGCTGTCGCTGCATTCCGACACCCCGGTCGGCGTGCCGAGCCCGCTCTACGAAGTCTGGACCGCGGTGAACCGCATCGGCGAATTGTCCGGAAAGACCCATGCGCCGGCCGAGCGCGTGCGCAATGTCGAACGGGCGATGCGGATGGTGACGATCGACGCCGCCTATACGCTTGGCGTCGACGACCGGGTCGGCAGCATCGAGGCCGGCAAATACGCGGACTTCGTGGTGCTCGACAAGGATCCGCAGGAAGTCAGCGCCAAGACCATCAAGGACATCAAGGTCATCGCGACCATCACGGCCGGGCGTGCAATGCTGACCTCGCAGACCCGCAAGCCGGACTGGCAGCTGCCGCCGCTCTGACGCTTGATCGGCCGCCGGGCGACCGGCGGCAGATCGCGGCCCGCACCCGGAAAGCATTCGGCCCGGGAGGAGGTTTCCGCCCGGGCCGATGTAAACTCCGACTTACTTCTTTTTCTTCTTCGCAGCTTTTTTCTTCTTGGCCTTCTTCGCCATAGCGTCCTCGTTCAGGTTTGAGGTGAAACGCCACTCGAGCCGCCGGAGGGCTGGCCCCGCCGTAATGTTCCGTGATTCGCAAAAAGAGTCACTGTCATCCCCCCGTCTTCAATCATCCCCGCAATTCTTTTCCTCATCGATTTCGTTTGAGACCAGCTCGGCTTGGCCGGGGAATCGGCCGCCGGCCGCGCGCAGACGGCCGGTTGATCTCGGGACCGCGATTGGCCACAACGCGCGCTCATGCTGACGATCGACAACCTCACCGTCCGCGTCGCCGGACGCCTGCTGATCGACGACGCCTCGGTGCGGGTGCCCGCGGGCAGCCGCGTCGGCCTGGTCGGCCGCAACGGCACCGGCAAGACCACGCTTTTCAATGTCATCACCGGCGATCTTGCGCCGGAATCCGGGAGTCTCGTGGTGCGCCAGCGCGCCCGCGTCGGGCGCCTGTTGCAGGAAGCACCGAGCGGGCCGGACAGCCTCATTGACGTGGTCTTGGCCGCCGACCGCGAGCGCGCAGCACTGCTCGCCGAAGCCGAGCACGCAACCGACGCTGACCGCATCGCCGCAATCCATACCCGGCTCGCCGATATCGATGCGCATTCCGCGCCGGCGCGCGCTGCGGCGATCCTTGCGGGCCTTGGCTTCTCGACCGCGGATCAGGCCCGCGCAGTTTCCGAGTTTTCCGGCGGCTGGCGCATGCGTGTCGCGCTTGCAGCGGTCCTCTTCTCCGAACCCGATCTGCTTCTGCTCGACGAGCCGACCAATTATCTCGACCTCGAAGGCACGCTCTGGCTCGAAGACCACCTCGCGCGCTATCCGCATACCGTGATCGTCATCAGCCACGACCGCGACCTGCTCGACAACGCGGTGGATTCGATCCTGCATCTGGAGAACGGCAAGCTGACCTTCTATCGCGGCGGCTATTCGTCGTTCGAGCGGCAGCGCCGCGAGCGCCAGATGCTGGATGCGAAATTCGCCAAGAAGCAGGAAGCACAACGCAAGCATCTGCAGGCTTTCGTCGACCGCTTCCGCGCCAAGGCGACCAAGGCGCGTCAGGCGCAGTCGCGGCTGAAAATGCTGGCGAGGCTCGAACCGCCGGCCGCCATGGTGAACGACGAGGTCCGCCCGATTGTGCTGCCCGCGCCCGACAGGACGCTGTCGCCGCCGATCCTCGCCCTCGACGGGGTGTCGGTCGGCTACGAGCCGGGCAAGCCGGTGCTGCGCAACCTGTCGCTGCGGATCGACGACGACGACCGCATCGCGCTTCTCGGCGCCAACGGCAACGGCAAATCGACGCTGGTGAAGCTTTTGGCCGGCCGCCTCGCGCCCATGAACGGCCGCATCACCCGCGCCGACAAGCTGCGGATCGCCTATTTCGCGCAGCACCAGCTCGACGAATTGCGGCCCAAGGACAGCGTGTATCAGCATGTGCGGCGGCTGATGCCGGACGATCCGGAGGCGAAGGTCCGGGCCAAGGCCGGCGCCATCGGCTTTTCGGCGGCGCGCGCCGATGCCACCGTCGAAACGCTGTCAGGCGGCGAGAAGGCGCGCCTCATGCTCGGGCTTGCCACCTTCGGCGGGCCGCATCTCGTGATCCTCGACGAACCGACCAACCATCTCGACATCGACAGCCGCGCCGCATTGATCGAGGCGATCAACGACTATCCCGGTGCGGTGATCCTCGTTTCGCACGACCGCTACCTGCTGGAAGCCAGCGTTGACCGGCTCTGGATCGTGCAGAATGGCGGCGTCGAAAACTACGACGGCGATCTCGACGACTATCGCCGGCTGATCCTGTCCGGCAAGGCAAGCGATACCCGCAACGCCAATTCCGGTTCCGTTGCGCCCAAACCCGGCGCCGAGGCCCGCAAGGCGTCCGGCGAACGACGTGCGGAGCTGGCCGCGCTCAGGAAGCGGATCGCGGCCGCGGAGCAGATGACCAAGAAGTTGTCCGCCGAGATCGAGAAAATGGATGCCACGCTTGCCGAATTGTTCGTCTCCGAACCGGCAAAGGCGGCCGCACTCGCAAAGACCCGCGCGGAGGCGGCGGACAAGCTTGCGCAGGTCGAAGACGAATGGCTGGAGGCCAGCGCAGCGCTCGAAGCCGCGCAGGCGTGATGCCGACTGCCGAACCGGCTTATTGCTGGGGACCGCGCAGAGGCGTCGGCATGCCTTGCTGCTGCCCCTGCTTCGCGGCTTTCTGCGGTCGTGCGGGTCGCGCAGGTCTTGCTGCCGGCGGCGCCTGCACCCGCTCCATGCTGACCAGCCGTCCTTCACGAAAGCGATAAAGCCCGGGCGACGGTCCCTGCGTCACGGTCAGGGTGGCGACACGGATGGTACCCTCGTTTGCGATGTTGAAGGTGTCCGGGGCGCCGGTGCGCTGCAGCACCTCGCATTCGGTCATGCCGAGCGCGACGCCGCCGGCCAGCACCGGCAATTGGCCCTGCCCGGCAAGCGCATCGGCCGGGTCGAGCGCGGGCGACGCCATGCCGTCCGTCGTCTGGGGCATCGCGCAGGAACCGTCCGGATTGATCAGATCGGCCTGGGTGATGGCGCGTCTGGTTTCGGCGCGGGCCTGATTGGCCTTCGCCCAGTCCGGCGTCGCAAATATATCCGCAGGCTTTGCGCCGGGCTGCGTGGCGTCCGAAGACGCGCAGGCGGCCAGCAACATGGCGGCGAGCGGCGTCGCAAGGCGCAACACGCATCGGAACTTTACGCAGGTTCGCACGGCTAGACCCCCAACTCCGGACCTTGCGGTCGAGAGAAGCCCGGATTGTTAGTCAGCAACATGGCAGCAATCAATCTGGCCCGATCACAGAATGCGAGGCTCGTTAACGCGGGTCAGCCCACACCTAGAAATCTGTGTAACGTATTGAGATAGAGTGATATTTTCATTCCCTGGCGTGCCGCAAACGGGGCGCGGTCACGCCTTCTGCACCCAGCGGCCATTCTCGTCGGGCTGCCAGTAGCTCGTCTCATGGCCGGCGGCCTTTGCTTCGGTCCATTGCATGCGGGCCTGCGCAACCAGATCCTCGTCATTGCCGTCGACGATCAGGACCAGCCGGTCGTATCGCGACGCGTCCTGAGGGATCGGCACGCCATCGATCAGAAAGCGGACATTGGCGTCGTTGAGGTTGCGATCGTCGGCGGCCAACAGAACCGGCTGATCGGCCGCATCGGCGCCGCGTGCCGTGCCATGCGGCAGAAAGCTGTCGTCGCGATAGGTCCACAAATGCGCGTCGAGCGCCTCGATCCGGTCATCGGACGCGGCTTGCACCACCACCCGCCAGCCGCGCTCAAGCGAAATTTCCAAGAGCTGCGGCAAGACCCGTTCCAGCGGGCGGTCGACAAGGTGATAGAAGCGGATTTCGGCCATACGCTTCTCGCAGTCTCTTAAGGGCGCTTTGCCAGCGCGGCAAACAAGGCTTCCGCATCACGCCGAAATTGCCGGCGCGACTCGTCGCGACCGTAGAACATATGGCCGCCGCGGTACGTGCGCAGTTCGAGGCGGCCGTTGAAATCGGGCAATTGGGCGAGGATCAGCGCGCTTTCGAAATACGGAGTCTGCAGATCGGAATAGCCATGCGCCACGATCACGCGCAGGCCGCGATCGAGCGCCAGCATTTTGCGCAAGGCCGTGACCGCCTCCGGCAGGCCGTGACCGTCGCTCCAGCGCCAGTTCTGGAACACAGTATCGTTCGAGACGACATACGGGACGACAGGCTTGCCGGCGACACGCAGCGCATTGTCCATGGCAGCGGTCAGCGGCGGCTTGAGCGCCGCGAGAAAAGGATCGGAAAAATCGGGCCGTGGCACCGAGGGATCGGGATCGTCGCCGGTGACGGCGGGGTCGTAAGCCGAGACCACCTTGCCGTGCTGCCGGGCGAACTCGCGCGTGAACAGGTTTTCGTCGACGCGGCCTCGCGCCGCCTCGACCACGCTGCGCGGCAGGCCCGTGATCGCGGTCACGCGCACCACCATGCGCTGCAAAGCTTCGCGGTTGCGCGGCCCTTTCAGAAAATCGTCGACAAACGCCGTGCTGGCATAATCCTGAATCGGGCCGAGCTTTTGCGCATCGAAGGTACCTTCGCTCTCCATGCGCGCGGCGGCGAATGACGGCAGCAGAGTCATGAAGGAAAGCGGCGAGGTCCGCGCATGATAGCGCCAGCCGTAATCGAGGATCGGCGAGACCAGGATCAGCCCGCTGACCGCGACGCCATGGCGGCGATGCAGCGCCTCCGCGAGCCGCGGCGTCCGCAATCCACCATAGCTCTGCCCGACCAGCACGATTTGCGCGCCGATCCGCTCGTATTTGCGCAGCCAGGTGGCGATCGCGTCGGCGAGAAAATCGATGTCGCCCTCGACCGACCAGATCTGCTCCCTGGCCCTGGCCTCGGACTTTCCAGGCACGAAGCGTCCCTGCCCCGTTCCCGGCGGATCGACGAAGACCAGATCGGTGAAGGGCAGCCAGCTTTCGGCATTCGGCACCAGCGGCCGCTGCTCGGAGGCGGCGCCGTCGAAGGCGATGCGCTGCGGGCCGAGCGCGCCGAGATTGAGATAGGCCGACGAGGTGCCGGGACCGCCGCCGATCACGAATGCGACCGGACGCGGCGCATCGGCGGGCTTGCGCAGGAATGCGATCACGCCGGCCTCGGCGACCGGCTTGCCGTTTTCGCCTTGGACGGCAATGCGTTCGATCAGCGGCAGATCGACCTCGGCCCGCGCGCCGAGCGCCGTCAACAGCACCAACGCAATCGCGAATGCGCGCCTCATCGCGGCCTGTTCTGCGCTGCTATTTTTCGTACGACTCGGTCACCAGCCGGTCGAGCAGACGAACGCCATAGCCCGATCCCCAGCTCTTGTTGATGTCGGTCTGCGGCGATCCCATTCCAGTGCCGGCAATGTCGAGATGCGCCCAGGGCGTCTTGTCGACGAACCGCTGCAGGAATTGCGCAGCCGTGATCGCACCGCCCATGCGGCCGCCGGTGTTCTTCATGTCGGCAAACTTGGAATCGATCTGCTTGTCGTATTCGGGGCCGAGCGGCATCCGCCAGACACGCTCGCCAGTCAGCTTTCCCGCTTGCGTGAGCTGTTCGGCGAGCTTGTCGTTGTTGGAAAAAAGCCCGGCATATTCATGCCCGAGCGAGACGATGATGGCCCCGGTCAGCGTCGCCAGATCGATCATGAATTGCGGCTTGTAGGTCTTGCCGACATACCAGAGCAGGTCGGCCAGGACCAGCCGGCCCTCGGCATCTGTGTTAATGATTTCAATGGTTTGGCCGGACATCGAGGTCACGATATCGCCGGGCCTTTGGGCATTGCCGTCGGGCATGTTCTCGACCAGCCCGATCGCCCCGATCGCATTCACCTTCGCCTTGCGGCCCGCCAATGCATGCATCAGGCCGACCACACAGGCCGCGCCCGCCATGTCGCCTTTCATGTCTTCCATCCCGGCCGCCGGCTTGATCGAGATGCCGCCGGTATCGAAGCATACCCCCTTGCCGATGAAGGCGAGCGGCTTGTCGCCCTTCTTGCCGCCATCCCAGCGCATGATGACGACGCGGCTCTCACGCGCCGAACCCTGGCCGACGCCAAGCAGCGCGTTCATCTTGAGTTTGGTCATCGCCTTCTTATCGAGAATCTCGATGCCGACGCCGAGCTTGCGCAATGCGCCGGCGCGGCGGGCGAATTCTTCGGGATACAGGACATTGGCCGGTTCGTTGACCAGGTCGCGCGCCAGCGTCACCCCGTCCGCAATCGCCTCGCGCGACGCGAAAGCCTTGCGGGACTTGTCGGGTTCGGCGGTGCCGATGGTCAGCCGCCGTTGTTTGGGAGTGTCGTCGTCTTTTTTCTTGGTCTTGTAGCGGTCGAACGAATAGGCGCGCAGCGACGCGCCAAGCGCAAGATCGGCCACTTCGTCCGGTGTCAAGTCCCGGTCCGGGAACTCGCCCGCGATCGCGATCTCGGCGGCGCGCGCCGGAACCCGGCCGAACGCCGCCCCTCCAAGCTTGACCATATCCCGGCCCGGTTCGTCGGGAGACGTGTCGTCGGACGACTCCGCAACCGATTTGGCCGCGACCCCGATCACGATCAGCCGTGACACTTTCAGGCCGGAGGGTGCCACCAGGTCGAGCGCGGTGCCGCTCTTGCCCTTGAAGCCGTCGGCGGCGGCCGCCCGCCTTAACAGATCGACCGCGGGCTTTAGCAAGGCCCGGGTTTTCGGCCCGAATGCCAGGTCAGAGCCGGCAAATACGATCAGGACAGCCTTTTCCGGCGCCGAATAGCTCGAAAATCCAATCTTCAGTGCGCCAGCCATGTCTATTCCCTGTCAAATTTGCGCCTGGGAACCGTTTAGGGGCTCGCCGCGGTCGCGCCAATGACTTTCGCCACCCCGCGGCGTCACCCGTCAGAGCCGACCGGCCGGCATCGGTTAACCATAATGGAACCTGACCCTGCGCCGGAACGTGATGCGGAAGCCACAGCGCCGTAAATCTTGCCGCCGGATTAACTTTTTTCGATGCATTTTCAACAGCTTTGCCTTGGCTGAGACACTTTGTGAATCGATCATGAAGATGTCCTGGAAGGCAGGTTCGGAGAGTCGCTGCCGGGATGCGCCAAGGGTCCAGCTGGGGCCCGCGGACGGTATCAGGGGGAATGTCGGGCCGCATGGCTTTGTACGGGTCTGGATCGCTGAAGCTGCCGCATCTGCGGTTGCGCTGGCCGCGCCTGCCCGCGGGCTGGCCGCGCCTTCCCGTTCGTCTGCCGGCGGTGCCGGGGCTGGGTGCCATCAACCGGTATATTTTCCGCACCACCTTCGGCGCGTTCGCGATCGTATTGTTCAGTCTGACCTCGGTCATCTGGATCACCCAGGCGCTGCGCGACATCGATCTGATGACCAGCCGGGGCCAGACCGTGCTGGTCTTCCTTGGCATTACCGGCCTCGTGATACCGATGCTGGTTCTGGTGATTGCGCCGATCGCGCTGATGATCGCGGTGATGCATGCGATCGGCCGGCTGTCGAACGATTCGGAACTGATCGTGATGAA
>NZ_JBKBVB010000013.1:0-49524 GCF_046289595.1 Pseudorhodoplanes sp.
TGTTCTTTCTGCTGCTCGCCGGATTGATGCTGCTGTGGATCCCGCTGGTCATCGTCGGAATCCTGTTCGCAATCTTTTCCGGTTCGGCGCGCGATCTGTGGTCGCGCGTGCGCGGCATATTCGGCGGCGGGCGCTAGACTAGATCGGTTCAGAGATTGACCCAGGCCAGGCCGCGTCTGCGGTCTGCGCCGACGTTACCTGATTTCGTTGCCATATGGCCCCGCCGGATCGATCAACGATTGCAGCCGCAGCGCCGCGCAATGCGCGATCCGCAGCGTCATCGCCTTGCGCGTCGGCGCCGGCAATTTGTGTTCCGGCGCTTCGCAAACGAATTCAGCGCCGAATCCGTCGGCGACAATCAGCCCGGTATCCTTGGGGAAAATGTCGCATGGTACCTCGACCGTGGTGGCGAAGAACAGCCGGTCGCAATGCAGGCGATAATCCATCCACTTCTGGTCGGTCCGAAAGTCGGCGACCGAGGACTTGATTTCCACGATCCAGATTTCCCCGCCGCGCCCGAGACCGACGAGGTCGGCCCGGCGGCCCGACGGCAGCGGCAATTCGCTGACGCAGGTGAAGCCGTGCGACAGCAACAGCCGCATGGTGCCGCGCGCCACCGTGAGCGCGGTCTGCGATTGCCGGCCGTCCACCGGCATCTGCGCAACGCGGCGGATCAGTTCGCTCATGCCGCCGCCTCCGGCGGACGCCGCCGCGACGGATGATCCGGAAACGCGGCTTCCAGCGCCTCGCGTGAGGAGGCAAGCACGCCGCGCTCGGTAATGAGCCCGGTCACAAGACGCGCCGGCGTCACGTCGAAAGCCGGATTTTCCACCGCCGTGCCATCCGGCACCACCGTGACCGTGCCCACGCCGCCTGTCTCGGTCCGCCCGGTCACGGCCGACACCTCGGCGCCGCTTCGCTCCTCGATCAGAATATCCGCAACGCCGTCGTCCGACAAAAAGTCGATGGTCGGCGATGGCAGGCCGACGTAAAACGGCACGCCGTTGTCGAATGCCGCAAGCGCCTTCAGATAGGTGCCGATCTTGTTGCAGACATCCCCGCGTCCGGTGGTGCGGTCTGAGCCGACGATCACCATGTCGATGCGGCCATGCTGCATGAGATGCCCGCCGGCATTGTCGGCAATGACGGTGTGGGGGACGCCGTGCTGACCGAATTCGAATGCAGTCAGCGACGCGCCCTGATTGCGCGGCCGGGTCTCATCGACAAAGACGTGGACGGCGATGCCGGCATCATGCGCCAGATAGATCGGGGCCGTGGCAGTCCCGAGATCCACGGTCGCCAGCCATCCGGCATTGCAATGGGTGAGAATGTTGACCGGTTCGTCCGCCCGCTTGCGCGCCGCCACGGCCTCAATCAGCCGCTTGCCGTGCTGGCCGATCGCCGTGTTGATCGCGACATCCTCATCGCAGATCGCGTCGGCACGGCGGTACGCGGCTTCGGCGCGCTGCGGCGGCGGCAGATGCCGCACCGCTGCCGAGATTTCGTCGAGCGCCCATTTCAGATTGATCGCGGTCGGCCGCGCCGCCAGCAGCCTTGCATAAGCTCGATGCAGATTGTCGTCGGATGAGTCCGCGCGCAAAGCCAGCGCCAGCCCGTAGGCCGCGACCGCGCCGATCAGCGGTGCGCCACGCGTCTGCATGCTGGCGATCGCGTGCGCCGCATCGGCGTCATTGCGCAAGCGCAGCCGCGCGATGCGCCAGGGCAGGAGGGTCTGGTCCAGAATGCCGACCGACCAGCCGTCCGGCTCGCGCCAGACGCTGCGGGTGGAAATGCCGCCGATTTTCATGGCGCACATTAAACCCGGTCGCGAAGCGTGCGAAAATCGAAAAATCGGGATGCGCGCGATTCGTACCCGCTCGCTTGCGCTCGCCACCCTGCTGACGCAATCTCCCGCCGGATTTCAGGGTGCCGTCCCTCAGGAGTAGCGGAAATGGCGATCGACAACAGCGCAGCCTACAACAACCGCGCCGCGGTAGCCGATTTTCCGACGATTGTTGCGCAATGGCAGCGCGACGCCGCCGCCTATCGCGACATGATGGCCAAGGAGGGCCGCGCCGAATTCGACATCCGGTTCGGCCCGAGCGAGCGGCAATATATCGACCTGTTCAGGGCGAAGGAAGACGACGCCCCGCTCGCTTTGTTCATCCATGGCGGCTATTGGCGCGCGATGAGCCCGAAGGAACACAGCCATCTCGCACGCGGTCTGACGGCAAACGGCGTGACCGTCGCGGTCGCGGGCTACGACCTCACCCCGCAGGTCTCGATCGCGCAGATCATCGAGCAGATGCGCGCGGCTGTGCTGTTGCTGTGGAAGCGCTTCGGCAGGCGGATGATGGTCTATGGTCATTCCGCCGGCGGGCATCTCACCGCCTGCATGATGGCGACCGACTGGACCAGACACGGGGCGCCGGCCGATCTGGTCCCCGCAGGCTATGCGATCTCTGGGGTGTTCGACCTCGCGGGCTTGATCGACACCGACATGAACGTGGATTTCAAGCTCGACGAGGCGTCGGCGCGGGCAAGCTCGCCGCTGTTCTGGCCGGCCCCGGCGGGCCGCACCCTCGACATCGTCGTCGGCGGCGACGAATTGCCTGAATTCATCCGGCTGTCGCATGTCATGGCGGATTCCTGGGGTGCTGCCGGGGTCGAAACCCGCTACGAGGAAGTGCCCGGTGCACATCATTTCAACGTGGTGGCGCCGCTGGCCGATCCGTTCAGCGCGATGACCGGACGGGTGGTCGAGCTTTGCGAGATGACGCGGGCATAATGCTCTCGCTCAAAACCAGTATCGCCACGCATAAACGATCGTCAGGATCACTCCGATCGCGGTAACGACCCAGCGCATGATTTCGCGCGGCGCATGGCGGGCGATGCGGGCGCCGATCAGCGACCCGATCAGCGCGCCCCCCATCATCGTGAGGGTCGCCGGCCAGTCGATGCTGCCCTGGACGGCGAACACCATGGCCGCCACCGCGCCGTTCAAGGCGGCGACGAGATTCTTGGTGGCATTGGCCGGTCGGTATTGGCCGGACGTGGCAAGCTGCAGCACCGCCACCAGCAGGACGCCAAGGCCGGCACCGAAATAGCCGCCATAGACCGACACCGGCAGCAGCATCGGGATCGAGGTGAGCTTGATTTCGGGCTCGCGGCCATGCTTGGCGAGCGAACGCGCGCGCATGGCCCCGCTGATCTGTTCGCCAAAGGCGAACAGCACGGTGGCGAAGCCGATCAGAAGCGGAACCAGAATTTCAAAGATCCGGTTCGACGTCAGCATCAGCAGCATCGCGCCAATGCCGGCACCGATCACCGAGGCCAGAACCAGCCCGACAAAGCCGCGATCCAGCGGCGGCAATTGCGTGCGGTCGGACAAGGCGGCGATCAGGCTGCCGGGCGTCAGCGCCGCGATATTGGAGGCGATGGCGGAGATCGGCGTCAGCCCGACCGCAATCAGGGTCGGAAAGGTGATCAGCGCCGCGCCGCCGGCAAGACTCGCAATCGTGCCGCCGGCAAGGCCGGCCACACCCAGCAATGCGGCAGCCGCAAGTTCCATGGTTGTTGTCTGCCCGCGCTTCCCCGATTGCCGCGTCCATTGCGGAGCGGCCCGGTCTGGCCAGCAAGGCGGCCATCCGGCAAATCCGTGGCGAAGCTGTAAACGCAACGATGCCCGGCACAAAGGCCGGGCATCACAGGTGAGCTATGCGTCCGGTGACAGCCGTTGGGCGATCAGAAGAACGCCTGAATGCCGGTCTGCGCCCGGCCGAGGATCAGCGCATGGATGTCATGCGTGCCCTCGTAGGTATTCACGGTTTCCAGATTGGCAACGTGGCGCATGACGTGGAATTCGTCGGCGATGCCATTGCCGCCATGCATGTCGCGGGCGACACGGGCGATATCCAGCGCCTTGCCGCAATTGTTGCGCTTCATCAGCGAGATCGCAGGCGGGGCGGCGCGCCCTGCCTCGATCAGGCGGCCGAGGCGCAGCGCGCCATGCAGGCCGAGCGTGATCTCGGTCTGCATGTCGGCGAGCTTCTTCTGGATCAGCTGATTGGCGGCGAGCGGGCGGCCGAACTGCTTGCGATCCAGCGTGTATTGCCGCGCCGCGTGCCAGCAGAATTCGGCGGCGCCCATGGCGCCCCAGGCAATGCCATAGCGGGCGTTGTTGAGGCAGCCGAACGGACCGGCAAGACCCGACACATTCGGAAGGAGCGCATCCTCCGGCACGAACGCGTTATCGAGCACGATCTCGCCAGTGACCGAAGCGCGCAACGACAGCTTGCCTTCGATCTTTGGCGTCGTGAATCCTTGCGTGCCGCGCTCGACGACGAAGCCGCGGATCTTGCCGTCGAGTTTCGCCCAGACGATGGCGATATCGGCGATCGGAGAATTTGAAATCCACATCTTGGCGCCGGTCAGCCGGTAGCCGTTCGGCACCTTCTCGGCGCGCGTGACCATCGAGCCGGGATCGGAGCCGTGGTCCGGCTCGGTCAGGCCGAAACATCCGACCATCTCGCCGGAGGCGAGCTTGGGCAGGTATTTCTTCTTCTGCGCCTCGGTGCCGTAGGCATAGATCGGATACATCACCAGCGACGACTGCACCGACAGCGTTGAGCGGTAACCGGAGTCGACCCGCTCGATCTCGCGGGTGATCAAACCATAGGCAACGTAGCCGAGGCCCGCACCGCCATATTCCTCCGGGATGGTCGGGCCGAGGAGACCCAGCGCGCCCATCTCGGGCAGCAGCTCGCGGTCGACCTTTTCGTCGCGATAGGCCTCGATCACCCGGGGCATCAGCCTGTCCTGCGAATAGCCGCGCGCGGTATCGCGGACCATGCGCTCTTCTTCCGTCAGTTCGCCTTCCAGATCGAGCGGATCCTCCCAGTCGAAATGGACGTCCTTGATGGAACCGGGGCGGGGGGTGCTCAGTTTCTCTGCGGCCTGACTCATGTCGATCTCCTGCGGGATCCTGTCTGACCGCTATCGGTCAGATATTTACCGTAAATGCAACACTCAGCTGGAATCGCCTGAAGCCGCCCGGAATACCGCGGAAGTTGCATTAGCTAACTTTCTATTCGGATTCGGCGCCTAGGATGCGGTTTTTCGGCGGCGAGGTTCAGTGGTGCGTAACCAGAGTAACATTTTTGCCGGCCCGTCGGCGGTGCGGCTGCCCGGAATCGGCCTGTTGGCGCTGACCTGCGTTTCCTGGCCGATCTCGGACGCAGCCGCGCAGGACCGCTTCTTTTATCGGGATCCATATTACCGGGATCCCTATTTTTATGCGCCGCCGCCCCCGCCGAGGCTCGAGAGCCGCCGGCCGGACCCGCGCCGCCTGCCGCCCCGCTCCGAAGCCCCACGCAGGCCGACCGGCAAGCCGCGCGAGGCGGTCAAACTCGCACCGCCGCCGCCGGGGCCACACATGCTCATCGTGTCGGTCCGGTCGCAAAACGTATCGTTTTACGTGGGCGGCAAGCTGGTGTCGCAATCGCCGGTCTCGACCGGCAAGGCCACGCACCCGACACCCTTTGGCGTCTTCAGCATCATCCAACGCAGCCGGCATCACCGCTCGAACATCTATAGCGGCGCGCCGATGCCCTATATGCAGCGGCTGACTTGGTCGGGGATCGCCCTGCATGAGGGTGCCCTGCCCGGCTATCCCGCCTCGCATGGCTGCATCCGCCTGCCGGAAAGCTATGCAAGCTATCTCTGGCAACACGTCAGGATGAATACCCGTGTGATCGTCTCGCGCGAGGATGTAACGCCGTTCGAGATTGCGCATCCCCTGCTGTTCCAGCCGAGGCCCGCCCCCGCAACGGCCGAAGCGCCGCCCGACCTGCGCAAGACCCTGGACACGACGTCGGCGCGCCTGCGCACCGCAAACGCAGGCACCATTGCAACCGACGGCGCCGGCGAGCCGGCCGGAGAGGGCTCCAATAACGCTCCACAGAGCGTCGAGGTAAGCGCCGCAGCGGATCTGTCCGTCCCGGCAACCGAAGCAGCGTCCGAAGCCACCGCATCGATCTATCCGCGGCCTGCGGATATTCCGGCCCCCATTTTTGCGAGCTTTGTCCAGTCCCTCGACGCAAAGCAGAAGAAGGCGCCGCCGAAAGGCCCGATCTCGGTCTTCATCAGCAAGAAGGAGAAGCGGCTTTACGTGCGCCAGCACTTCGTGCCGCTGTTCAGCGCGGAGGTGTCGTTCAAGGACGCGAGCGAGAATTTCGGCACGCATGTCTTCAGCGCGATCGCCCAGGACGGCAACGACAAGGAATTGCGCTGGACCGCGGTGACCATGCCGCAGGAATTGCCGCAGACGGAAAGGATCAAGACCCGCAAAATCCTGGACCGGTACGGGCGGCAGATCGAGGTGCCGGTCAAGCCGGCCGCGGTGGCCCCGGAGCCGACGCCGATCCCGAGCCTGAGCGCCGCCGCTGCGCTCGACCGCATCGAGATTGCGCCCGAGGTGGTGGAACGCATTTCCGAATACGTCACCGCAGGAGCCTCGCTGATCGTATCCGATCACGGTCTCGGAACGGAGACCGCAAACTTCACCGATTTCATTGTCGTGACGCGTTAGCACGACCCGGACGCCGAGACCGCAACGCCCGGCTATTGCTTCGCTCAACCCTGGCTACAGATCAACACCCAAATCGGCAGCAATCAGTCCGCGGTCCTTCGCGAGCTTGGTCACGATTGCGGCGATGGTATCGAGCGTCGGCGTTGCGATCTTTGCCGCGCGTGCAAAGGCGACCGGCGCAAGGACGATCTCGGCAACCTCCATCGGACGATGCTGCTCATAGTCCTGCAAGAGGGACGCTTTATGATTTAATAGTCGCGCCAGCATGCGGTCGGGGTCGAGATCGAGAGGATAGCCGTGCGCGGCGGCAATGCTCAGGCCTTCGCGCATGACCCGGCGGTAGATTTCGGACAATGCGGCATCCTTGCGCGCGCCGTCAGAGGGACTTGCGGTGGCAAGACCGATGGTCGAGCCGCTCATGTTGTTGACGAGCTTGGTCCAGACCGCGGCGCGGATGTCGCCCGGATCGGGCGACAGAATGCCGGCGCTTTCGAATTCAGCGCGCAGCGCACTAAGCGTGTCGCGCATCGCGCTTGCCTGATCGATGGGCGCAATCTCCATCCGGTTATGCGCCGGCGAATTGTTCTTGATGACACCCGGCGCCTCCACCTCGTTCGCCGAATAGATGATGCCGCCGAGCACCTGATCGGGCCGCATCGCCGCGAGGAACGGTTTGGCAAGTTCGAAGATCGGAATAGCCGGCGGCTTGGGATGCGATGCCGGCAGGCCGACCGGATACCACCAGGTCATGCCGTTCTGCGGGAAAATGACGAGCGTATCCTTGCCGACCAGCGGCCCGATCTGTGCGGCAATCACCGGCAAAGCTGTCGCCTTGGTGGCAACGATCACCACGTCCTGCGGACCGAATGGCGCCGGGCTGTCGCCTGCCGCAACTTGGGCCGAGAGCGCGTCCTTTCCGGTCCGCAAGAGCAGTCCGTGCTGCTTGATTGCCGCAAGATGCGGACCGCGCGCAATTACCGAGACATCGTGCCCCGCAAGCGCCAGACGCACCGCGAAGTGGCCGCCGCTCGCACCGGCACCGTAAATGCAGATACGCACGGCTACGGCTCCAGTTCTTTGGCCAGCGCGCGCGGCACTCTGATTTTCATTTCGAGCGCCATCTGGCCGAAGGCCTTCCCTTGCGGATCGATGCGCCGCGATGCCATGCCGCCGCCGCCAAGCGCATCTTCGAGCAGGAAGTTGAAGGCGTGCAAGCCCGGCGCCTCGTAGCGCGTGACCTTGCCATGCACGAGGCCCTCGAAATGCGCCGCCATCTTCTCCGGCGTCACCTCGCGGCGGAGGAGCGGCACGTATTTCGGATCGCGCGCGATGATCGCAATGTTGGATGAATTGCCCTTGTCACCAGAGCGCGCAACCGCAAGCGCGCGCAGCGTGATTTCGGATTCCGTTCCGTCCGGCCCGGCGGCGTCCGAAGACCGGTGCATTGCCGTAGCAGCCGCATAGCCGCCTTGCGCGGGAACCTCGACATCAAACGGCTCGTCGTCTCCGATCTGCACCGTCGGTGCGCCCAGCGCGGCCTTATCGACAAAGAAGGTGAACAGCCGCACCACAGGCGTGGGCTTCGGCCGGCCCGACAGAATTCCCGTGGTCCCCTGGGCGAAGCTGATGCCGACGGAGCCGAGTTCGCGCGCAAAGATATCGATGGCTTCGCGCTCGGCATGATCGACCACGAGCCGCAGCAGAACTTCGCGCACGCCGCGCGCATTCGCCTTCGGGCCGTAGGCCGACTCCGAGCCCAGCACCTCGGTGTGCGTTGCGGTGAAATCGGGAAGCTGGCGCTGACGGAACAGCATGCGCGCGCGGGCGAGCAGCGCTTCGGCGGTCCGCTCTGCTTTCGCGACCGCATCGGGGCCGACGATGGACACCGTGGCGACGCCGCGCCAGCCGTCCTGATACGTGGCGGAGACCTTGTATTGCGATGTCGGCGGGTAGCCCTTCGCGCCGGAGATGCGCACGCGGTTCTCGCCGACCTGTTCGAGTTGCACCTGCGTGAAATCCGCGACCACATCGGGAAGCATGTAGGCGGCCGGATCGCCGACCTCGTAGAGGACCTGCTCGGCAACTGAGGCCGGCACGATCAATCCGCCGGTATTGTCGGGTTTCCAGAGCACGAAGCTGCCGTCGATTTTGCAGGAGGCGATGGGGTATCCGATATTCTCCCAGCCCGGCACCTTGTCCCAGTCGGTATGCACGCCGCCGGTCGATTGCGGACCGCATTCGAGGATATGACCGACCAGACTGCCCGCTGCGAGTTTGTCGTAGTCGTCGGCCTTCCAGCCGAATTCGTGCATCAGGATGCCGAGCGCAAGCGCCGAATCGGCGCAGCGCCCGGTGATGACGATATCGGCGCCGCGATCGAGCGCGGCGGCAATCGGCAGCGCACCGAGATAGGCGTTGGCGGTGAGAAGCTTCGGCGGCAAGGCTTCTCCGGTCGAGGCTTCTCGCACGGTCGCGCGCAACGCATCGAGATGCGGCAGCACATCGTCGCCTTCGACCACGGCAATGTTGAGCGACAGTCCGAGTTCGGCGCAGACGGCTTCCAGCGCCCGTTTGGCGCCCTGCGGATTGACCGCACCGCCATTGCTGACGACCTTGATCCCGCGCTTCGCGATCTCGGGCAGTGAGCGCTTCAGATAGGCGACGAAGTCAGGCGGGAAGCCCGCATTCGGATCCTTCATGCGTGCGCGCGCGAGAAGCGACATCGTGACTTCGGCGAGATAGTCCATCATCAGGTAATGGACGTCGGCCGTCAGCAATTGCGGGATCGCCATCGGACTGTCGCCCCAGGCGCCCGAGGCGCCGCCGATGTTGATGACCTTTTCCGCCACGCGCGGCTCCCGTCAGTACGACTTCGGCAGGCCGAGTTCGCGCTCGGCCAGGAAGTTCAGCACCATCTCGCGCGACACCGGCGCGAGCCGCATCACCACGGCCTCGCGGAAATAGCGCTCGACGTGGAATTCCGCCGCATAGCCCATGCCGCCATGGGTGCGCACCGCCTGGTCCGCAGCCTTGAAGGCAGCATCGCCGGCGAAATATTTCGCCGCGTTCGCTTCCGCACCGCATGGCTGTCCGCTGTCATACAGTTCCGCTGCGCGCAGCGTGAGCAACTCGGCAGCCAGCAATTCCGTCCAGTTCTCAGCCAGCGGATGCTGGATCGACTGGTTCTGACCGATCGGACGGCCGAACACGACGCGCTCGCCGGCATATTTCACCGCCTTTTCGAGGCAGCGCCGTCCGATGCCGACACACTCGGCGGCATTCAGGATGCGCTCGGGATTGAGGCTGTCGAGGATATAGCGGAAGCCCTTGCCGTCCTCACCGATGCGGTGCTCCACCGGCACTTCGTAATTGTCGTAGAAGGTCTGGTTCGAATTGACCGCGTGCCGTCCCATTTTCAGGATTTCGCGCACCTCGATCTTGGAGCGGTCGAAGTCGGTATAGAACAGCGTCAACCCGTCAGTCGGCTTTTTGCATTCCTCGATCGGCACAGTCCGTGCGAGCAGCACGATCTTGTCGGCCTGCTGGGCGGTCGACGTCCAGATTTTCTGACCGTTGACAATGTAGCGGTCGCCCTTCAGCACCGCGCGGGTCTTGATCTTGGACGTATCGAGACCGGCATCGGGCTCGGTGACGCCGAAACAGGTGCGCGACGAACCGTCGATGATCGAGGGCAGCCATGCCTTCTTCTGCGCGTCAGTGCCGTGCTTGACGATGGAATGCAGACCGAAAATGTTGATGTGGATGGTCGAACAGGCCGCGAACGCGCCGGCCGAATGCGCCACCTCCTGCATCATGATCGCAGCTTCGGTCACGCCAAGTCCCGCGCCGCCATATTCTTCGGGCATCGCGATGCCGAGCCAGCCGCCATCGGCCATCGCCTTGGCGAATTCGAACGGGAAGGCGTGCGCCTTGTCCTTTTCCAGCCAGTAATCGTCATCGAACTGGTCGCAGATCGCCCGCACGGCGTCGCGGATCTCGCGCCGTTCCGGCGTGTTGCAGAGGGCGTCGAAGGTTTTCACAGCGTCAGCTCCCGGTGCCGGCTTTTGCTTTGCGTAGTGCGGCACGCCTCTTGGCGCGCGCGGGAAGGATTTCGTCGGTGTGCTCGCCGAGATTGGGAGCAAGGCAACGGATCTGAGCCGGCGTCTTTGAAAACTTCACAGGGAAACGCGCGACCTTCACCCTGCCTTCGGTCGGATGCTCCATCTCGGTGAACATCTCCACCGCCTTCAGATGCGGATCGTCGAACAAATCCTCGATCCGGTTCACCGCATGGGCCGGAATGTCGGCTTCGCGCAAAGCGGCGATCCATTCCGCAGTCGTTTTCCGCGGCAGGTGCGCCTTGAGGTAATGCCCCATGTCTTCTGCGTGCTGCGTGCGCGTTTCCTGCGTCCGGAACCGCGGATCGGTGTCGAGCAGATCGGGCTGCCCGGCCATCGCCGAAAATGCGCGCCAATGCTTGTCGGTGTAGACGACCAGCGCAAGATAGCCATCCTTGGTCGGATAAGGCCCACGCACCCGGGACAGCAATCGCTTGTAGCCCATTGGTCCGAGCGGCGGCACGAACGCCCCGCCGCCCATATGATCGGCGAGCACGAATTGCGCCATGGTCTCCAGCATCGGCACTTCGATCTGCTGGCCCTCGCCGGTCCGCGCCCTGTGATGCAGCGCGCTGATGATGGCAATGGCGAGATAGAGCCCGACGACACGGTCGCAGATATTCACCGGTGCATAGCGCGGCGCGCCGTCGATCGCCTGGAACAATCCGGCGATGCCGCTTCCGGCCTGGGTGAGATCGTCATAGACCGCCTGCCCGGCATTCGGACCGTCCGACCCGTATCCGACCGCGAGGCAATACACGATGTCGGGCTTGACGGCGGCGATCGCGTCGTAGCCGAGACCAAGCCGCGCCATCGCCTGCGGCCGCATGTTCGAGACGAACACATCGGCGGACGGCAGGAGCGACAGCAGCGCCTCACGGTCGTCTGCGTCTTTCAGATCGAGCACGATACTGCGCTTGTTGCGATTGGCGTTGAGATAGAGCGGGCCCATGCCCTCGGTGCGATTGGGACCGATCCAGCGCATGGAATCGCCGCCCGCGGACTCGACCTTGATGACGTCGGCGCCGAGATCGCCGAGAATTTGGGTCGCCGACGGCCCCATCACCACCGTCGTCAGGTCGATGACGCGAATGCCCGATAGCGGGCCGCTCGCTTTCGCAGGGGGTTTTGCCCTGGGTGTTCCGGACGTCTTCACCCGTCCTCCAAATTCGCTATTGCGAACATTATGACGCTATTTCGAATTAGTTGTAGGTTCGCGGGAAACCCGAGTCAAATGCTGGAGGCGGATACGCGCGCAGGCGGCGACCCGCGTCGCGTAGCAAAGTCTATCGGCCATCGCCCAGGGTCTTGCACGCGTCCATGGCGAGCTTGGCAGCCCGGTCGAGCTTGCCGGCCATGCGCGACGTTGGGCCCGCGATCGTCACGATGTAATGCGCGCCGTTCCAGCCGAATAAGGAGGACACCGTGGTCGCATCCTCGACGCTTTCCTCGCGATTGAGGAAATAGCCTCGCCGCTTCGACGCCTCGATATCCTCGCGCAAGGCCGATTTGGACCGGATGGTGTTTCGCGTCATCGGTTCGAGTTTGGCGGTCTTCAGATAGGCCTCGAATTTTTCCGGACTCAGGCTCCCAAGAAACGCCTTTCCCGCAGAAGTCGCGTGCAGACTGCGCACCTCGGAACCGACCGCGACCATGAAGCGCAAGGCATGGCTCGGCTCCAGCACCAGCAGATAAGTGGCATTGGTCTTGCCGGCCTTGGCGAGCGATACCGACTCGTCGATGGTGTCGCGCGTCTTGCGCAGCAGCAATTCGGCCCGAAGCAGAATCGGATCGTGGTCGGAAATCGTTCTGGCCAGATTGAAGAGGCGCACCGTCGGATAAAATCCTGCGCGCGGCCCGATTTCATAAACATAGCCGCGCGCCAGCAACGCCCGTAATACGTCATGGCAGCTCGAGGCCGGAATGCCGAGCATCCGCGAAATATCCGAAAGCGACAGCGGCCGGCGTTCGTTCGCAAACAGTTCGATGAAATCGAGCGTGCGCTCGACGATCTTGGACATGCGCCGGAGCTCCGACAATTGGCCGATACATACAACGGTTCCCGCACTGTACAAAACAGACGGCAGCTTGTGCGATATTGTGTTCTGTCACTGTCGCGCGGATAATGCGACATGACCTCCTCCACGGCAAAATCGGCCGAGCGGGCCTTCGAAATTCTCGAGCTTTTCGGCGAGCGACGCACACCGCTCTCGGTGATGGATATCGTGCGCAACCTCGGCTATCCGCAATCCAGCACTTCAGTTTTGCTCAAGGGCCTGCATGCCCTCGGCTACCTGAATTACGACACTGGACAACGGCGCTACTCGCCGACCGCGCGGGTTGCGCTTCTCGGCGCCCAAATCACCCGCGGTTTTTTCTTTTCGGGCGATCTCGCCAAGCTGGCTTTCGAATTGCAGGCACGCACGGGAGAGGAGGTGGTTTTCGGCATGCAGAACGGCGTGCACGTCCAGTATATTCATACGCTGGAATCGCCCGCGCATGCAATGCCGCTGCATCATCGATCCGGCACGCTGCGTCCGATCGGACATACGGCGACCGGAAAGCTGCTGCTCAGCTTGAAATCGAATGCGGAAATCGGCGCGCTCGTACGCCGAATCAATGCCGGCGAAAGTCGTCCGTCGGTGAATCTGACCACGCTGCTGAAGGAAATCCAAACGATCCGTGGCTGCGGTTACGCGGTCTGCCACGAGGAGGCGACGCCCGGGGCCAGCGGTATCGCAATGTTGATGCCGCGGATTCCGGACCATCCGCCGGTCGCGATCGGGGTCGCCGGGCGCACCGAGCGTATCCGAGCGCGTCAGGCCGCGCTGATCGACATTTTGTACGGGGCGGTACAAGCTTTCGCCGAACAATCGAGACGAACCACCGGCACGATCGACCAGCAGACCGACCTTCACCGCAATCTTTAGCGGCGCCTGCAATTTTATTGCCCGGGCCGGCACTGCGGTTGGCCGGCCGACGACCCTTCTTGCCGGATGTCCCAATTCACACGAAAGACCGCCATCACCCCGCTGATATTCGCCCGGCAGCGCTCGCACCGCGCAGCACAATTGCTAGTTTGCGTGCGTTACAGAGCTAACGAAGGTGACGGGATGCTGGTTTACGATGCTATCGCCAAAGCGTTTGTCGAAGAGGGCTGCGAAGCCATTTTCGGCCTGATGGGAGACGGCAACATGCCGTTCTGGGGTGCACTGGCGCGTTACCCCGGCATACGTATTTATTCGGCTCGACATGAAGCCGCGGCGGTCGGAATGGCGGATGGTTATTTCCGTGCCAACGGCAAACTCCCTATCGCCACCGTGACATGGGGACCAGGCCTGACCCAGACCGCGACGCCGCTCACGGTCGCCTGCCGCAACCGGACCCCGATGGTCCTGGCGCTCGGCGCGCAGGGCAAGAATGCCAAGGACCGCACCCAGTTCATCGACCATCGCAAGTTTGGCGAAATCTGTGGTGCGCGCTATCAAGAGGTGACAAGCGCCGACACTGCCGAAGCCCAGATCGCGGAAGCTTTTTATGCAGCGCGCGTGCATCGCATCCCGGTGTTGCTGGACCTCCCGATCGACGTCCAGTTCCAGACACTGGATTTCGGTTTCGACTACAATCCCTCCCGCAACTTCATCACCCCGACCGAACCGGTAATCGCAAGCGAGACATCGCTCGCACCGGTCATGGAAGCTCTGATCTCCGCCAAGCGTCCGATCATTATCGCAGGGCGCGGAGCACGCTTGTCGCAAGCGCATGACGAGATCGTCGCGCTCGCCGGAGCATGTGGCGCACTGCTTGCGACGACGCTTCCGAACAAGGGTTTCTTTTCCGGCCATGCATACGACATCGGCGTTGCCGGTGCGTTCGCCAGCGCCCCGACCGAGAAATTGTTTGCCGATTGCGACTTCGTACTCGGAATCGGGGCGGAACTTGGATATTTCACCACCGAAGGGGGCCTCCTCTTTCCGGACGCCAAGGTCGCGCGTATCGATATTAAGCCGGCTCCCGAGGAGATCGGCGCACTGCCCGGCCTGTTTGTACGCGGCGATGCAAAAAACGCAGCCGCCATGCTGACCAGCATGCTGGAGGCGCGGCAGGTTCGCAAGTCCGGCTATCGCACGGCCGAAACCGAAATGACCCTAAAGGCTACTCCGGCCCCGCTCGAAAAGCCGAAAGACGGCCTCGATCCGCGGGAACTTATGCAAAAGCTCGGCGCCGGGCTCCCCGAGGACGTTCGGGTCGTCACCGGTGTTGGCCACTATCTCGGATTCGTCGTGATGTATCTGCAACTGCCGCGGCGGGCCGAACAGATCATTACTTACCAGTTCGGGTCTATCGGACAGGCATTGATCCAGGCCGTCGGCGTGGCAGCCACCAGGGACGGCCGGCCAACCGTCCTAATTGAAGGCGACGGCAGCCTCATGGTTCATATCCAGGAACTGGAGACCGCCCAGCGTGAGGGTCTGTCGCTTGCGGTGGTGATCATGAACGATAACGCGTTCGGCGCCGAGGTGCATAAGCTTCGGGCCAAGGGGTTCGAACCTTCTCTGGCAAAATGGTCGAACCCGGATTTCGTTGCGCTCGTTCGCAGCTTCGGGGGTGACGGCGTCGTGTTGCAGAATGAGAATAGCATCGGCGCGGCGCTAAAAGCGGGGATCGCCAAGGGCGGCGTGTTTGTCATTGATGCGCGGCTTTCGCCGACCACGGTCAGCGACACTTATCGCAAGCTGCACTTCGGCTTGGATAACCGCGCTCCGCTATTGCGTCCACAATGAGGTGGGAAGGCGACATCCTTGTCCCCGGCCGCATCGAGACGGTCATTGCCGCCTTCTCCGACATTGAACGCATGGCGCGGTATCTTCCCGGGGCGGCAATCGAGGGGCGCGGCGAAGACGGCAGCTATCACGGGTCCATCACCGTATCCTTCGGGCCGAAGCGGCTGGTGTTCCGCGGCAAGATGATCGCGCAGATCGACGAGGCGGCGAAGTCCGGCGTGCTGCAGGGCCAAGGATCGTCGGATCAGCGCGCTGCGCGCTTCAAGGTGCGCGTCACATACATACTGCATGACGCGAAGCCCGCCGATACGCAAAACCCGATGACACGGGTCAACATCGTTTCGGCCGCAGAGCTGCAGGGCGTGCTGGAAGACTTCGCCCGCACCGGAGGACCGGCCGTTGCGAAAGTCATCCTCGATGAATTCGCCGCCCGCTTTGCCGCAGGCTTAGCTGCTCCATCAGACCACCCCGCCGCATCGACGCCGGCGTCTGCTCGAGCGAATGCGCTGTCGGCGCCGGCGCTGGCGGTTCGGGTGTTGAAGGAAATGGCCCGTCGAGCATGGGCCCGAATGCGCGCGCTATTGGTTCGGAGCTGAGTTACTGCTCCATCTTGATCTTGACCTGCTTTAGGTAATTGGCCCAGCGATCGGTATCCTCCTTCAGGCGGGCGCGCGCCGCCTCCGAAGAAGTGGCCGCCACGGTCTCGGCGGTCTTCGCCAGCCTTGCGACGATCTCCGGATCTTTCAGCGCCTTGACCAGCTCGGCGTTCAGCCGGTCGGAAATCGGTTTTGGCGTTCCGGGAGGGGCAAAAAAACCGGACCAGGTCGCGACCACGATTTCCGGATAGGTTTCCGCAATCGCCTGCACATCGGGCAACTGCTGGAAGCGCTGCTTCCCGGAAACTGCGATCACCCGGATCGCGCCGGAGCCGACATGCGGCAGGATTGACGTTATGGTCGCGATCACAACATTGATATGGCCACCGACCAAATCGGTGAGCGCCGGCGCCACGCCCTTATAGGGTACGTGCTGCATCTGCACCCCGCCGAGCCGATTCAACATCTCGCCAATAATCTGCTGCGGTGCTCCCGAGGTCCCGAACGTCACCTTGCCGGGATTGGCTTTGGCGTACGCAATAAGCTCCGGGATGTTTTTGGCGGGTACCGAATTGTGAACGGCGATGCCCACCACTGTCTCGGTGGAGAGGGTGAGTGGCGTCGCTGCTGCGGGATCGAAGCCGACATTGGAGTAGAGTAAGGGATTGAGAGTCATTACCCCGTCGGTGGTGAGGACGAGAGTGTGGCCGTCGGGCGCCGCTCGCAGCGCTTGGGAGGTGCCGAGGTTGCCGCCGGCGCCGGGCTTGTTCTCCACCACCACCGGCTGTCCGAACACCGGCTGCAGCTTCTGCTGTATCATGCGCGCCAGCGTATCGATCTGACCGCCCGGCGGATAGGGTACTATCAGAGTCACCGGCCCGCTCGGAAAGGGTTGCGCTTGTGCAGTCGGAACGACAAGGCTTGTTCCAAGTGCAATGGCGATCACTGACAACATGGTTCTCACGTTGATCCTCCCGAAAGGTTTTGACGCTTGCCGACGGTTGACGTCACCATCTGTCTCTTATTCTGTGTAGTGTTAAAGATGACGGGTCCGGCACAATGGAAACAGTGAATTCGCCTCCGGGAGGCAAATATCACTATGCTGATATGTCGGCATACGCAGACTGAACGCTTCGGATTTTGATGGTGAGCAACCCCAAACGCATCTCCTTCATTGGCGGATTCATCCACCCCGCTTTCGACCAGACCATCGCGGCTTGCGGCGACCTCGCGCTGACCCGGATCGACCGCGAAAGGCCGCTTTCGGCGCTGTGTGAAAATCTTGCGGCAACGCACGCGATCCAGGTCGATTCCGCGCGCTCGGACATTCCCGACCATCTGCTGGTGGGACGCGAATTGCTGGCGGCGTGCCCCAACGTGGTCGTGGTGTCGGCAAGCGGCGCCGGCTTCGACGCGATCGACCTCGCAGCCTGTACCGCGGCCGGCGTGATTGCGGTCAACCAGACCGGGGGCAACCGCGAAGCCGTCGGCGAACATACGCTGGGCATGATGCTCTCGCTCGCCAAGCGCATTGCCGAGACCGACCGGGCGATGCGGATCGCGCGCATCGACGACCGCGTCGCCTATATGGGCGACGACCTCTACGGCAAGACCGTGGGCATTGTCGGTTTCGGCAATACCGGATCGCGGGTCGCGGAATTGTGCAGCGGCCTGTTCGCGATGCCGGTGCTGGCCTACGACCCTTATCTCGATGCCGAGACAATCGCCGCCCGCGGCGGACGCAAGGTCGATCTGCCGGAACTGCTGCAAAGCTCCGACTTTGTTTCCCTGCATTGCCCGCTGACGCCGGAGACCCGCGGCATGATCGGGGCGCGCGAATATGCGCTGATGAAGCAGGGCGCGTTCTTTGTCACGGCGGCCCGCGGCGGTATTCACGATGAGACATCGCTCTACGACGCGCTCAGATCGGGGCATCTCGCCGGCGCGGGCGTCGATGTCTGGGAGACGGAACCGCCCGAGCCCGGCCATCCGCTGCTCTCCCTGCCCAATGTGATCGCAAGCCCGCATACCGCCGGCGTGACCCATTCGGCGCGGCGGCGTCTCGCCATCATGGCCGCGGAGCAGCTGATCGCCATCCTGCGCGGCGGCGATCCACAGCGGATGCTCAATCCCGAGGCGCTTCCGGCCTTCCGCGAACGCTTCCGCAAAGTGCTCGGACATGCGTGACGTCACCCGCAGTCCCGCAGCGGCCGCGCCGCCCGTGTTGAGCAGCAAGCTGCGTGATATCCTGTCGCTGGAAGACCTCGAACCGGCTGCAAAGCGCTATCTGCCGCATTGCATCTTCTCGTTCATTTCCGGCGCGGTGGAGACCAACGCCTCACGGCATGAGAACCGCGCCGCGTTTCAGGACTACGACTTTCATCCCCGCGTCCTGATCGACGTATCGGCCCGGACCACCACAAAGACGTTGTTCGGCGGAAGCTTCAGTGCGCCGTTCGGCATCGCCCCGATGGGCGGCGCCGGACTTGCCGGCTACCGGGCCGATCTCGCGCTGGCATCGGCAGCCGCGACGGAGAATGTGCCGTTTATTTTGAGCGGCGCATCGCTCGTGCGCATGGAGGAGGTGGCGAAAGCCAATCCGCAAGCCTGGTTTCAGGCCTATCTGCCGGTGCAGCGCGACGCCATTGCTGCCTTGATCGGCCGCATCGAGGCGGCAGGCTTCAGGCATCTCGTCGTCACGGCCGACGTGCCGGTCGGCGGCAATCGCGAAAATCTCGTCCGTGCGGGCTATACGTCACCGTTGCGGCCATCGCTGAAACTTGCGTTCGACGGTATCTCCCATCCGCGCTGGCTGTTCGGCACCGCGTTGCGCACATTGCGGCATCACGGCATGCCTTATTACGAGAATTCCGGCGCCGAACGCGGCATGGCGGTCTTTTCGAACGCGGCGGTGCGCGCGCATCTGCGGGACTCGTTGTCGTGGCGCGATCTCGCGTGGATCCGTGAGCGCTGGCCGGGCAAGCTCATCGTCAAGGGTCTTCTGTCGCCCTCGGATGCAGAAACCGCACGCCAGACCGGATGCGACGGAATCATCGTCTCCAATCATGGCGGCCGGCAACTCGATGGCGCTGCCGCTCCCTTGCGCGTGTTGCCGCGCATCGCCGAGGTCGCGCAGGGTATGACCGTCATGATGGACAGCGGCCTCCGTCGCGGCAGCGATGTCCTCAAGGCGCTGGCGCTCGGCGCCGACTTCGTCTTTATCGGACGGCCGTTCCTTTATGCCGCTGCGATCGGCGAAGCCGACGGCGTGCGCCGCGCCATCGACCTCCTGCGCAGCGAAATCCATCGCAATCTCGCCTTCCTCGGCTCCCGCGATTTGTCCGAACTGCACGGCCGCGTCCAGCGCATCGCGCGCTGAATTCCCGGCGCGCGATTGCTGCTTAACGCTGATAGACGTAGGCTCCAGGCGCCGGTCCCAACGGCGGCAATCCGCGATCCGGCGCACCGAGCCGCGGCGGCGGCGCGCGGTCTGCGCTGCTGCGCGCGGCGAGCCAGTCGGCCAGCGCGGGCCACCACGACCCGTCTGCGCGCGACGCATTCGCAAGCCAGCTATCCGGATCGACATAGCGGTCGCCGGCACGGCGCGTCCCGAACGAATAGTGACGGTCGCTGCGGCCCGGCTCCGATACGATGCCGACATTGTGCCCGCCATTGGTCAGAACGAAAGTCAGCTCATTGTCGGTGAACAGGCTGATCTTGTAGACCGAGCGCCAGGGCGCAATGTGGTCGCTCTCGGTGCCGACCACAAACATCGGCGCATGGATGTCCTTCAAGGCGATGACGCGGCCTTCGACCGCATAGCGCCCGGCGGTGATGCGGTTTTCAAGAAACAGCGCGCGCAGATATTGCGAATGCATACGCGACGGCATCCGGGTGCGGTCGGCGCTCCAGGCGCCGAGCGCGGTGGCCTTTTCGCGTTCGCCCAGCCAATACTCGTTGACGGCCTTCGCCCAGATCAGATCGTTCGCCCGCAAAATTCTGAAGGCGCCCGCCATCTGCCGGGTATCGAGCACGCCCTGGTCCCACATCATGTCTTCGAGATAGGCAATCTGGCTCTCGTCGACGAACAGCATCAGGTCGCCGGCTTCGCTGAAATCGATCTGTGCGGCGAGGAGCGCGATGGTGGCGAGCCGCTCATCGCCGTCGCGCGCCATCGTCGCCGCCGCAATCGACAGCAGCGTACCGCCGATGCAATAGCCGCAGGCATGGACCTTTCGGCCGGGAACGATGGTGTTGATGACATCCAGCGCCGCCATCACCCCGGACAGACGATAATCGTCGAATGCGATGTCGCGATCCTCCGGCCCTGGATTGCGCCAGGAAATCATGAACACGGTGAAGCCGCGCTCGACCAGATAGCGTACCAGCGAATTATGCGGCTCAAGATCAAGAACGTAATATTTCATGATCCAGGCCGGCACGATCAGAAGCGGCTCTGCAATCACGGCATCACCCGCCGGGCGATACTGGATCAGCTCAATCAGATGATTGCGGAACACGACGTCGCCGGGCGTCGCCGCGACATCCTTGCCGATTTTGAATCCATTGCGGACCGGCAGCTCGTCGCCGGCCAGCAGGGTGGATACATCCTCAGCAAGGTGCCTGGCGCCGCGGACCAGATTGGCGCCGCTCTCCCGCAGCGTGGCTTCCACGACTTTCGGATTGAGCCATGGCACGTTCGACGGCGCCACCGCATTCAGCATCTGGTTGACCATGAAACGCACGCGCCGCGCCCGCTTCGGGTTCATGCCCCGGACCTCGCGGGTCGCCTCGCACCACCAGCGCTCCTGCGCGAGATAGGCCTGCTGCCAGAACACCAGCGGCATTTTGTTCCAGGCGTCATCGCGGAAGCGGCGATCGTGCGGCTGGCCATGGAAAGGCGGCGGAGGCTTGGCGCCGGCAAGCGATTGCGCGACAAAGCGTGTGTAAAGCACACCGAGCTGCGCGGCGGCGATGCCGAGTTCGACCTGCCGCCCGGGCGCGCGCGCAAGATGCGAGGCCCAGTCGAACCAGGCCGCCGCCTGCGCATAGGGAGAGAGCCCCTGCGTCATGCGCGCCGCCGTCGCCCGCAGCACGCGGTTCCAGTTCTCGAAAGAGGGCACCGACAGCACATCCGGAGCCGCCGCGGGCGCTTCCCGTTGTGCCAGAACATCGCGGGCCGGCTTTGCCGCCGGCAGGCTTGTGACGTTGGAGACCGGCCGGATTTCGTTGCGCAGGGCCATCGGTTACCTGGGGCGATATGGAAAGCTGCAACCTATATCGGCTTCGTGACAGAGCCTTGCGTCATATCGAGCCACGCGACACCGCGCCCCGACAGCGAGATCTCCGACAACACGTTCTTCGAAAGCAAGTATCTGAAATTTGACGGCTTTGCGGCGTTCAGCCTATCCAGGGCCGCAAGCAGGCGTTCCGGCTTGAACGCCGTGGTCACAAGATCAAGGGCGAGTGCATGAAAGCGGGCATTGCCTCTCCGAACGGCGTGGTCATTGCGGACGTTCCGGAGCCGGAGCCGGGTCCGGCCGATCTGCTCGTCACGGTCAAGGCGGCGGCTTTGAACCGGGCCGATCTTGCCGCCGCCAAAGCTCCGGCCGGCGGCAAGCCGATCGGCATCGAGTTTGCCGGTGAAGTGATCGCCATCGGCAGCGCGGTCGCGGGCTTCAGCCCCGGCGACCGCATCATGTGCCACGCCACCGGCAGTCACGCCGAGGTTGCGCTTTGCGACTATCGCCGCGCACTGAAAATTCCCGGGACGATGAGTTTCGAACAGGCCGCGACGCTGCCGGTCGGCCTCAACACCCTGCACAACGCTCTGGTCACCGCAGGACGCATGAAGGCCGGTGACAACGTGATGGTGCTCGGTGCGAGTTCCGGCGTCGGCATTATCGGCCTGCAGATGGCGAAGCTTCTTGGCGCGAAGCTTGTGGTCGGCACCTCGACCGACGATGCGCGGCGCGCGAGACTGAAGGAGTTCGGCGCCGACCTTTCGCTCAACACCGCTGACGGCGACTGGCCGGAGCAGGTCCTCAAGGCGACCGACGGCAAGGGCATCGACCTGACCGTCGACATGCTCTCAGGCCCGACCCTCAACCAGACCATGCACTGTACGGCGCTAAAAGGCCGCATCGTCAATATCGGCCGGCTTGCCGGCATGAAGGCGGAATTCGATTTCGACGAACATGCCCGCCGCCGTATCGATTATGTCGGCGTCACCTTCCGGACCCGCAGTATCGAGGAAGTCCACGACATCATGGTCGCGATGCGGGACGATTTGTGGGAGCACGTCAGCGCCGGCCGTATCGGCGCGCCGATCGACCGAATCTTCCCGCTTGTACAGGCTCCCGAGGCGCACGCCTATATGCGCGCGAACAAGCATTTCGGCAAAATCGTGCTGGCTCCCTGAGCACGCTGCCGCGCACCAGGTTACCTTAATTGCATTGCTGAATGGAACGGGGGAGTCGGCCGCCGGATGCAGGAGCGTGCGGGCCGGTTCGCCCGGCGCCAGCCTCACGCACCGTGCCAGGCCGCCAATTGCGCAGCAGCGTAGCGGTTGCCGGCGGCGCTGCCGGGCGGGAACGCCGCCTCGAGCGCGCGCATCTCCTCGGACGACAGTTCGACCTCCAGCGCGCCGAGAATGTCTTCCAGATGCGAGCGGGTCTTGCAGCCGGGAAACGCGATCAGCGGCGCGCCCTTCGCCAGCACCCAGGCCATCGCGAGGCGGGGAAGAGAAATATTGCGATCCGCTGCAATCGCGCGTGCCGGAGCGAGCAGACGCCGGTTGCGGTCGTAGTTGTCCCCGCTGAAGCGCTCGTAGTTGCCGCGCGTATCGCCCGCCCTGCCCGGCTCGAAATTGCCGGCGATCAGACCGCGCGCGAATGGCGCATAGGCCATGATCGTCATATCAAGCTCCCGGCAGAGCGGCAGATGCTCCGCTTCGAGATCGCGCGAGAGCCAGGAATATTCCATCTGCAGCGAGACCAGCGGATGCACCTTCGCGGCCCGGCGGATATAGGACACGCCCGCCTCCGACATGCCAATGAAGCGGATCTTGCCCTCCTCGCGGAGGCGGGCGAGTTCGCCGATCGTGTCCTCGATGGCTTCCGCGGGACTCGGCCGCGACGGGCAGAAGATATCGATCATCTCAAAGCCGAACCGGCGCAGGCTGTCCTCGCAATCGCGTCGCGCGGTCCTGGGCGTGCATTCGATCCCGATCATGTTGCCGTCGGCATCGCGGCGAATTCCAAACTTGGAATGGACCACCGCCTTGGCGCGGCGCCCTTTCAGCGCGCGGCCGATCAGTTCCTGATTATGCCCGGAGCCGTAGCTCACCGAGGTATCGAGGAAATTCACGCCGCAATCGATCGCACGATGGATGGTGGCGATGCTTTCGGCGTCATCGGCCGGCCCGTAAAGCCCGGACATGGACATGCAGCCAAGTCCGATGACCGAGACCGCGACATTACTGGCGCCGAGTGGAACATAGCGCATGGCGGATTTTCCGAAACGGGCTGGAACGGTGAGGATAGCGGAATTCCGGCAGCCTCGCCCGCCGCGCCGGAAAAATCCGGCCATTGCCGCGCCGGCTCGGTATGCGCTATGAGGAGCCGACGCACCCGTAGCTCAGCTGGATAGAGCATTGCCCTCCGAAGGCAAAGGTCACACGTTCGAATCGTGTCGGGTGCGCCATTGATAGAAGGGCCGGCCAATGAAGGCGCCCGATAGCGCCCATCCCATATCGATAGCGCCGGCGGCTCACCGGGTGCGCGTCATGCATGGCGGGCGTGCGATTGCGGATTCGCGGCGCGCGCTGGCGCTGACTGAAGCCTCCTACCCGGCCGTCCATTACGTTCCGCGGGAGGATGTCGACATGAGCCTTCTGTCGCGCACGGATCACACCAGCCATTGCCCCCACAAGGGCGACGCGGCCTATTATTCGATCGCAATCGATGGCCACGGCTCCAGCAATGCAATCTGGACCTACGAAGCGCCATTTGCCGCGGTCAGCCAGATCGCCGGATATCTGGCGTTCTATCCGCAGCGCGTCGACTCGATCGAGCTGCTGCCGCTTCGCGATTGAGGCGCCGCAGCGTTAACCGTGCGCGCAGTGGCGCCGGAGCGTGACTTGACCTTCGGGATGCGAAGCCGCCGCAAAAGACCTATAGTTGATCGCATTGCGGGCTCTCGTGAGACCGCGTCGCAAGCGGCAGAGATATGCGGTCCACGGTCCTGAACGTCATTGCAAGAGGCGCTTTCGGTCTGGTCGCGCTGACCGCCGCCGATGTCTCGCCGGCAACCGCGCAGGCGCAGTTCGAGGCGCGTTACACCTTGTCGATGGCCGGGATCGCGATCGGGAAGCTGGTCTGGCAGACACGGCTTGGCGCCGCCGAGTACACCACCGGCGCCGACGGCCGGGTCGCCGGATTTCTCAGCCTCCTGGTCAGCGGCGAAGGCAAGGTCAATGTCGCCGGCCGTATCCGCGACGGACGCCCGCAGCCCGCAAGCTTTGTCTCCGCTGTCGTGCGCGAGGACGAGAAGGTCAATGTACGGTTCGATTTCGACGGGTCGCGGGTGCGCAACCTCAAGGTCGAGGAGCCGACGCCGGAGCCGGATCGCGTCCCGATCGCAGATGCACACAAGTCCGGCGTCATGGATCCGTTATCGGCCTTCATCATTCCGGGCGCCGAGGCCGACCCGCTGGCCCCCGCGTCATGCTCACGCACCCTTGCCATGTTCGACGGACGGCGCCGCTACGACCTCGCGCTGTCGTTCAAGCGAAACGATTTCGTCAAGGGCGAAAGCGGGGTCCGCCGGCCGGTGCTGGTCTGCTCGATCAAGTTCACGCCGATTTCGGGACACCGCTCATCGAGCCAGCTCGTCAAGTTTCTGGCGGAAGGCCGTGACATCGAGGTCTGGCTGGCCCCGGTCCGCACCACGCGCTTTCTCGTGCCGGTGCGCCTGTCGGTCGCAAGCCTGATCGGGGACATGGTGCTGCAAGCCAATCAGTTCGAGACCGCAGCCCTCGACTAGAGTCTTTTCGCTTTTCTTCGAATTGCGAAAAGACTCTAAGTTGTTGCGTTGACGCGTTTTCTTCACGCGAACCGGTGCCCACTTCGCTCGAAAACGCTATAGAACAGTCTCGAGATGCGGCAATCTCAATGCGCGCGGGGCCGCTTGAGAAATGCGCTGCGGTCAGCCGACTGCACCACCACGTCGATACTGCGCTCGCCGCGCACAAGCGTGAGCGGGACGTTCGTCCCGGCATCGCCCATGGCCCAGATTTTCCGGAACAGATCCGCGAGACTTTCGACCCGCTCGCCATTGACTGCGACCACGATGTCGCCGGTCTCAATCCTCGCGCGCTGAGCCGGCCCCCGGCTGGCAAGCCCCATCACCACCATCCGCTCCTCGGTGTCGGCGACATACATCCCGAGCCAGGGCCGCACCGGACCGCGGCGGCTTCCGAAAGTCAGCATGTCGTCCATGATGGGCTTGAGCAGGTCGATCGGGATCATCATGTTGATGTCCCGGCCGCTATTGGCTTCGAGTTGCAGCGATCCGATGCCCAGCAATTCGCCGCGCGCGCCGATCAGCGCGGTACCGCCCCAATGTGGATGCGACGGTGCGGTGAAGATGGCTTCGTCCAGGACATATTCCCAATATCCGGCAAATTCCTGCTTTCCTGCCACCCTGGCAGCGACCGATCGCCTGATGCCTCCGGCGCCGCCGACGACTACAGGATCGCCCAGTCGCACCGCTGCGGAACTGCCGAACGGCAGCGGCGGTTCGTCGATGCGGCTCAGCGCCTGGACAAGGCCGAAACCGGTCGCCTGGTCGAACCCGATCGGCGTCGCCGGGACGGCGCGGCCATCGGCGAGATGGAGCCAGATCTGCTCGGCTTCGGTGATCAGATAGCCAACGGTGAGGATGAGGCCGCGATCGCCGATGATGACGCCGTGCCCGGCCCGCTCGGTGCCGAGGGTGTCAGCGGTGAAGGCATCGGCCGGCATGATCGCGCGCAACCCGACCACGGATTGCAGCGTGCGCTGCAGATCGAAGGCATAGTCCGTGGGCCGCGGCTGCGCCGCTGCCGGAATTTTCCAGTCGCCTATGGATGGCATTGCCCCTTCCCTGCTCGCCTCGGGCACGCTCGGCCAACGGGAGTGGAGACGCCCGATCGGATCGTCAACCAACGGCGACTGGCCGCTATTCCCCTTTCCGCACCCGAACGCTCGCCGCGGCGATATAATCAAAAGGTTCCCTCACCGCCGACCGGTTGGACGCTGGAGGGATCACAAATTCGTTGACCGGGATCTAGTTTACCGCGCCTTCATGCTGCCCCATCTATCTCGCATAGGCGAATGGACTTTTTTCGGGGGACTTCAGGGACATGCGGCGTCTCTTCGTGTTGTCAACACTGGCAACCTTTGGCCTTGTCACGGTGGAGCCGGTCGAAGCGCAATACAGCTATCCGCCCGGATATGGCGCGCGCGGCGTGATTGCGATCGAACCGGACGACGATCTGGATCCGCGATTGCCGCCGCCCGGCTTTTCCGGCCGGCGCCCATACGACCCTGCCATCAACAGTCAGCCTCTGCCTCCGCTCCCGCAAGGATCGGTGCCCTACGACGCGAGTTCGCGCTCGGCTGCGCCCGTCGATCTGCTGCCGCCGCCCCCGGATCGCGGTTACGCCGGGCAGAATCCGGCATACGACCCCCGTCCGAGCGACCCGCGCGACCCACAATCCGCCCCGTATAACGCGCCGGCGGGCGTTCACGTGCCGCCTCCTCCTCCGGCGACCGTCTACGGAGCGCCGCCTCTGCCGAACGGCCAGCCATCCGCGGTTTATGCACCGCCGCCGGCCGGCGATCCGCGCTTCGGCGTGCCGCGCCCTCCGATGGATATCGATGCGGGCCGCCGTCCGGCTTATTCGGGAACGGCGATCCCGGGAACAACGATCCCGGGAACGACCGGCTCAATTCCCCAGGCCACCATCGCCGCGCTGCCGCCTGAAGATCAGCCGGAGATTGGCAAGCCGAAAGAGCTGCCGCCGCAATTCAGGCGGCAGGTGGTGGACTACAAGACCAAGGAGCCGGCCGGGACGGTCGTCATCGATACCGCAGCGACCTTCCTTTATTTCGTCAACGGCGACGGCACTGCGATACGCTACGGCATCGGCGTCGGCCGCGAAGGCTTTACCTGGTCCGGGACCGAGAGAATTTCGCGGATGGCCGAATGGCCGGATTGGCATCCGCCGGCGGAAATGATCGAACGCCAGCCCTACCTGCCTCGTTTCATGGCCGGGGGCGAAAGCAATCCGATGGGTGCGCGTGCGCTCTATCTCGGCAAAACGCTGTACCGCGTGCACGGAACCAATCAGCCGTCGACGATCGGCCAATTCGTCTCCTCCGGGTGCATCCGCATGCTGAACGAGGACGTCATAGACCTCTATTCCCGGGTGAAGGTCGGCACCAAGGTTGTCGTGGTCGGCGACGGCAAGGAGCGGTCAACCGGCGCAACCGCGGCACGCTGAGCCGCGGTCGGCTGAGACTGCCGCGGCGCAATCCGCATTGCGCGTGGCTGATGGTATCAACGTCCGCGCGCGGCCAGCGATTTCCCCTTCGTTTCTGCGGCTTATCAAACATTCGCCGTACTATTTGCATGACGCATCGGCGCGAATCAGCAAGGATTCCGCCGATGCGGCCGATGGTTGTCGGCTCGACGGGTCAGCAATCGGCGCGCGGTGCTTGTGCACCGGCCTGCTTACCTCCCCCTCTGGCGTGTTTGCGTGCTGCGCGCCTTCAACCGGGCGCTTTCCATATATTTCTGGCTGCTGGATTCGCGAATGCTTCCCGATCTTCGGATCGTCATCGCCGCCGTTCTGTCGACCTTCATTCTCAGCATGGGGGCTGGATTCTATGTATCGTCGCGGCTGATGCCCGAGCCAAGCAAGCGGCCTGAAGCCCTCGCCGCTTTCGAGGATACGCCGGTCAACCGGATCGCACTGAGCTGGCCTGAACCGACCCGTCAGCCCGAACCCTCCGAGGCCCTGGCCCTTGATTTTGCGGTCACCGCGCGCGTGTCCCGCAACCCCGTCCGTGACGTCACCGATGAGCCGGCTGCGGCCGCCCCATCCCGCACGGCTGAGCCGGTCCGGTCCACCGCGAGAGATCTACCCGCGCCGGCGACCGCCAAGCAGATCCCTGAGCCGCGGCCGAAGCCCGATATGGAATTGGTCCCGGTTCCCGGCACCGAGCTGCCGGGCGCGGCACGCCCCAGCGCGCCACCATCCAGTGCGGTGCTGCCCATTGCGCCGCCGGACCCTGATCCTGCGCCCGAGCCGGATATCCGGATCGCGGTCGTCTATCCCCCGCTCGAACTGCCGCCGGACTTGCAGGCGCCGGTCTCCCCTGCTGTGTCGGTCGCGCCGGAAAAAGATAGTCCACCGGTGACCGGATCGATTGTCGAGCAAACGACGCGCACCGATCCGCTCCCCGACACCGAGGCGCCCATCGTATCCGCACCTGAAGCTCCAGCAGCCACGCAACCTGCCGCTGCCCTCTCCGAACCTGCGCCGTCCGCACCTGAGCCATCTCCACCCGCGCCGGCCGAATTTCAGATCGCCAGCCGGCCGGAGGGCGCAGAGGCGGCACTGCCGGCAAAGCCGGCGGCGATCCCCATGCCAAAGCCCGCGCCGACAATCCGGGCGAAAAAGGCTGCACCGAAAAAAGCCGCGCCCCGCCCCAAGGTTGCCCGCCGCGCCGCGCGCCCGGCGCCCGCGCCCGCACAGCCTCCGCTTCTATTCTGGAATATCTTCGCACAACCGCCCGTTCGGAATTGACGTGTCCTCCGGACACCCCTGCACATTTGAGGGGTGGCTTTTTCGTCGATCCGGCCTAACTGCGCGGATATGCGCTCCAGCCGCCCGCGTTCCGCATGACGATCCTGTCGATCCTCGATCTCTCCCCGGTTCCCGCCGGCGGCTCAGCCGCCCAGTCGCTGCACAACAGCATCGATCTGGCGCGCCATGCCGACAGTCTCGGCTATCATCGCTACTGGCTCGCCGAGCACCATAACCTCGCCAATATCGCCAGTTCCGCGCCCGACCTGATGATCGGCCAGATCGCGGCCGCGACCCGCAACATGCGGATCGGTTCCGGCGGCGTGATGCTGCCGAACCATGCGCCGCTGACCGTGGCGGAACGCTTCAAGGTGCTGGAGGCGCTGTTTCCCGGCCGCATCGATCTCGGGCTCGGCCGCGCGCCCGGCACCGATCATGTGACATCGCTTGCGCTGCGCCGGCGGCAGGACGTTCGCGACGATGACGACTTCCTCGAGCGCTTCCAGGAATTGCTGCTGCTGGAAAATAACGGCTATCCCAAGGACCATCCGTTCAGCAACGTGCGCGCCATGCCGGATGATGTCGCGCTGCCGCCGATTTTCCTGCTCGGCTCCAGCGACTACAGCGCGCAGCTTGCAGCGCAGATCGGCGCCGGCTTTGCTTTCGCGCATCATTTCGCCAGCCACGATGCGAGGGACGCCATGCGGCTCTATCGCGACCGGTTCAAGCCATCGCAGCATCTACAAAAGCCGCATGCGATCCTCGGAACCGCGGCCGTGGTTGCCGACACGGCCGAGGAGGCCGAACGGCTCGCCTCCACCATCGATCTGAATTTCGTGCGCCGCGCCAAGGGCGTCTATGCGCCTCTGGAAAGCCCCGAAGTCGCGCTCGCCTACGACTATTCGCCGATCGACCGGCAGCGGATCGCGCAGAATCGCGAACGGCTCGCGGTTGGCGACCCGGCCATGGTGAAGGCGCGGCTTACGCAGCTCGCAGCCGAAACCCGCGCCGACGAAATCATGGTCACCACCATGATCTACGATCACGGTGCCCGCAAACGCTCCTACGACCTGCTGGCGCAAGCGTTTTCTCTCATACCGTCTCATGCTATGCCGCAGCCGGCCGCGGCCTGCTGAGCGCCGCCTGCGGCAAACGTTCGCGCGATCAGGGAGAGAGCCTTGGGCAAGCACTTTACGCTCACCACGACCGACAATCATTCGCTCGGCGCCTATCGCGCCGATCCGGCCGGCGCCGCAAAGGGCGCGATGGTGGTCGCGCAGGAAATCTTCGGCGTCAACAGCCATATCCGCAATGTCTGCGACCGGCTCGCCGCCGCAGGCTATGTCGCCGTGGCGCCCGCCTTGTTCGACCGCTTCGAGCGCGACTTCCAGTCCGGCTACTCGCCCGAGGAAGTCGCGCATGCGCGTTCGTTCCTCGGCAAGATCGACTGGACCAAGATGCTGCTCGACATCCAGGCCGGCATCGACAGCGTGAAATCGGCGGGCCCGGTCGGCGTGATCGGTTTCTGCATGGGCGGCAGCGCCGCGTTTCTCGCCGCAACCCGCCTCACCGGCCTGAAGGCCGCCGTCGCCTTTTACGGCGGACAGATCGTCAAATACGCCGACGAGAAACCGAAATGCCCGGTGCAGATGCATTTCGGCGAAACCGACGCCAGCATTCCGATGTCGGATGTCGAGATCGTCAAACAGAAGCGGCCGGATTGCGAGATTTACGTCTATCCCGCGGGACACGGCTTCAATTGCGACGAACGCGCAAGCTTCCACGATGCGAGCGCGACGCTCGCCTGGGAACGCACGCTGGCGTTCCTCGACAAGCATATGACATAACCAAGCGGGCTCACGCCGCGATCAGAACCAGCGTTCGCGAACCGTGATTGTGTCGCCGGGCCGCAGCGGGAAATCCGCAGGCACCCGTGTGCGCATGACCTCGCCGTTGACGTTGCGTGCCAGCAGGATGTCGCTCTTGCTGGCGCGCGGCGCGAAGCCGCCGGCAATCGCAACCGCCGCCTCGACCGTCATGTTGGGCACGTACGGATATTGGCCCGGCGCATTGACCTCGCCGAGAATGAAGAAGGGCCGGTAGACTTCGACTTCGACCGAGACATGCGGATTGCGGATATAGCCGTTGCGCAGCCGCGCCGCGATCGCGCGTCCGGCCTCGGCGGTCGTCAGGCCGCGCACCGGCACCGTCCCGATCAGCGTCATCGAGATATTGCCCGACGCATCGACGATATAGGAATTGGTCAGCCCTTCCTGCCCGAACACCTGCACGCGCAGGCGGTCGCCGGCATCGAGCTGATAGGGCGCGTCATGTCCGGTCAGAGCCGGTGCATAGGGGCCGCCGGCCGCGACCAAGACCGTCGCGACGGCTGGCGCGGCGGCCGGCTCGACCGCCACGGCTTCGACCGCAGCCGGGGCCGCGACATAAGTCTGTTGATGCACGCAGGCAGGCAGGGCCAGCATGACAAACAGCACGGTCAGGCGGCTGAGCGTGGCCTTGGGCCGCATGGGACATCCGGACGATACGTTCCCGCGCAGTTAACGCCCGGTATGGTTAACAAATCCTCACCAACCGCGCGCCAGGGCGTTTTCAAGCGAGTGCCGGTTCGCGCCGAAGGAGAATAATTGCACGAATGCAGGGCTGTCAGCGATTGCGGGACGAGCGGCAAGGATTCAATTTGGCGCCTCCGGCTCTGGGCGCTTGCGCCTGCCGGATCCTGCGTCCTCCACAGGCAGACTTTTTTCCGCAATCCGATCGGAAATTGCTGCGATCAGCATCGAGCCCAGAAACACGATGTGGATGCCGGCCATCCACCACAATTTCTTGTCGTCATAGCTGCCGACATTCATGAATGCCTTCAGGAGCTGGATCGCCGAGATCGCAACGATGGAAGACAGCAGCTTCATCTTCAGGCCGCCGAAATCCACCTTGGCCATCCATTGCGGAAGGTCGCGGTGACCGACATCGAATCTCGAGACGAAATTCTCATAGCCAGAGAAAATCACGATAAGGACCAGGTTCCCCACCAGCACGATATCGATCAGGGCCAAAATCCCGAGGATCACATCGGCCTCGGTCAACGTGCCGATCCTGAGGGCAAAGTGGGCCAGCTCGCGCAGGAAATGCATAAGCAGCACGAACAGCGCGATCACCAGTCCAATGTAGAACGGGGCCAGCAGCCAGCGGCTGCGAAACAGCATCCCTTCAAAGAATTGCTCGACCCGGCGCATCGACGATCGTCCTCAGGGGCGAAAACCATTTGCACAGGCCATTGTCGTCAGACAATGGCCGGGATGACACGCCGGCATGCAAAGAGCGGCGCATCGAGGCGCCGCTCTTCAAGAAAGTCCGCAGGCGCTATGCGGCGACGCCGGTCCCGATCGGGCAGCTCACGCCGGTGCCGCCCAGCCCGCAATAGCCGGACGGGTTCTTCGCCAGATATTGCTGGTGATAGTCCTCGGCGAAATAGAAGTCCGGCGCATCGAGGATTTCAGTCGTGATCGGACCATAGCGATTGTCGGCCAGCGCCCTGGCATATATCGCCTTGGACGCCTCCGCGGCCTTGCGCTGGTCTTCGTCAAACACGTAGATCCCGGACCGGTATTGGGTGCCGACATCGTTGCCCTGGCGCATGCCCTGCGTCGGGTCGTGACTTTCCCAGAAGGTCTTCAACAGCCGCTCGTACGAAACCTTCGCCGGATCGAACACCACGAGCACAACCTCGTTATGGCCGGTCCGCCCGGAGCAGACTTCCTCATAGGTCGGATTGGGCGTGTGGCCGGCAGCATAGCCGACCGCGGTCACATGCACGCCATCGCCCAATTCCCAGAATTTCCGTTCCGCGCCCCAGAAGCAGCCCAGGCCGAACAGGGCCTTCTGAAAACCGTCCGGATAGGGACCCTTCAGGGCATTGCCATTGATGAAATGGGTTTCCGCCGTCCGGATCGGGGTGGCACGGCCGGGCAGCGCCTCGGCCTTGCCCGGAATGGTCAGGGACTTCTTGAACAGGAACATCGTTTCGGTCTCCCAGTCTGGCAGCTAACATAATCGCTGCGGCCCCGGCTCCACAGGGTCGTCCCGGATCACGACTTGGGTATCGAGCCCGGGCCGCATGATTGGTAAGGAAACGTACAGCGCCAACCCGTCATCTTCCCCTCCCCGGATCGGCATCTTATGCTGACGGTTCGATTTGAGGCCGAAGATCCCGGCATGTGAGGGACAATCATGAGGTTCAACGCATTCGCGCTCGCGCTCGCCGGATTCCTGTTTGCGAGCCCGCTGGCTGCGCAAACCGGGACTCCGCCGCCCTACGGCCCGCCGATCACGCTGGATGCAGCCAAGAAGGTGATCGCGGCGGCCGAAGAAGAAGCCGTCCGCAACAACTGGCAGGTGGCGATCGCGGTGATCGACAGCGGCGGCCATCTGGTCATGATGATCAAGCGCGACAATACCCAGCTGGTTTCAATTCGGGTCGCCGAAGCCAAGGCGAAGTCCGCACTCGGTTTCCGGCTGCCGACCAAGCTGCTGGAGGATGCGGTCGCCGCCGGCGGGGCCGGTTCCCGCCTGCTGGCGGTTCAGGACATCGCGCCCTTCGAAGGCGGATTTCCGATCATCCAGGACGGCAAGATCATCGGCGCCATCGGCGTCGCCGGGGTGCTGTCGGCCCAGGATGCGCAGATCGCCAAGGCCGGCCTGGCGGCGCTCGACAATCCGAGCCGCTGACCGGCCGGCAGGCGCAGCGTCAGCGGGCGTAGCCGATCAACGGCTTGCGCTTGCGGCCGAGCAGGATCAGGACAATTCCGACGATGCCGAAAATCAGCCAGGACGGCTGGTCGAGCATCGTCGTAATGACCGGATCCCATATGACGCCCGGCAGCGTCTCTTGCACCCTGGCCTGCGCCGATTGCAGGCTGGCGACGTGAATGTCGGTCCAGAGCTGGCCGAGCTTGTAGATGTAGACGCGGCTATCGGCGATCGATTTTGCGCCGTCATACATCAGCAGGGTAAAACCGGCGGCGAGCGCAATCACGCCAATCAGTCGCAGCAGCCCACGGATCATGATGTCGTCCCAGACGTCCGAGAACGGTCGGCGCGAATGCGCCAGTCGATAGCGCCCCGCACCGCCTTGTTCAACCGGAATGGTCGCGGCAACCGGACGTCCGGTTCATCCTTGAGGATCATGGCCGCCTTCCGCTAGGGTCAGCCGCGGCGGGTTCCCGCCCAACACATCTTCTGCGTCCCCAGGGAGAGACAATGCCCGCCACGCCTCCGCGCCGTAACAAGCGGCCGCACTTTACCGATCAGGAAGCGCTTCTTTTCCACTCCGAAGGCCGTCCCGGCAAGCTCGAGGTGATCGCCACCAAGCCGATGGCGACCCAGCGCGATCTGTCGCTGGCCTATTCGCCCGGCGTGGCGATTCCGGTGCTGGCCATCGCCGAAGACGAAAGTCGCGCCTACGACTACACCACCAAAGGCAATTTTGTCGCGGTCATCACTAACGGCACCGCCATTCTGGGCCTTGGCAATCGCGGCGCGCTGGCAGCCAAGCCGGTCATGGAAGGCAAGGCGGTGCTGTTCAAGCGCTTTGCCGATGTCGATTCGATCGACCTCGAGGTGTCGACCGAGGATCCGGATGCGTTCATCAATTGCGTGAAGCTGCTCGGCAAGGGCTGGGGCGGCATCAATCTGGAAGACATCAAGGCGCCGGAATGCTTCATCATCGAGCAGAAGCTGCGCGAATTGCTGGACATCCCGGTGTTCCACGACGACCAGCACGGCACCGCGATCATCGCAGCCGCCGGCCTGATCAACGCGCTGCACCTCACCGGGCGCGACGTGAAGACGACGAAGCTCGTCTGCAATGGCGCCGGCGCCGCGGGCATTGCGTGCCTTGAGCTTCTGGAAGCGATCGGGTTTCCCCACGACAATCTCATCCTCTGCGACACCAAGGGCGTGATCTATCAGGGCCGCACCGAAGGCATGAACCAGTGGAAGTCGGCGCATGCGGTCAAGACCAAGGCACGCACGCTCGCCGAGGCGCTGGTCGGAGCCGACGTGTTTTTCGGTCTGTCGGCCAAGGGCGCGGTGACCAAGGACATGGTCAAGTCGATGGCCGACAAGCCGATCATCTTCGCCATGGCCAATCCGGACCCGGAAATCACCGCCGAGGAGGTCGCCGAAGTGCGCGACGACGCCATCATGGCGACCGGCCGTTCGGACTATCCGAACCAGATCAACAACGTTCTCGGCTTTCCCTACATCTTCCGCGGCGCGCTCGATGCGCGCGCCACCACCATCAACATGGAGATGAAAATCGCGGCCGCCTACGCGCTCGCCGAACTGGCGCGCGAGGACGTGCCGGACGATGTCGCGGCGGCCTATGGCGCGCGGCCGAAATTTGGGCCGGATTACATCATTCCGGTGCCGTTCGATCCGCGGCTGATCTCGTTCGTGCCGCCGGCAGTGGCGAAGGCGGCGATGGAGACCGGTGTCGCGCGCAAGCCCATTGTCGATATGGACGGCTACCGTCAGCAATTGCGCACCCGGCGCGATCCGGTCGCAGGCGTCTTGCAACGGGTTTACCAACGGCTGCGCCGCTCCCCGAAGCGCGTGGTCTTTGCGGAAGGCGAAGAAGAGCAGGTGATCCGCGGCGCCGCGAGCTTCGTGCATCAGGGCCTCGGCACCGCCCTCTTGGTCGGCCGCGAGGAGCGCATCCGCGAGGCCGCCGGCGAGCTGGGCGTCGATCTCGGCGGCAATATCCAGATCGTCAATGCCGCGGTGTCGCGGCGCAACGCCGATTATGCGAGCTATATTTACGAGCGGCTGCAGCGAAAAGGTTATCTGCTGCGCGACTGTCAGCGGCTGGTCAATACCGACCGCAATCACTTTGCCGCCTGCATGGTGGCGCTTGGCGACGCCGATGCGATGGTCACCGGCGTGACCCGCAATTTCTCTGTCGCGCTGGAGGACGTGCGCCGCTGCATCGATCCCAAGCCCGGCCACCGCGTGATCGGCGTCTCGCTGGTGCTGGCGCCGCGCGGCCGCACCGTGATCGTCGCCGACACCGCAGTGACGGAAATGCCGAATGCCGGGGATCTGGCCGAGATCGCGATTGAGGTCGCGGGCGTGGCGCGCCGCCTCGGCTACGAGCCGCGCGTGGCCATGCTGGCTTTTTCCACCTTCGGCCATCCGCCCGGCGAGCGCGCAGCCCATGTTCAGGAGGCGGTGCGCATCCTCGACCAGCGCCGCGTCGATTTCGAATATGACGGCGAAATGGCTGCGGATGTCGCGATCAATCCGGAGCTGCAGACCGCCTATCCGTTCTGCCGCCTCACCGGCCCTGCCAATGTGCTGGTGATGCCGGCCTTTCACTCGGCCTCGATCTCGACCAAGCTTTTGCAGGAGCTCGGCGGTGCGACCGTGATCGGGCCGATCCTGGTCGGTCTCGACCGGCCGGTGCAGATCGTGCAACTCGGCGCCAAGGACACCAACCTCGTCAATATGGCGGCGCTGGCGGCGTATAACGTAAGCGGATGAACATCATGACCAATCGAACCTTGCGCGGCGTCATCGCCGCGGTGGCGACCATCATCGACAAGACTGGCGGCATCGATCATGCGCGCTCGCTGAAGCTCGCGCGCTTTCTGCTCGACAATGGCTGCGACGGATTGAACGTGCTCGGCACCACCGGCGAGGCGACCTCGTTTTCGCGCGACGAGCGCATGGGCCTGATGAGCGCCTATCGCGACAACGGCCTGCCGATGCAACGCCTGATGGTCGGCACCGGCGCGGCCGCGGTCTCCGACGCCATCGCGTTGACGCGGCACGCAGCGGAGCTCGGCTTTGCCGGCGCGCTGGTGTTGCCGCCGTTCTATTACAAGGGCGTACCGGATGATGGCCTCGTCGCCTATATCGATGCGATCGTGACGGCGACCGCCGATCGGCCGATCCCGCTCTATCTCTATCATTTCCCGGCCCAGTCCGGCCTGCCCTGGCATGTCGGCCTGATCCGCCGCCTGCTCGATGCCCATCCCGCCCGTATCGTGGGACTGAAGGACTCCTCCGGCGACATGGCCTATGCGCGCGAGGCAGCGCAGATTGCGGACGGCTTCGATGTGTTTCCATCGACCGAAGCGGCGTTGCTGGAGGCGCGGTCCGGCAGCTTCGCCGGATGCATATCCGCCACGGCGAATTGCAATGCCGACCTGTGCCAGCTCGCCTGGTCGTCGGGGGACACCGCAGCCTCCGAACAGGCGGTGACGATCCGCAACCTGTTCAACGGCCGGCCGCTGGTTTCCGGCATCAAGTCCCTGCTGGCCCATATCCACGGCGACCCGGCTTTGGCCGCGGTCAAACCGCCGCTTGCCGAGCCCTCGGCGGCGGACCGGAATGCCATTATCGCCGGATACGACGCCGTACGGGCCCGAAAGGTGGCCTAAAGAGCCCGGAATCGGCGTTTTCGTTCATTGACGGGAAGGGGTCCCGCGACTATAACCCCCTCCAAACGAGGCGGCGGCGTTCCGCCGCCTCTCGCATTTTCCGAAATCATCCGTCCGGCGGCGCCACGGCAGGCGCTGGACTTTCGTTGCAGAGGGCCCCATGGCCAATACCAAATCGGCCAAGAAGAAAACGCGCGTGATCGCGCGCCGCACCAAGATCAACCAGCATCGCCGGTCGATGATGCGCGGCTTCATCCGCAAGGTCGAAGAGGCGATCACGGGCGGCGATCGCAACGCCGCCCTCGCCGCGCTCAAGGCTGCAGAGCCGCAGATCATGCGCGCCAGCCAGAAGGGTATCGTTCACAAGAAGACCGCGAGCCGGAAAGTTTCGCGTCTGACCGCGCGGGTCGCCAAGCTGGGCTAGTCAGCACATCGATATTCGTGACGCAAAAAGACCCGGCGCCGCCGGGTCTTTTTGTTTTTGGCGATGCTGCACCGCCGGACTGCAAGGCTTTTCCGCGCCGCTCCGAAGTAATGGCTGTCGTCTCGGCTTTGCATTTTGCGAACCAAGTGTCGCAGAAGCGACACACTTTGTGCCGTGCAAACATCTTCTTGGTATGTGGGCAGGCCAACGCGGCGCCTTCCTGCAGCCGCATTGCTTGAAAATTCGGTCAAAAAAACTCCCGGAAAAATAAAGCGTTATCTGCAAAGCGTAGCGGGGACTTTCAAATTGCCGCGCGTGCCGCAGTTTGGGCCCACCAACGGCTTTCGATCCGAACCGCTTCGAAAATCACACGGCCCAACAAAAGCACGCGGGGATTCAAGACGTTGTGGTGACAAAAGCATGAAAACCGCCGTGTTTACTGGGTCGAAGCGATTTCGATGACGCCGGATGCCCGACAAACTCGTTGCAGTTTGGGAGCGTCGGTGTATTTTCAGATCACCGCCGCACGGCGCTGCGGCGACCTTCTGTAAACGGTCTGGTTTGAAACTCACGAAGATGAGAACGGGTGAAGTGTGTCTAAATTTCTCATCGGTTTGATCTTGGTAAGGGCAACAACAGGCTGCACGGACTAGAAGGCAAGAACTCACTGCTGAACGTTGCGACGCTGCGTATTTGTATCGGCGTCGCTGGGAAGCTCCCGAAACTCTAACGTCGACCAAGAATCGGACCACCGCGTGGAGGCGCGCGGATGGCAGGGGGAGTCATGACGACGGGTCAAACAATTCATCCTCGCCGCAGCGCGAAACGGCAAGACGCAGGGCGACGTGCCAGGCGATGCGGCACTGCCGGAACGGACTTCGCCCGGCTCGTACCGGGAGCGGCGCATGGCCTGCCGCAAACAAAAGCCATCGCAACCGTTTCGCTGGGCGGGGCGTCTCCTCCAACCGATGGATAGCTTCGCGCTCATTCGGCATCCGACGGCGTGCAACGGATCGATCTGAATCCGGGAGCTTGATCGCTCCGCCGTCATCAGCCGCATAAGCAGCGACGCCAGGGGCACGGCCCCGGCATTTCACCCATTGGTTTTCGACATTCGGGAAGAGGCAACCGAAATGACGAGTCTGGAGCAGGAGCGCTGGTCCCGGGTTAAGGGACGGCTCAAGGCAGAAGTTGGCGACGATATTTTTGCGAGCTGGTTCGCACGGATGGATCTCGAAGCGGTCGAGAACGATACGGCCAAGCTTTCGGTCCCGACACGCTTTCTGAAGAGCTGGATTCAATCGCATTACAGCGATCGCGTTCTGCGCTGCTGGCAGGCCGAGGAACGGGGCGTCCAGCGGATCGAATTGTCCGTGCGCACAGCGGCGATCAAGACAGCGCTCGCCAAGCCGCGTGCGGACGAGCCCGCCGATCTTGTGCATGAGCAGAAGGTCGAGAAGGCGAACGGAACCGAGCCGCGTCCGCACATGGCCGTGAGCATGCCGGTATCGGCCGCTCATGAAGCGTCGGGAGGCTCGCCGCTCGATCCGCGACTGACGTTCGAAACATTTGTGGTGGGGCGTTCCAATACGCTCACGCATGCGGCGGCGAAGCAGGTCGCGGCGGCGCGGCGCGGCGACCTCGTCATGTTCAACCCGCTCTACATTCACGCCGGCGTCGGCCTCGGCAAAACGCATTTGCTGCAGGCGATCACTTGGGCCGGCAATGCCAGCGGCGAGCGCAAAGTGCTGTATCTGACGGCCGAGCGGTTCATGTACGGTTTTGCCACGGCGCTGAAGACCCAGAACGCGATCGCCTATAAGGAAGCCTTGCGCGGCATCGACGTCCTCGTGATCGACGACCTGCAATTCCTCACTGGCAAGAGCATGCAGGCGGAATTCTGTCACACCTTGAACGCGCTGATCGATGCCGGGCGGCAGGTTGTGATCGCCGCGGACCGGCCGCCGTCCGAACTGGAGACCCTCGACGACCGGGTGCGTTCGAGGCTCGCGGGTGGACTGGTGGTCGAAATGGGTCCGCTCGGCGAGGAACTGCGCTTCGAAATTCTCAAGAACCGGATCATGGCGGCGCGCGCCCACCATCCGGGGTTTGATGTGCCGGACAATGTGGCGTCCTTCATTGCGAAATCCGTCACCCATAACGGTCGCGACCTCGAAGGAGCCCTGAACCGGCTGCTGGCGCTCAGCAAGCTGTCCGGCCAGCCAATGACAATGGAAGTTGCCGAACGGGAAGTGCGCGACCTGATCCGTCCGCAGGAGCCCAAGCGGGTGAAGATCGAGGACATCCAGCGCGTGGTGGCGCGGCAATACAATGTCAGCCGCTCCGACCTGTTGTCATCGCGGCGAACGGCGAACGTGGTCCGGCCGCGCCAGGTGGCGATGTATCTGGCGAAAACGCTGACGCTGCGCTCCCTGCCCGAAATCGGCCGCAGGTTTGGCGGGCGCGACCACACCACCGTCCTGCACGCCGTCCGCAAAATCGAGCATTTGCTCGGCAGCGACACGGCGCTGGCCGACGAGGTCGAGGCGCTGAAGCGGCAGCTTCAGCTCGAATAGCGCGCGCACGGCTTCAGGGCCCCGCAGGGCCTGCGATAGGGGCTTGCCGAGCGCGGCTTGGCACGGCACTTTCGCGTCCCCCGGCCGTCCGGCGCCCGCCGGCGGCCGGTCATCGTCACAGCGGCGCTGTCCGGGCGCGTCAGGGTTCAGCTAAGATGAAAGTCACCGTCGAGCGTGCGCATCTACTCAAATCGCTCGGCCACGTGCATCGCGTGGTCGAGCGCCGCAACACCATCCCGATCCTCGCCAATATCCTGATCCGCGGCGAGCGCGGCAAGCTGGCGCTCAAGGCCACCGACCTCGACCTCGAGGTCAACGAGTCGGTCGCGGCCGAAGTATCACCGAGCGGCGCGACCACCGTTCCGGCGCATATGTTCTACGACATCGTACGCAAATTGCCGGACGGCTCGCAGATCGTGCTGGAAGCTTCCGGCGAACGCGGCGTGCTGACGATCCGCGCCGGCCGCTCGCGTTTCACGCTGCAGACGCTGCCGGAGAGCGACTTTCCCGATCTTAACGCCGGCGACATGACCCACAGCTTCCGGCTGCCGGCGGCTGACCTGAAAACGATGATCGACAAGACCCAGTTTGCGATCTCGACCGAGGAGACCCGCTACTACCTGAACGGCATTTTCCTGCATACGGCGACCAGCGCCGCCAAGGCCGAGACGCTGCGCGCGGTTGCCACCGACGGCCACCGTCTCGCTCAATACGAAATTCCGCTGCCATCCGGCGCCAAGGGCATGCCGGGCGTCATCGTGCCGCGCAAGACCGTCGGCGAGGTCCAGCGCCTGATCGAAGACAGCGAGGCCGAAATCGCAATCGAGCTTTCGACGTCGAAAATCCGCTTCTCGATCGGCGACGTGGTGCTGACCTCCAAGCTGATCGACGGCACCTTCCCCGATTACGGCCCGGTGATCCCGCTCGGCAATTCGAAGATTCTGCAAGTCGACAAGAGTGAGTTCGAACATGCGGTTGACCGCGTCTCGACGGTGTCGAGCGAGCGCGGCCGCGCGGTGAAGCTTTCGCTCGCCGGCGGCAAGCTGACGCTGTCGGTCAATAACCCGGATTCCGGAAGCGCCACCGAGGAACTGGAAGTCGAGTACGATTCCGATCCGCTCGATATCGGCTTCAACTCGCGCTATCTGCTCGACATCGCCGCGCAGATCGACAGCGAGACCGCTATCCTGAAACTCGCCGATCCGGGTTCGCCGACCCTGATCCAGGACAAGGACGGCGGCAAGGCGCTCTATGTGCTGATGCCGATGCGGGTGTAGCGCTTTGTCATTCCGGGGCGCGTGTGCAATCACGCGAACCGCTCCTTCGGAGCCCGGCAGGCGCCCCGGAATGACGTGAAATCATGACTCCCGCCCGCATTCTCCGCCTCAATCTGACGAATTTCCGTTCCTATCGGGCGGCGAGCCTGAACGCAGGCGAGCGTCCGATCGTGCTGGTGGGGCCGAACGGCGCCGGCAAGACCAATATCCTGGAGGCCGTCTCCTTGCTGGCGCCCGGCCGCGGTCTGCGGCGCGCCACGCTCGACGAAATCGCCTTCAGCGAGGGCGACGGCTCCTGGGCGGTCTCCGCCGAAATCGAAGGCGCGCTCGGGCTTACGACGCTCGGCACCGGGATTGCGGCGCCGCATGGCGAGGAACAGCCGGCAACGCGGCTTTACCGCATCGACCGCGAGCCTGCGGGCTCGGCCGCCGACTTTGCCGAGCATCTGCGGATTGTCTGGCTGACGCCTGCGATGGACGGCTTGTTCGCGGGCCCTGCTTCCGAACGCCGGCGCTTTCTCGACCGCCTCGTGCTTGCGGTCGACGCATCGCATTCGGCCCGGGTGTCTGCGCTGGAGCGCTCCCTGCGTTCGCGCAACCGGCTGCTCGAAGACGCGAGACCGGATTTGCATTGGCTGGAGGCCGTCGAGCACGAGACGGCGGAGCTTGCTGTCGCGGTTGCAGCCTTGCGCGCCGAAACCGTCAGGCGTCTGCAGACGGCTTTGGCCGCGAGCCAGGGCGCCGCCACCGCATTTCCGTTTGCCGAAATCGCGCTGCGCGGATCGATGGAAGAGGCGGTCCTGGCGGAGCCCGCGGCGGAGGTGGAAGCCCGCTATCGCCAGCTCCTGCGCGACAGTCGGGCGCGCGACGCCGCGGCAGGGCGTACGCTCGAGGGCCCGCATCTCACCGATCTGCATGTCATCTATGGCCCGAAGGGCATCCCGGCCGCGGATGCCTCGACCGGCGAGCAAAAGGCGATCCTGATCCGGCTGGTTCTCGCCCATGGCGCGCTGCTCGCCGGCATGACCGGGCATGCGCCGGTGCTGCTGCTCGACGAGGCCGTCGCGCATCTCGATCCATCGCGGCGCGTCGCTTTGTTCGAGGCGCTGGACGAACTCGGCGCGCAGGTGTGGATGACGGGTGCCGACCCGGCCGCCTTCGCCGATTTTGCCGGCACTATCCAACTGGTCGACGTCGCGCCGGGCCGGGCAGTCAGCCGCAGCTGACGCCGCTTCTCGCCCAATACCGGAGCGCGAGGAACGGATTCCCCGGCCAGTGCTTTGTCTCGCCAGGAAAAGCCATCCACGGAGGACCGAAAGGCCGGGACCGCGTCATGAACCAGGACTACCACGAGAACCGGGATAACAAGGAACCGGACAAGGACGGGGTCGCGAAGGATCCGGCCGAGCGACTGCAGGAAGCGATCGACGGATTGCGCAAGGGCGTCACCAAGGTGGAGGTCTGGGCCGCAGCGTTATCGGCTTTTTCGCGGCCGATCCCGGATTACCGGCCGCACCCGAAATACGAGCTGGGCCAGCAGGTCCAGACCCCTGATTTTAGTGACAGCAATAGCGAGAGCGACCCTGGAACCGCGCCTCGCAAACGCCTCCGGAACGACTTCTGAAGCGGCCTCAATTTGGCCTGTTCAGGGCCTTGAAAATCGTTCAATTCCAATTACTTACGTGTACTGAAATAGGGCTGTACGCCCCGGTTTTTTCGTGTCACCAAGGCACATTCCGCCACCGTCTTTTGCAACTGATTCGAAGGCTGCCTGATGGCCGAGCCCGCCCGCCAGAACCCATCCGAACCGTCTCCGGAATACGGCGCGGAGTCGATCAAGGTCCTCAAAGGCCTGGATGCCGTGCGCAAGCGCCCAGGCATGTATATCGGCGACACCGATGATGGGTCCGGCCTGCATCACATGGTCTACGAAGTCGTGGACAACGCGATCGACGAGGCGCTGGCCGGTCACGCCACCGAAGTCGTCGTCACGCTCAATCCCGACGGTTCCTGCACCGTGCGCGACAATGGCCGCGGCATTCCGGTCGACATCCACAAGGGCGAAGGCGTGTCGGCTGCCGAAGTGATCATGACCCAGCTTCATGCCGGCGGAAAGTTCGACCAGAATTCCTACAAGGTGTCGGGGGGCCTGCACGGTGTCGGCGTATCCGTTGTCAATGCGCTTTCGACCTGGCTGAAGCTGACGATCTGGCGCGACGGCAACGAGCATCAGATGGAATTCCGCGACGGCGTTGCGACTGCGCCGCTGAAGGTCACCGGCAAGGCCGAAGGCCGCAAGGGCACGGAAGTGAGCTTCCTGCCCTCGCCGCAAACCTTCAGCATGACCGAGTTCGACTTCAATACGCTCGAACACCGGCTGCGCGAACTCGCCTTCCTGAATTCCGGCGTCACGGTCATCCTCACCGATGCCCGGCATGCCGTCGAGAAGCGCGAAGAGATGCGCTATGACGGCGGCATCGAGGCCTTCGTCAAATATCTCGACCGCAACAAGACGCCGCTGATCCAGCAGCCGATCACGATCCGCGCGGAACGCGACGGCATCGCTGTCGAATGCGCGCTGTGGTGGAACGACGGCTACCACGAAAGCGTGCTTTGTTTTACCAACAACATTCCGCAGCGCGACGGCGGCACCCATCTCGCCGGCTTCCGCGGCGCGCTGACGCGCCAGATTACCGGCTATGCCGAGAAGAACGGCACATCCAAGAAGGAAAAGGTCTCGCTGTCCGGCGACGATTGCCGCGAAGGCTTGACCGCTGTGCTTTCGGTGAAGGTACCCGACCCGAAATTCTCCTCGCAGACCAAGGACAAGCTGGTCTCGTCCGAAGTCCGCCCCGTTGTGGAGAACGTCGTCAATGAGGCCCTGCAGGACTGGTTCGAGGTCCATCCGGCAGAAGCCAAGACCATCGTCGGCAAGGTTGTCGAAGCCGCCGCCGCGCGCGAGGCTGCGCGTAAGGCGCGCGAACTCACCCGCCGCAAGGGCGCGCTGGACGTGTCGTCGCTGCCCGGCAAGCTCGCCGATTGCCAGGAACGCGATCCGGCGAAATCCGAATTGTTCATCGTCGAGGGCGACAGCGCCGGCGGCTCCGCCAAGCAAGGGCGCAACCGCGAATTCCAGGCGGTGCTGCCGCTCCGCGGCAAGATCCTCAACGTGGAACGCGCACGCTTCGACAAGATGCTGTCGTCGGCGGAAATCGGCACGCTGATCACCGCGCTCGGCGCCGGCATCCGCGACGATTTCGACATCAACAAGCTGCGCTATCACAAGATAATCATCATGACCGACGCGGACGTGGACGGCTCCCACATCCGCACACTGCTCTTGACCTTCTTCTTCCGGCAGATGCCGCAGATCATCGAGGGCGGCTACCTCTATATCGCGCAGCCGCCGCTCTATAAGGTCTCGCGCGGCAAGTCCGAGCAGTATCTGAAAGATGAGCGCGCGCTCGAGGATTATCTGATCGAGCATGGCCTCGAGGATACGGTGCTGCGGCTCGCCTCCGGCGAAGAGCGCGCCGGTGCTGACCTGAAAAAGCTGATCGAGAACGCACGCGCGGTGCGCAACCTGCTCCACGGCCTGCACAGCCGGTATAACCGCAAGGTCATCGAGCAGGCGGCCATTGCCGGCGTGCTGACGCCGAACGTCACCGGCAATCCCGAGGCGGCCGCAGCCGCGGCGGACTATATCGCGCGCCGGCTGGACGTGCTGTCCGATGAAACCGAGCGCGGCTGGCAGGGACGTTTCGATTCCGAGGGCTTCCATTTCGAACGCATGGTGCGCGGCGTGAAGGATGCCGCACTGATCGATCAGGCGCTGCTCGGTTCCGCCGATGCGCGCAAGCTCGACGAATACGCGCCGCTTTTGCAGGAAGTCTACGAGAAGCCCGGCACGCTGCGCCGCAAGGGCGAGGATACGCCGATCTACGGACCGGTCGGATTGTTCGAGGCAGTCACCGCCGTGGGACGCAAGGGAATCTCCATGCAGCGCTACAAGGGGCTCGGCGAGATGAACCCGGAGCAGCTCTGGGAGACCACGCTGAACTCGGATGTGCGCTCGCTGCTGCAGGTCAAGGTTCGCGAAGTCGACGAAGCAGACGATATCTTCGGCCGTCTGATGGGCGATCTGGTCGAACCGCGCCGCGACTTCATCCAGGAAAACGCGCTGCAGGCAAGCGTCGACGCGTAATAAGCTGGACAAAAAGGCAGCTCAACGTTGCCCGTGTTCGACATCGCGTTGCCGGAAAATCTGGCCAACGAGCTGGAGAAGGATTTTTTTGGTGGGAGCCCGTCGGTTCACAACCTCGCACGAACGCGCGCATCCTCGCTCAAGCGATGGATATTGCGCCGTTTGACGTGATCTGCCGGCTCGAGACCGATGTCGGCCCCCATGCGCTCGCCGAGTTGATGCTCCATGCAGAGCCGGGTTGGTTGAGTGAACGGTCGTGGGAGTTTTGGCGCGGACGCCTCATGCTCGCGACCGGGCGCCCTATACCTGAGGATGCGCCCCGGAGATCGTTCGACGATGCCACGGCAATGTGAGCCGAGACTCAACATTCTCCCGGCAGCGCAGAAGGAGATTTGGCGGCTGCTCGGCCCCGCTACGCGTCTTGGGCTTGTTCTCTATGGTGTCACTGCCGTCGCGCTTCATCTCGGGCATCGTCAGTCGATTGACTTCGACTTTTTCAAGTCAGAGCCGCTCGACAAAAGAAAAGTCGAGCGTTCTTTCGCGTTCATGCGCGACGCAAAGCCCATCCAGGAAAGCGAAAACACGTTGGTGGTCTCCGCCCAGATGCCCGCGGGGCCGGTGAAGATTTCTTTTTTTGGCGACATCAAGATTGGCCCGTTAAGGCTCCCCTTGAGACGCGGGATTGCGTCCTGTTGGTCGCCTCTCTCGAAGATCTGCTGGCCACCAAGCTGAAAGCGATTCTGGACCGGGCAGAAGCGAAGGTCTATCACGACATCGCTGCGATATTGTCGTCTGGGGTCTCTCTGGAACGCGGCCTGGGCGCTTTCGGAGAAATGTACAGAAGAGACCCGGTGCTTCCGCTGAAAGCCTTGGGATACTTCAAGGACGGTGATTTACCGTCACTACCCAACAGCCGACAGGACGTGCTTCGGGCAGGCAGAGACCGGGTAAAGACGATACCCAAGGTCACGATCACATATGGTTCGCTCTCCGGGTAATCCTTGATGGCGCTGTCTCAGCTCCGCAATCCCGGCGCCTCCTGGCCGGTGCGGGCGACATACTCGGTATAGCCGCCGCCATAGGTATGGACGCCGTCCGGCGTCAGCTCCAGCACGCGGTTGGAGAGCGCTGCCAGGAAATGCCGGTCGTGGGACACGAACAGCATCGTGCCTTCAAACCGCGACAGCGCCGCGATCAGCATCTCCTTGGTGGCCATGTCGAGATGGTTGGTCGGCTCGTCCAGCACCAGGAAGTTCGGCGGATCGAACAGCATCTTCGCCATCACCAGGCGCGCCTTCTCGCCGCCGGAGAGGACGCGGCAGCGTTTCTCGACGTCATCGCCGGAAAAGCCGAAGCAGCCCGCAAGCGTGCGCAGCTGACCCTGCCCGGCCTGCGGAAACGTATAGTCGAGTTCTTCGAATACCGTGCGTTCGCCATCAAGCAGATCCATGGCGTGCTGCGCGAAATAGCCGAGCTTCACGCTGCTGCCGACCGTCACGGTGCCTTCGTCCGGTTCGGTCGAGCCGGTGACAAGTTTCAATAATGTCGACTTGCCGGCGCCGTTGACCCCGAGCACGCACCAGCGCTCCATGCGCACGACGTGGAAGTCCAGCCCCTCGTAAATCCGCTTGCTGCCGTACCTCTTGTGGACGTTCTTGAGACTTGCGACGTCGTCGCCCGAACGCGGCGGCGGCATGAAGTCGAATGCGATCGACTGGCGCCGGCGAGGCGGCTCGACTCGCTCGATCTTTTCCAGCTTCTTCACGCGGCTCTGCACCTGAGCGGCATGGGAGGCGCGCGCCTTGAAGCGCTCGATGAACTTGATCTCCTTCGCCAGCATCGCTTGCTGGCGCTCGAACTGCGCCTGCTGCTGCTGCTCGTTCATCGCGCGTTGCTGCGCGTAGAACTCATAATCGCCCGAATAGCTGATGAGCGAACCGGCATCGATCTCGATCACCTTGTTGACGACGCGGTTCATGAACTCTCGATCGTGGGAGGTCATCAGCAGCGCGCCGTCATACCCTCTCAGAAAATTCTCCAGCCAGATCAAGCTCTCCAGATCGAGATGGTTGGACGGCTCGTCGAGCAGCATGGCGTCGGGCCGCATCAAGAGGATGCGGGCCAGCGCAACCCGCATCTTCCAGCCGCCGGAGAGGTTGCCGACATCGCCATCCATCATTTCCTGGCTGAAGCCCAGCCCCGCCAGCACCTCGCGCGCCCGCGCGTCGAGCGCATAGCCGTCGAGTTCCTCGAAACGGGCCTGCACCTCGCCGTAGCGTTCGAGGATCGCGTCCATCTCGTCGGTGCGGTCCGGATCGGTCATGGCGGCTTCCAGCTCTTTCAGTTCGGCCGCCACCGCGCTGACCGGGCCCGCGCCCTCCATGACCTCGGCGACGGCGCTGCGGCCGCTCATCTCGCCGACATCCTGGCTGAAATAGCCGATGGTCAGGCCGCGATCGACCGAGACCTGGCCCTCGTCGGGCTGTTCGGTTCCCGCAATCATGCGGAACAGCGTGGTCTTGCCGGCGCCGTTCGGGCCGACGAGGCCGATCTTCTCGCCCTTGTGCAAGGCGGCTGACGCCTCGATGAACAGGATCTGATGGCCGTTCTGCTTGGAGATATTGTCGATGCGGATCATGGGCGAGGCCGGAAAAATGAAGCGGCCCGCTTAGCGCAAGCGCGTGGCAGACGAAAGCGCCGATCAGGCGTTCAGCCCAAAAAAGCCGCGCGCCGGCCAGGCGGCCGGCGCATCCCAAAACATCCGGATAAATCGCCAGCCATTCTCGCGGGCGGGTGGAGATTGAAAAGGAATTAGAACTCGTCCCAGCCCTGGTCATCCTTCAGTGCGTTCGCGCCATGGACCCGCGGTGCCGACGCGACTCGCCGTGTCGCAGACTTCGGCTCGGGCTTCGCCGCCGTGCCGGCCCGGGGCGTTGCCGCAGGCCCGGCCTTTCGGCTGATGACCGGGGTAACGACATTCGGCGGCGCCATTTTCTGACCGAAATTGAAGAAGCTCATGCGCTCGCGCATCGCGCTTTGCTGGTCTTCCAGTGTCTTGGCGGTGGCGGCATTCTGCTCCACCAGCGCCGAGTTCTGCTGGGTGACCTCGTCCATCTGCACCAGCGCCTTGCTGATCTGATCGAGACCGCTGGCCTGCTCGGCGCTGGCGTTGGCGATATCAGACATGATGCCCGCAACCTGCTTGATCGATTCCACGATCTCGCCGAGCGAGGATCCGGCGCGGTTGACCAGGTCGACGCCGTCCTGCACCTGGACCGACGAATTGACGATCAGATCCTTGATGTCCTTGGCGGCCTGCGAGGAGCGCTGCGCGAGGCTGCGCACTTCGGAAGCCACCACGGCGAAACCGCGGCCGGCTTCGCCCGCGCGCGCGGCTTCCACCGCGGCATTGAGCGCCAGCAGGTTGGTCTGGCGGGCGATCTCGTCGATCACCGAAATGATGTCGGAAATCTTGCGCGAAGATTCCTCGATCCGCGCCATCGCCGAGACGGCTTCGGCCACGACCTGGCCGCCCTGGTCGGCGATCTGGGCTGTCCCTTGAGTCAGCGAATTGGCCTGCTGCGCATTGCTCGCATTCTGCTTCACCGTCGCGGCGATCTCCTCCATCGAGGCGGATGTCT
>NZ_JBKBVB010000166.1:0-7288 GCF_046289595.1 Pseudorhodoplanes sp.
ATCGCGCATCTGATCGACCGGCTGATCGCGCGGTTCGGCGCCGACCGGGTGCAGAGGCTGGTCCAGCAGGACACCCATATTCCGGAATGCGCAAGCGTCGCTGCGCCGGCGCATCTGCGGCAGCAGACTCAAACCGCGCCGCATGACTTTACGCCAGAAAATCTGGCACAGGACAGCCGGATTCCGGCGCGGCCGATCCGGCTGTTCGAGCGTCCCGAGCCGATCGAGGCCAATGCGCAGGTGCCGGACGGCCCGCCGGTGCAATTCAAATGGCGGCGCGTCACCCATGACGTCGCTTATGCCGAAGGCCCGGAACGCATCGCCATGCAATGGTGGCGCGATGAGCAGGGCCGCGCGCTGGCCCGCGATTATTTCCGGATCGAGACCAAACAGGGCGCGCGGGTCTGGCTCTATCGCGAGGGCATCTATGCCGCGGGACAAACGCCGCCGCGCTGGTTCCTGCACGGGATTTTCGCATGAGCGATTTGCTCGGTTTTCCCGCGCGCCCGAATGACTACAAACACGCCGGGCCGCGCCCAGCGCCGGCTTATGCCGAGTTCGCCGTCACCACCAATTTCTCCTTCCTGCGCGCCGCATCGCATCCGGAAGAGCTGGTGGATCAGGCCATACGGCTTGGCCATACCGGGATCGGCATTGCCGACCGCAATTCGGTTGCGGGCGTGGTGCGTGCGCATGTGGTTGCGAAAGACCGCGGGCTAAAACTCGCGGTCGGCGCGCGGCTCGTCTTCGCCGACGGCACGCCGGACATCCTTGCCTATCCTTCCGATCGCAAGGCGTGGGGCAACCTGACGCGGCTCCTCTCGCTCGGCAAAAGGCGGGCGGAGAAGGGCGACTGCATCCTCAATCTGCACGATCTTCTCGAAAAGGCAGAAGGGCTCAATCTCGTCGTGATGCCGCCTGAGCGCGTCGATGCCGCTTCTCTGTCTGCGATGGTCGCCAAACTCGTACAGCGCGCCGCCAAGCGCTCGGTCTGGCTTGCCGGCGGCTTTCTCTATCGCGGCGACGATGCACGGCGGCTGCGCAAACTCGCACAGATCGCGCAGGACAATGCCGTGCCCCTGATCGCGGTGAACGAGGTGCTCTATCATGTCCCCGAACGCCGCATGCTGCAGGACATCGTCACCTGCATCCGCGAGCATGTCACCGTGGATAGCGCCGGACGCCGCCTTTCGCTCAATGCCGAGCGGCATCTGAAATCGCCGCAGGAAATGGCGCGCCTGTTCGCGCTTTATCCGGACGCGCTGGCGCAGACGCAAATCCTGCTCGGCCGTTGCCATTTCTCGCTCGATGAGATGCAGCACGATTATCCGCACGAAGCACAGCACGGTACGCCGCAGGCGCGACTCATTGCCCTTGCCGAAGCCGGAATGAAGCGGCGCTTTCCGGGCGGGCCTTCGCCGAAGGTGCGCCGCGCGCTCGATCACGAATTGCAGGTGATCGGCGAACTCGGCTATGCGCCGTTCTTCCTCACCGTCCATGACATCGTCCGCTTTGCCCGCACGCGGCCGGAGCCGATCCTGTGCCAGGGCCGGGGATCGGCGGCGAATTCGATCATCTGCTATTGCCTCGGCATCACCGATGTCAGCCCCGATACCGTCGATCTCCTGTTCGAGCGGTTCGTGTCAGCCGAACGGCGCGAGCCGCCCGACATCGACGTCGATTTCGAGCATGAGCGGCGCGAGGAGGTGATCCAGCACATCTACCGGAAATACGGCCGCGAGCATGCCGGGCTTGCCGCCACCGTGATCTGTTATCGCGGCCGCGGCGCGGTGCGCGAGGTCGGCAAGGCGTTCGGGCTGTCGGAGGATACGGTCTCGGCCCTGGCCGCGACGCTGTGGGGCTGGTCGATGGACGGCATCGCCGAGAAGGAAGTGCGCCGCGCCGGCCTCGATCCGTCCGATCCGCGGCTGCAGATGACGCTTCAACTGACACAGGAATTGCAGGGCTTCCCGCGGCATCTGTCGCAGCATGTCGGCGGCTTCGTCATCACCCGCACCCGGCTCGACGAAGTGGTGCCGGTGGAGAATGCGGCGATGGAGGACCGCACCGTCATCGAATGGGACAAGGACGATCTCGATGCGCTCGGTCTGCTCAAGGTCGATGTGCTGGGCCTCGGGATGCTGAGCTGCCTGCGCCGCGCCTTCGATTTCCTGCGCGTGCATTACGGCGTAGAACGCGACCTCTCGATCCAGGACGAGGATCCCGCCACCTACCGGATGATCCGGCGCGCCGACACCGTCGGCGTGTTCCAGATCGAAAGCCGCGCGCAGATGTCGATGCTGCCGCGGTTGAAGCCGGAAAAATTCTACGACCTCGTCATCGAGGTCGCGATCGTGCGGCCCGGCCCGATCCAGGGCAAGATGGTGCATCCCTATCTGCAGCGGCGCGAAGCGCCGCATCTCGTGACCTATCCGTCGCCGTCGCCGCCCTGGCCGGCCGACGAACTCGAACAGGTGCTCGGCAAGACGCTCGGCGTGCCGCTATTCCAGGAACAGGCGATGCGGATCGCGATCGTCGCCGCCGGCTTCAAGCCGGCTGAGGCCGACAAGCTGCGCCGCGCCATGGCGACGTTCCGCCGGGTCGGCACCATCGGCACGTTCCAGAAGAAGATGATCGAGGGCATGGTGGCGAAGGGCTACGCGCGCGATTTCGCCGAGCGCTGCTTCGAGCAGATCAAGGGCTTTGGCGAATACGGCTTTCCGGAAAGCCATGCCGCGAGCTTCGCCAACCTGGTCTATGCCTCGTGCTGGCTGAAATGCCATTACCCGGATGTGTTCGCGGCGGCGCTCCTCAACAGCCAGCCGATGGGCTTCTACGCGCCGGCGCAGATCGTGCGCGATGCGCAGGAGCACGGTGTTGTGGTGCGCGCGGTGGATGTGAATGCATCGGACTGGGATTGCACGCTGGAGCCACTTCAAGTTGATTCAACAGAAGTGACGTCCGCTCATTCCCGTGAAAGCGGGAATCCAGCGCAAAATGGACTGGGTCCCCGCGTTCGCTGGGACGAGCGGACAGAGACAACTCCCCGCGCTGCGTCTCCCCTCCCTCCGCGAACTCCCTCTTCTTGCCCTCCCCACAAGGGGGAGGGCAAGGAAGAGCGCCCGCGGCATATCCTAAATCTCCATCCCCGCCACGCCTCGATGAAAGACGACATCCGCACCACGCATGCGCTGCGGCTCGGCCTGCGCCAGGTCAGCGGCCTGTCCGAAACAGACGGCCGCATCATCGAGGAGAAGCGCGGCGCGGGTTACGACTCGATCCGCGATCTGTGGCTGCGCACCGGCTTGCGCCCCTTCGTGCTGGAGACGCTTGCCAATGCCGATGCCTTCGGCTCGCTCGGACTGTCGCGCCGCGATGCGCTGTGGGCGATCCGCGCGCTGCATCGCTCCGGCGACAAGGACGATCTGCCGCTGTTCGCGCGCGTCGCCATGCCGGAGATGGAGCCCGATGTGGCGCTGCCCCCGATGCTGCCGGGCGAACAGGTCGTGGAGGATTACCGGCATCTGAAGCTGTCGCTGCGCGCGCATCCGGTGTCGTTCCTGCGTCCCGATCTCGATGCACGGGGTATTCTGCGGAACGAGGCGCTGACGCGCACAGCGTCCGGCCGCAGCGTCAGCATTGCCGGCATCGTGCTGATCCGCCAGCGGCCCGGCACCGCCAAGGGCGTGATCTTCATGACGCTGGAGGACGAGACCGGCATCGCCAACACCATCGTCTGGCCGAAGACCTTCGAGACCTTCCGTCCCGTCGTGCTCGGCGCGCGTCTCGTCGGCGTCACCGGCAGGCTGCAGAACGAGAAGGGCGTGATCCATGTGGTGGCGGAGCAGATCGACGATCTGACGCCGCTGCTGGGCCGGCTTTCGGAGCATGGCGCCTCGATCGAATCGCTCGCCCGCTGCGATGAGGTGAAGCGGCCCGAGCCCGGCAACCGCTCGGCAAAGAATCTCGCAAAAGGCGCGCATCCGCGCCGCGGCGACGCGCTGGTGCGCCTGTTGCGCGAACAGCCGGAACTGGCGGAGGACCTCATCGCCATGCACAAGGTGATGCCGAAGGGCCGGAATTTTCATTGATGAGGCGGATCGAAAATCTATCCGCTCATTCCCGCGAAAGCGGGAATCCAGCGCGAAAAGACCGGGCCCGCCTTCACGGGGACGAGCGGCCAAATCAAACGCCCGCGCGATTTGACACCACCCCTCCGCCTGCGGCATCGAAAGCGCAAAGTTCCAGAAGGGGGCATTCTTCGTGGGCGACTTCGTCAGCAAGCGGCATTTTCACATCGACTGGGCCTATTGCGACCCGGCCGGCATCGTCTTCAACAGCCGCTTTTTCGAGTTTTTCGACACCGCCAGCTGGCACCTGTTCGAGGCGGCGCTGGGCGTCAAGCCGCACGAGATGGCCAGGACCTTCGACATCCTCGGCGTGCCGCTGGTCGATGCGCGCGCCAAATTCATGGTGCCGGCGAAATTCGGCGACACCGTCGAGATGCATTCCTGGGTGGGCGAGATCCGCCGTTCCAGCTTCGAGGTCTGCCACCGCATTTTCGTCGATGGGCAGCTGGCGGTCGACGGGTCCGAGACCCGCGTCTGGGCCTCGCTCGACGAAAAAGGCCAGCTCAAGACCAAGCCGATCCCGCAGGACGTGATCGCAAAGTTCAAGACACCGGACTGAACAGTTCCGCGCAAAGCGGGAACCTGGCGGGCGCAGACGCCATCGCGCTCCCGCATGCGCGCGAGACGCGCATCGTGTGACGAAATCGCGCTTCCGAAAAAATTGGCCAGCGATTCCCGGTTCCGGCTCTTCGGATTGCATGGTTGGGGGTCAAACTATTAGACTATAGGAGTTCAAAAACAGGCGAGCCGGGCCAACCGGCCGCAACGGGAAACGCATTCAGGAAGCGCATCGATGACGAGGCTGCTCGAGCTTGTGCTCAACGACCGCAAGCGGGTGGACGCGGTCCCCGACAATCTTCTGCTGCTCGATTATCTGCGCGAGGTCGCGGGGCTTACCGGCACCAAGACCGGCTGCGACGGCGGCGAATGCGGCGCCTGCACGGTCCTGGTCGACGACAAGCCGGTGCTGTCCTGCCTCACGCTTGCCGCCAGCGTTGCGGGCTGCAAGGTCGACACCGTGGAATCGCTCGGCCTTGACGGCCAGCTCTCGGCGGTGCAGCGCGGCTTCCACGAAAAGCTCGGTTCGCAATGCGGCTATTGCACGCCCGGCTTCATCATGGCCTCGGTCGGCCTGCTCCGCGCCAATCCGAATCCGACCGATGACGAAATCCTCGATGCGCTCGGCGGCAATATCTGCCGCTGCACCGGCTATGTGAAGATTATCGAGGCGGTGAAATACGCCGCCGGCCTGCAGGCGGAAGGGGTCGCGCCATGAACAAGCCGGTTCCCGCACGCGATACGCTCGCGCATGGCGTCGTGCCCGCCCGCAATATCGGCGATTACGTGCCGCTGGTGGACGGACCGGAGAAAGTGTCCGGCCGCGCCAAATACACAGCGGACATTCTCAGCCCCAATATGCTCGCGGGCCGCATCTATCGCTCGCCCTATTCGCATGCCGAGATTCTGGATGTCGATATCTCCGAGGCGCTCAAAGTCCCCGGCGTGAAGGCGATCGTCACCGGCGCCGATTGCGACAAGACCTTCGGCGTCTTACCGATCGCCCGCAGCGAGCATCCGCTGGCGCGCGACCGCGTGCGCTATCGCGGCGAGCCGGTCGCGGCCGTCGCCGCCATCGACGACGCCACGGCGCGCGAGGTCGTCCGCCGCATCAAAATGACGGTGCGCGAACTGCCCGCCTATTACACATCGCAGGATGCGATGGCGCCCGACGCCGTGCCATTGCACGACAAGAAGCCCGGCAATCTCGAACGCGACGTGTTCTTCGAACTCGGCAATGTCGAGCAGGCCTTCGCCGGCGCCGATCTCGTCCGTGAGGGTGTCTATAACTGCCCGGAAGTCTGCCAGGTGCAGATGGAAATGCATGCTGCCATCGCCGATTACGATGCGGTGCGCGACCGCATCACCGTGCATGCCTCGACCCAGGTGCCCTATTACGTGCACCTGATGCTGTCCGACATTCTCGATATGGACATGTCGCGTATCCGCGTGATCAAGCCGCATGTCGGCGGCGGCTTCGGCTGCCGCACCGAGACTCTGAATGTCGAGCTGATCACCGCGCTGCTGGCCCGCAAGACCGGCGGCGCGGTGCGCACCGTCGTCAACCGCGAGGAGACCTTCATCACCCATCGCGGACGGCCCGAGACTGACATCAAGCTGAAGATCGGGATGAAGAAGGACGGCCGCATCACCGGCGTCGAATGCGAGGCGATCCAGCGCGGCGGCGCGCATTCCGGCTACGGCGTGGTGACTATTCTTTACGCCGGCTCGATGCTCTACGCGATCTACGATCTGAAGAATGTCAAATATGTCGGCAAGCGCGTCCTCACCAACACGCCGCCCTGTGGCGCGTTCCGGGGTCACGGCACCGTCGACGTGCGCTTCGCCTTCGAGAGCCTGCTCGACCAGATGGCGCACGAGATGGGGATCGACCCGTTTGCCGTGCGGCGCGCCAATCTGCTTCAGGCGCCGACCTTCACCGACAATGACCTGATGGTGAATTCCTACGGCCTTCCTGAATGCCTCGATCTGGTGGAACAGGCAAGCGAATGGAAAGCGCGCAAGGGCAGGATGAACAATGGCGGCAGCCCGCAGACAGGCCATCTGAAAAAAGGTTTGGGCATGGCCTGCTCGCACTACATTTCCGGTGCGTCAAAGCCGGTGAACTGGACCGGCGAGCCGCATGCCACGGTGAAGATCAAGGTCGATTTCGACGGCTCTCTGGTGGTGCTCTCGGGTGCCGCCGATATCGGCCAGGGCTCCTCGACCATTCTGGTGCAGGCGGTTGCCGAAGTGCTCGGCCTCGACATGTCGCGGGTGCGCGTCGTCACCGGCGACAGCGAGGTGGTGCCCAAGGACAATGGCTCCTACTCGTCGCGCGTCACCTTCATGGTCGGCAATGCCGCAATCGATGCAGCGCGCAATCTCAAAGCCCTGTTCATCAAGGCCGCCGCGCGCAAGCTCGATGCCAAGCCCGAAGATATCGAATGCCTCGGCGAAATCTATCGTGCCGGTGCGCAGGACAAGGGAGCGACCTTCGACGAGGTGGTGATGGAGGCGCTGAAGGATTCCGGCACCATCACCGTCACCGGCAATTACTCGACCATCCCGGAATCGCATGGCGGCAAGAAATATCGCGG
>NZ_JBKBVB010000014.1:0-49250 GCF_046289595.1 Pseudorhodoplanes sp.
GTTGCGACACTTGCAATGGTCGGGCCGACCTGCATCGCAACATTTTTCATCACCAAGGTCTGGGACCGATTTCGCGCTGCAAAATTTCGGATTGCGGTACAGGAGGGGCTGGTTCCGGTCTACATTGGATTGCTTGCGGCCAGCGCGTGGATCATGGCGCTCGCCACCGACACAAGCTGGATTGCAGTTGCGATCACGGTGTCGTCGGCCGCGATCGGATATTTCGCCCGGCTGAATCCTTTATGGGTGTTCATCGTCGCCGCCATCCTTGGCGGATTCGGATGGATATGAAGCGGCGCTGAACAGAGCCCGCATTTTGCCGGTTCCTGTGGGTGCGACCAATTTGCTAGAACAGCGCTAGACAAAAGTCGCGGCTTGAGCGAAGAGCAAGCTGGCACCGTAGAACTACCGGGCGTTTGGGGGAGAGCGAGCGTATGGCCGATAGTGTTGGGCAACCGGCGGGCGATCCGCAGGCAAGGGGGCTCATAAAAAATCCGCAGGACTTCTGGGGCGGCATGGCGCTGCTGTTGTTCGCGCTGTTTTCGCTCTGGGCCGGCAGCGATCTTCCCGGCATGCGCGGTTTCGCTTTCGGCCCCGGTACCGCGCCGCGATTGTTCGGCTGGCTGCTGGTCGGCGTTTCGGCGATCATCATTGTGAGCGGTCTGGTCACACACGGGCCGCCGCTGCAAAAATGGGGCATGCGCGCACCGACGCTGTTTATCGCCTCGATTCTTTTCTTCGGCGCGACCGTGCGTCCATGGGGCCTTGTTCTTTCGAGCTTCCTGTCGTTGATGATCGCAGCCGCCGCCTCAAACGAGGTGCGCTGGATCGAGGCGATTATCTGGTCGGCTGTCCTGACGGCGGCCGCCGTAGGGTTGTTCATCTACGGACTGAACCTCCCGCTGCAACTCTGGCCGCGGTGATCCATCATGTGGGATCTGATTAACAATCTTGCGTTCGGTGCCAGCGTCGCCGCATCGCCGCAGAACCTGCTGCTGTGTCTGGTCGGTGCGCTGGTCGGAACGCTGATCGGCGTCCTTCCGGGTCTCGGCCCGGTCGCCACCATCGCCATGCTGCTGCCGATCACGTACGGCCTGCCGCCGGTCGGCGCTCTGATCATGCTCGCAGGCATCTATTACGGCGCGATGTATGGCGGCTCGACCACCGCCATTCTTGTGAACATACCGGGCGAATCTGCGTCCGTGGTCACAACGCTGGACGGTCACGCGATGGCCAAGCAGGGCCGCGCCGGCCCCGCGCTCGCGATCTCCGCAATCGGCTCATTCTTCGCAGGCTGCGTTGCGACCGTTGTGATCGCCGCCGCAGCGGCGCCGCTGACCAGCATCGCGCTTCTGTTCGGGCCGGCGGAATATTTCTCACTCATGGTGCTCGGCCTGATCTTCGCGGTGGTGCTGGCGAAGGGATCGGTGGTCAAGGCGATTGCCATGATCCTGGTCGGTCTCGTGCTCTCGATGGTTGGCTCCGACCTCGAAACCGGCGCCGGCCGCATGAACTTCAACATTCCCGAACTCGCCGACGGGCTTGGCTTTGTCGTAATCGCGATGGGTGTGTTCGGTTTTGCCGAAGTGCTGCGCAATCTCGAAGTCACGCATAATCGCGAGATCGTTCAGGCCAAGATCACTGGCCTGATGCCGACCTGGGCCGACCTCAAGGCTTCGGCCCCGGCGATCGGCCGCGGCACCATCCTTGGGTCCGCGCTTGGCATTCTGCCCGGCGGCGGCGCGGTGATCGCGTCCTTTGCCTCCTATACGCTGGAGAAGAAGGTTTCGCGGCATCCTGAGCGTTTCGGCCGCGGCGCCATCGAAGGCGTCGCGGGGCCGGAGACGGCCAACAATGCGGCCTCGCAGACCTCGTTCATCCCATTGCTCACGCTCGGCATCCCGCCGAACCCGGTGATGGCGCTGATGGTCGGTGCCATGACGATCCACGGCATCGTGCCGGGCCCGCAGGTGATGACCAAGCAACCTGAGCTGTTCTGGGGCATGATCGCCTCGATGTGGTTCGGCAACCTGATGCTCGTGATCATCAATCTGCCGCTGGTCGGGCTGTGGGTGCGTCTGCTGCGCGTGCCGTACCGGCTGCTCTATCCGATGATCCTGATCATCTGCTGCATCGGCGTCTATTCGGTCAACAACGCGCCGGCCGACGTCTATCTCACGGCAGCCTTCGCGCTGATCGGCTATTGGCTGGTGAAGCACGATTTCGAACCGGCGCCGATGCTGCTCGGCTTCGTGCTCGGCCCGCTGATGGAGGAGAATCTGCGGCGCGCCATGCTGATCGCCCGCGGCGATGCCATGGTGTTCCTGCAACGGCCGATTTCGGCGGGGCTGCTGATCCTGTCGGCAATCCTCTTGATCATCGCGGTGCTGCCGATGATCCGCAAAAAGCGCGACCAGGTGTTCGTCGAGGAGGGCTGAGGCGCCCGGGGAACACGGCCGCCGGCCGGCCTAGTCCTATTTGAGAGCTTGATTTTCGGGCGGCGTTTGGCTCAAACGCCGCCCGATTTGCTGCTGGCGACCGGCGCCGGGCCGGACTGTCTGCGGCAATCGCGAGGAAACGACAACGGAGACAATAACCCCCATGCGTGTTCTTTTCCGACTGACCGGCGCTATTGCCGCTCTTGCGTCGCTTGGCGCGCTCGCCGTGCCCGCGCAGGCTCAGACCTACCCGTCCCGGCCGATCACCATGATCGTCCCGTTTGCTGCGGGCGGCCCGACCGATATCGTTGCCCGGATCGTGTCCGACCACATGTCGAAGACGCTCGGCCAGCAGATCGTGATCGAAAATGTCGCCGGTGCCGGCGGCACCACCGGGGCCACCCGTGCCATGCGGGCCAATGCCGACGGCTACACCATCATCATGGGCCATATGGGAACCCATGCTGCCGCGGTCGCGCTCTATCCGAAGCTCGCCTATCACCCGTTGAAAAACTTCGAGCCGATCGGACTTGCCGCCGGTACGCCGGTGCTGATCGTCGCCAAGAAAGACTTTCCGGCCAAGGATCTGAAGGAATTCGCCGCTTACGTGAAGGCGAATGCCGACAAGGTGAATGCCGCCCATGCCGGCGTTGGCTCGGTGTCGTTCACGAGCTGCCTGCTCCTGAACTCGGTGCTTGGCGTCAAGCCGACCGCGGTTCCGTTCCAGGGTACGGGTCCGGCGCTCAACGCGCTGCTCGGCGGCCAGGTCGATTACATGTGCGACCAGATCGTCAATCTGGTGCCGCAGATCAAGGCGGGCAACATCAAGGCCTATGCAATCGGTACGCCCGAACGCAATCCCGCGCTTCCGGATGTGCCGACCACCAAGGAAGCCGGCATGCCGGAGTTTGAGGTCTCGGCCTGGAACGCGCTGTTCGCGCCCAAGGGCACCCCGAAAGAGGCGCTCGACAAGCTGTCGGACGCGCTCTCCAAGGCGCTCGACGACGAGGGCGTGCGCAAGCGTCTCGCCGAGCTCGGCAGCGACATTCCGGGGCCCGACCGGCGCGGCCAGGCAGCCCTGACCAGGCTGGTTGACAGTGAAATCAACCGCTGGACCCCGGTGATCCAGGCCTCGGGTATCACGCAATAAGCGGCTTGCGCAGAATTTCAGCGAAATTTGCGTGAAGGGGCGGCCAAGGGAATCCGGGCCGCCCTTTTTCATGTGGGGAATCGGATAGCTTGCGGTCCAGCATCGAAACGCTTTGATAGGCTCCAGACGGCAATCCGGACCCACCGATGAAGCAATATCTCGATCTGATGGACCATGTTCTGCGCCACGGCGTGGAGAAGCGCGACCGCACCGGAACCGGCACGCTCTCGGTGTTCGGCCATCAGATGCGCTTCGACCTGCGCGACGGCTTTCCGCTGGTCACCACCAAGAAGCTGCATGTGAAATCGATCGTGCATGAATTGCTCTGGTTTCTGCGCGGCGACATCAACATCAAATATCTGAACGATAACGGCGTCACGATCTGGGACGAATGGGCCGACGAGAACGGCGACCTTGGCCCCGTCTATGGCCGGCAATGGCGCTCGTGGCCGGCGCGAGACGGCGGCACCATCGACCAGATTGCGGGCCTGATGCGCGACCTCGAACGCAATCCGGATTCGCGGCGTCTGATCGTCACCGCCTGGAATCCGGCCGACATCGGCAGCATGGCGCTGCCGCCGTGCCATTGCCTGTTCCAATTTTATGTCGCGGAGGGGCGGCTGTCCTGCCAGCTCTATCAGCGTTCGGCCGACATCTTCCTCGGCGTGCCCTTCAATATCGCCTCCTACGCGCTGCTGACCCTGATGGTCGCGCAGGTGGCGGGACTGAAGCCCGGCGAATTCATCCATACGCTGGGCGATGCGCATCTTTATCTGAATCACCGCGAGCAAGCCGAGCTGCAATTGTCGCGTAGTCCGCGCGCGTTGCCGGTGATGACGCTCGATCCTTCGGTACGGGACATTTTTGCGTTCCGTTTCGAGCATTTTGTACTGCACGGCTACGACCCGCATCCGCATATCAAGGCCGAGGTCGCGGTGTGAACGAACGCCGTTCGGCGCTCCGGCCTATCTCGCTCGACCTCGTCGTCGCCGTCGCCGAGAACGGCGTGATCGGGCGCGACAACAAGCTGCCGTGGCGGATCAAGTCCGACCTGCAATTCTTCAAGCGCGTCACCCTGAACAAGCCGGTCCTGATGGGCCGCAAGACCTTTCTGTCGATCGGCAAGCCGCTGCCCGGCCGCACCAACATCGTGATCAGCCGGCAGCGAGATTTCGCCGCTCCCGGGGTTCTCGTCGCGCCGGGTCTCGATCAGGGGCTGACCGCCGCGCGCGGCGACGCCCTGCGGCGGGGCGCGGACGCCATCGCGTTGATCGGCGGCACGGAAATCTTCGCGCAGACCCTCCCGCGCGCCGACCGTTTAATATTGACGCTGGTCCATGCAAAACCGCCGGGCGATACCTATTTTCCAGCCATCGACCCCAAGGCGTGGCGCGAAACCGGGCGGCAGCCGCAGCCGAAGGGTCCGGACGATGAATATGGCTTTACTATTGTGCAATACGAGGCGGCGGCGCGGCATGAGCGCGCGTTGTAAGGGGCAGGGCCGTCCCCTATAACCCGCCCGAAACACATCGAATTGGATCGGCGCAGGCCGGACGGCCGCGCCAAGGAGGATCAGATGCCGTGGAGCAATCAGGGCGGTGGTGGCGGCGGGGGCCCATGGGGCTCGGGACCGAAAGGGCCCTGGGGCTCCGGTCCGCAATCGAGCGGCGGCGCCCAGCCGCCGGATCTGGAAGATTTGTTGCGGCGCAGTCAGGATAAGCTCAAGACCGTCCTGCCGGGCGGCAGCTTCGGCGGCAAGATCGGCGTCGTCGCCGCTCTGATCGTCGCGCTGTTCCTCTGGGGTATTTCAGGCTTCTTCGTTGTGCAGCCGGGAGAACTCGGCGTCGTCATGCGCTTCGGCAAGTATGTCCGCGATGCGCCCGCAGGCTGGGGATATACCTGGCCTTATCCGGTCGGCGCGGTGCAGAAGGTCAATATCGAACGCATCAACCGCATCGATATCGGAATGCGCGTTGTCGACGATGCGCGCCGCGGCACGACCACGCGCGACGTGCCCGAAGAAAGCCTGATGCTGACCGGCGACGAGAATATCGTCGATGTCGATTTCGCCGTGCTGTGGAAGGTCAAGACCGACGGCGGCGCCGGCCAGTATCTGTTCAATATCCAGTTTCCGGAAGGAACGGTGAAGGCGGTCGCCGAGAGCGCGATGCGCGAGGTGATCGGCCGCTCCAACATTCAGCCGATCCTGACCGGCGCCCGCCAGAATATCGAAAATGCCGTCCATGAATTGATGCAGAAGACGCTCGACGAGTACCAGTCGGGTATCCTTATCACACAGGTGCAGTTGCAGAAGGTCGATCCGCCCCAGCAGGTGATCGACGCCTTCCGCGACGTTCAGGCAGCGCGCGCCGACCTTGAACGCCTGCAGAACGAGGCGCAGACCTACGCCAACCGGGTGGTGCCGGAAGCGCGCGGCCGCGCGGCGCAAATCCTGCAGAATGCGGAGGCCTATCGCGAGCAGACGGTGGCGGAAGCGACCGGTCAGACCGCCCGCTTCAATCAGGTTTATCAGGAATATTCCAAGGCACCGGAGGTGACGCGCCAGCGTCTGTATCTTGAGACCATGGAGCGGCTGCTTGGCGGCACCGAGAAGATCATTCTCGATGCGGGAGCCGCGGCCGGCGGCGGACAGGGTGTCATTCCCTATCTGTCGCTCGACCAGAACCGGCCGCGGGCGGCGCAGCCGCAGCCGCAACCGCAAGCGCAGCAGCGCCGCTAGGAGGCAGTCATGAAACTCGGTATCCTTGGCGGCGTGTTGCTGGTTCTGGCAATCGTTGCAGCCTTCGTCGGCTACAGCTCGATCTTCACCGTGTACGAGACGCGGCAGGCCATCGTGATCCGGCTCGGTCAGCCGATCCGGGTCATCACGCAACCCGGCCTGCATTTCAAGGCGCCGTTCGTCGACAGCGTGGTCTATGTCGACAAGCGGATCCTCGATCTGGAAAATCCGGCGCAGGAAATCATCGCCGCCGACCAGAAGCGTCTGGTGGTCGATGCCTTTGCCCGCTACCGGATCGTCGATCCGCTGCGCTTCTATCAGGCGATCGGCACCGTGCCGGCTGCCAATTCGCAATTGTCGACGCTGCTTAACGCCGCGCTCCGCCGGGTGCTTGGCGAATCGTCCTTCCAGGCTCTGGTGCGAGACGAACGTGACGAGCTGATGCGCCGCATCCGCGAGCAGCTCGACCGCGAGGCTCAGCGTTACGGCATCAATGTGGTGGACGTGCGCATCCGCCGCGCCGACCTGCCCGACGCCAACAGCCAGGCGGTGTATCAGCGCATGCAGACGGAACGTCAGCGGGAAGCCGCCGAGTTCCGTGCGCAGGGCGCGCAGCGTGCGCAGGAAATCCGCTCGCGCGCCGATCGTGACGTGACCGTGCTGCTCGCCGAAGCGCAGGCCCAGGGCGAACAGATCCGCGGTGAGGGCGATGCGACGCGGAACCGGATTTTCGCGGAGGCCTATAGCAAGGATCCGGACTTCTTCGCCTTCTACCGCTCGATGCAGGCCTATGAGCAGGGTCTGGCCAGCAACGAGACGCGGCTGGTGCTGAAGCCGGATTCGGAGTTTTTCCGCTTCTTCGTCGATCCGTCCGGCCGCATGGTGAACGGGACGCCGCGGGAGCCGGTGGCGCCGGCTACGCCGGGTTCGCCGACCGCAGCCGCCAGGTAACGCCGCGATCTATAGAAGCGGGGCATGTGGGACTTCATCGTCGCGATCGGGCTTGTGCTCGCGCTTGAAGGCTTGCTGTTTGCGGCGTTTCCAAGCGCCGCAAAACAGGCCATGGCGAATGTCCTCGACACGCCTGATCAAATTCTGCGCGGCGTCGGCATTGCCTCCGCGCTGATCGGGATTCTCGTGATCTGGCTGGTTCGCGGCTGAGCGGTGTTAGGCCCATTGCGGGTGGCATTGCGACGATGGCTCGTGGGACGTGGAGCGAAAAGCGAAAAGCGACGTTCGGCGCAGTTTCGCCGCAATCACGTCCACGTTTGAGTACCGGTATTGTTCTTGCTTCGTAGCCGGGACAGGAGCAGTGTTTGACGCTCGTCTAGCAGGAGACTTTGTTGCCATGACGGCTTCTTTCGCCAGGATTATCAACGCCTTTCGCGGCTCCGCCGTCGTGGGCTTCACGGCCGCAGCGCTGCTGGTACCGGCCCTTCCGGCTCCGGCCCAAGCGCGCGGGCCGGAGAAGATTGCCGACGTGGCCGAGACGGTGATTGACGCAGTCGTCAACATTTCGACTTCCCAGCGCGTGGAGGGCCGGCAGACGCCGGGCAGTCCGCGCCAGCAAGAACAGGGGCCGGGCCAGTCTCCGCAGCTTCCGCCGGGTTCGCCATTCGAAGATTTTTTTCGGGACTTTTTTGAGAACCGGCGCGGCGGGCCCGGCGGGCCCGGCGGGCCCGGCGGGCAGGGCGAAAACCGGGCGCCACGCCGCACCTCGTCGCTCGGATCGGGTTTCGTCATCGACGAGAGCGGCCTTGTGGTGACCAACAATCACGTCATCGCCGAGGCCGAAGAGATCAACGTGGTGTTCAACGACGGCTCGCGCCTGAAGGCCGAAGTCGTCGGCCGCGATCCCAAGACCGATATCGCGCTGCTCAAGATCAATCCGGAAAAGCCGCTCAAGGCGGTGAAATTCGGCGATTCCGACAAGCTGCGGCTCGGCGAATGGGTGATCGCGATCGGCAACCCGTTCAGCCTTGGCGGCTCGGTCAGCGCCGGCATTGTCTCGGCGCGCAACCGCGACATCCAGTCCGGTCCGTACGACAATTACATCCAGACCGACGCCGCCATCAATCGCGGTAATTCCGGTGGCCCGCTCTTCAACCTCGAGGGCGAGGTGATCGGCGTCAACACCGCGATCATTTCGCCGTCCGGCGGCTCGATCGGGATCGGCTTTGCGGTGCCCTCGAAAGTGGTGATGGGCATTATCGACCAGCTGCGAGAATATAAGGAAGTGCGGCGCGGCTGGCTCGGCGTGCGCATCCAGCAGGTCACCGACGACATCGCCGAAAGCCTCGGCCCGAAACAGGCCCGCGGCGCCCTGATCGCCGGCGTCGACGACAAGGGTCCGGCAAAACCTGCAGGGATCGAAGCCGGCGATATCATCATCAAGTTCGACGGCCGGGACATCAAGGAGATGCGCGACCTGCCGCGGATCGTGGCCGATACGCCGGTCGGCAAGGAGGTGGAGGTCGTCGTCCTGCGCAAGGGCAGGGAGGAGACCAAGAGGGTCAAGCTCGGCCGCCTGGACGATGCCGAGAAGCCGCAACCGGCCTCGGTGCAGAGCGATGCCAAGCCCGACGACAAGAGCGTTGTGAAAAAGGCGCTCGGTCTCGAACTCGCGAATATTTCCGCGGACCTGCGCAAGCGCTTCAAGATCAAGGACAGCGTCAAGGGCGTGGTCATCACCGGCATCGACCAGAATTCGGCTGCCGCCGAGAAGCGGCTGAATGCCGGCGACACCATCGTGGAGGTGGCGCAGGAACCGGTCGGCACCACCGAGGATTTCCAGGCCAAGGTCGACAAGCTGAAGAAGGATGGCCGCAAGCTGGCGCTGCTGCTGGTCGCCAATCCCGAAGGCGAATTGCGCTTCGTGACTCTGAGCCTTCAGTAAGCATTCGTCATTCCGGGTCGGCGCATCGCCGCCAAGTTTGCGCAGCCAGCGTAAAGCTGCGTGCGCCGCACCCGGAATCCGGCTGCAATTGCTGCGCTGTTGAGGGGATTGCGGTTTCGCAAGGCATCGCGCGTCGAAGACGCGCGTGACCGCCGCTTGTGGCTCCGTAATAACCGTTCAGTGTTCCCCGACGAACTCGCCCCGCCTGTAGCCCTGCAGATAGAGCAGCGCGGTCAGGTCGCCGTGGTCGATCCGCACATCGGCTGCCTCCGCGACCGCAGGCTTGGCGCGATAGGCGACGCCAAGGCCCGCGCGTTCGATCATGGCAAGATCGTTGGCGCCGTCGCCGACCGCAAGCGTCAGCTCCAGCGGCAACCGCATGAAGCGCGCGACGTCGAGCAGCGTATCGAGCTTGGCCTCGCGGCCGAGCACCGGCTCCTCGACGAAGCCGGTCAGCCGCCCGTCTTCCACCAGAAGCGTATTGGCGTGGTTTTCGTCGAAACCGATCATCGCCGCGATCGTTCGCGTGAACAGTGAGAAGCCGCCGGAGACGAGGACCGTATGCGCACCCTGGGCGCGCATCGTGCCGATCAGCGCGCGCGCACCGGGCATCAGGGTGATGCGCGTTGCGATGACCTCGTCGACCACCGAAACCGGCAGGCCTTTCAGCAGCGCGACGCGCTCGCGCAAGGCCGGCTCGAACGCGATCTCGCCGCGCATGGCGCGTTCGGTGACGGCCGACACATGCGCCTTCAGGCCGACCAGATCGGCCAGTTCGTCGATGCATTCCTGGGCGATCATGGTGGAATCCATGTCGGCGATCAGGAGCTTCTTGCGGCGATGCGCGCGCGGCTGCACCCCGACATCGATGGGCGCATCGCCCATCGCCGCGCGCAGGTGGTCGGCGAGCCAGCGTTGGTCGGTTGCCGCATCCAGGCTAAAGGCTATGTCGGCCGCGACGCCGGGATCGAGCCATTCTGCCGGCGCGGCTGCGGGAAGCAGGGCACGCGCCTGTGCCACGAGTCCGTCGTCAAGGCGGGCACCGGGAGCGGCAATAAGGGTTGCGACGTGAGTCATCGTCGGGTGTCTGGATGAAGAGGGTCGTGCTTATCGCAGGGCCGACCGCCAGCGGCAAGTCCGCGCTCGCGCTGGCGCTCGCCGCGCGCATCGGCGGCGTTGTCGTCAACGCCGATTCCATGCAGGTTTACCGCGATTTGCGCGTGCTGACCGCGCGTCCGGATGCGCAGGACGAGGCGCGGGTCCAGCATTATCTGTTCGGGCATGTCGACGCCGCCGTGAATTATTCGGTCGGTGCCTATCTCGCCGATGCTGCGCGATTGCTTGCGGAGCTGCCGCCGGACCGGCCGGTGATCGTTGCCGGCGGCACCGGTCTTTACTTCAAGGCGTTGATGAGCGGGCTTGCCGCGATCCCGCCGGTCGATCCGGCGATCCGCGAGGCCTTGCGCAACAGGCTCGCGCACGAGGGCGTGGAGGCGCTGCATGCCGAACTCGCCAGGCGCGATCCTGAAGGCGCGGCTCGCATCATGGTGCGCGACCGCTCGCGCATCCTGCGCGCGCTGGAAGTCCTGGACGCGACCGGCCGCACGATGTCCGAGTGGCATCGGGAAGGATTGCCGCCTTTGGTCGATCCCGAATCCGCGGTGAAGATTTTTCTCAATCCCGCGCGTGACGAGCTGAAGGCTCGGATCGAGAAGCGGTTCGAGGCCATGCTGAGCGGGGGGGCTCTTGACGAGGTGCGGGCGCTCGCCGCGCGGCACCTGCCCGATACATTGCCGGCGATGAAGGCCCATGGCGTGCCGTGGCTGCGCCGCCATCTCGCTGGCGAGATTTCGCTCGAAGCTGCAGTGGACGGCTCGATCATGGATACGCGCCGCTATGCCAAGCGGCAGGTGACCTGGTTCCGCAATCAGATGCCGGGCTGGGCGTGGCTCACGCCGGACGCGGCGATGGCGAGCCTCGAAACTTTGCTGCAGACGTGAACCCGGCGCGGACGGCGCGCGACGAAGAGTCCAGCCGTGAAGTGAGAGGACGCCATGACGAACCGGATTCTCCAATTCGCCGGAGCCGCCGCTGTGGCCGCCGGGCTCCTGACCGCGCAACCGGCTTTCGCGCAGGACAAGAAGGTTGCGCTGGTTATCGGCAATGCGATTTACCAGAATGTCGTGCCGCTGAAGAATCCCGCCAATGACGCCGCCGACATGGGCGATGCCTTGAGGCGCGCCGGTTTCAACGTCACCACGCTGGCCAATGCGCGGGTTGCCGACATGCGCCGCCGGCTGAAGCAATTCGGCGACAGGGCGAGGCTCGCCGAGGTGGCTGTCGTATTCTATTCCGGACATGCGTTGCAGTCCGACGGTGTCACCTGGCTGCTTGCCACCGACGGTCAAGCCCGTTCGCTGGCCGATATCGCAAGAGGCGCCATCAGCTTGCCGGAAATTCTCGAGCAGCTTGACGGCGTCGAAAAGGCCGGCATGGTCTTTATCGATGGCGCGCGGAACGATCCGTTTGGCGAAGCGCAGAAGCAGCAATTGCCGGCCGGCGTGAAGCGCCAGGTAGAAGAGCCGAAGAACATTCTGGTCAGCTTCGCCACCGGCGCCGGGCGTCTGGTCGGCGACGGTGAAGGCCGCAACTCTCCCTTCACCGCGGCGCTCCTGAAACATATCGGGGAGCCCGGTCTGGAACTGACTGCGCTGATGAGGCGTGTGCGCGCCGACGTCATCGGCGCGACTGCGGGCGAACAGGTTCCGTCATTTTATTTGTCCGCGGAGGACGGGGCATATTTCGTCGCAGCATTGCCCGAGCCCAAGCCTGAGTTCAAGCCTGAGCCCAAGCCTGAGTCCAAGCCTGAGTCCGAGCCCGGGGCTGAGCGGCCCGTTGCCGCACCGCAAGCGGCGACGCCGGAGCCTGTGGCTCCGGCGCCGCAAGCCGCCGTGCCGGCCTCGCAGCCGGTCCCGGAGGCGACGCCCGCTGCGCCCGTTGAAAAGAAAGCCGCAGCACCGGCGCTCGCTCCCGAACCCGTGCCGCCAGCGGACGCCGGCAAGCCCGCAGCCGAAGCTGCTTCGGTCAGCGCCGAGCCATCGCGCGAAGGCGCCGACTCGACCGAGGCCGACAATTCGAAAGACTGACCGCAATGTTCGTTCCGGGGCGCGGGCGTTTCACGCGCGCTCCACACGGATCGTGCATCGCGAATGCGGTCAGCTCCACAGGTGCTTGAAGAACTCGTAGAAGGTGAACAGCACCTCGACCACGATCAGGGCGACGATCGCGATCTCAAGACGCAGACTGCGTGCGGCGTCGATCAGGTCGGTCAGCGCGCGCGCGGTTTCGCCAACCACATCGATCTTGCGCGCAAGCGCCGCGGCACGCTCCTTCAGTTCGTACTCGTCGACAAGGCGGGCATGCAGCCGCTCCAGATCCCAGCGATCCCACAACACGTCCGGCTTTTCTTCGACCTCGACGCGGCCGGTGAGGCGCTGGCGTACCAACAGCGACTGGCCGATCACTTTAAGCATATTGCTGCGGTCGGTCGGGGTGCGTCCGCCGGCTGCGAGCTTGGCGGCGAGCGGCTCGACGATATCGAAAACCTGACTGACCGCGCGTTCCTGATGCGCAAGAACCACATTCTTGGCGAGCGCATCGGCGATCACCACGAGCCGCGCCGGCGCAAGATCGCGCACCTTGATCGTGCCGCCCGGATCGATCTGGTCGTCCTGGTCCGGCGTGATTTCGATGATCGCGGTCTCGTCCTCGACCTGGCTGGCAGGTGAGACAATGCGCGGGCGAAGGCCGCGGATGGTCTCGTCTTCCTCGATCGGCGACAGGCCGATCAGGACCGCGACCCCATAGCGGAACAGCACCGCATAGCCCTCGCCGACCCGAAAGGCGAGGGGCACCGTATTGATGACGTCGCTGCGCTCGAGGCCGGCGGTGTCAATGCGCTCGCCGAGGATGAAGGCGCGGGCGGTCAGCCGCGGCCGGGAGCCGGCCGCGGCCTGATCCGTGGCCGGCGAACCGGCTGGCAGGGCGATATTCGCAGGATTGTCTTGGGGCATGGGTCGGTCCGCCGCGCCGACGGTTTGCTTGCCTTTCAGGCTGCTTCACTACAGCGTTCGGCGGTTCGGGTCATGCGCTGCGGCAGCTTGACCGGAGGCCGAAGACCTTCTATATCCCCACGAAATCTTTGTTCTGGGTTCGACGATGTTGCGCAATTTTATGTCGCATCTTGTTGTAGGAAGGCGCATCGCCGGGGGTGGCTGACGTCACCCATGCCGTGCGGTGCGCCGTATCGAAGGGCCGGACGGCCCTTTTTTCATTCCGGTACCCAGGATCAGGACAGCGAAGTCAGGTGGAGCAGTGACCATGACCAAGGAAATGACCGGCGCCGAAATGGTGATCGAGGCGCTCGCCGATCAGGGCATCAAGCACATTTTCGGCTATCCGGGCGGGGCGGTGCTGCCGATCTACGACGCGCTGTTCCAGCAGGACAGGGTCAAACACGTGCTGGTGCGCCACGAGCAGGGCGCGGTCCATATGGCCGAGGGCTATGCCCGCTCCACCGGCAAGGTCGGCTGCGTGCTGGTGACATCCGGACCCGGCGCCACCAATGCGGTGACCGGGCTCGCCGATGCGCTGATGGATTCGATCCCGATCGTGTGCATCACCGGGCAGGTGCCGACCCATCTGATCGGCAACGACGCGTTCCAGGAATGTGACACCGTCGGCATCACCCGGCCCTGCACCAAGCACAATTATCTCGTCAAAAGCATCGCCGATCTGCCGCGGGTGCTGCACGAGGCCTTTTATGTCGCGGCGAACGGACGTCCGGGCCCGGTGGTGATCGACATCCCGAAGGACATCCAGTTCGCCAAGGGCGTCTATTCCGGCCCGCAAAACATCAAGCACAAGACCTATACGCCCAAGCTGAAAGGCGATCTGGACAAGATCAAGCAGGCGGTCGAGATGATGGCGAAGGCCAGGCGCCCGCTTTTCTATACCGGCGGCGGCGTCATCAATTCCGGCAAGGAGGCGAGCCACCTGCTGCGCGAACTGGTGAAGCTCACCGGCTTTCCCATCACGTCAACGCTGATGGGGCTCGGCGCCTATCCAGCGGCCGACCCGCAATGGCTCGGCATGCTCGGCATGCACGGCACCTACGAAGCCAACATGGCGATGCATGGCTGCGATCTGATGATCTGCATCGGCGCGCGCTTCGACGACCGCATCACCGGGCGGCTCGATGCATTCGCGCCCTATTCCAAGAAAATCCATATCGATATCGATCCGTCCTCGATCAACAAGAACGTCAAGGTCGATGTGCCGATCATCGGCGATTGCGCCCATGTTCTCGAAGACATGACCCGGATGTGGCGCACCTCCTCGGCGCAGCCCGACAAGAAGGCAATGGCCGACTGGTGGAAGCAGATCGACAAGTGGCGCGCCCGCAAGTCGCTGAGCTACCGGATGTCGGACGATGTCATCAAGCCGCAATACGCGATCCAGCGGCTGTTCGAGCTGACCAAGGACAAGGACACCTACATCACCACCGAGGTCGGCCAGCACCAGATGTGGGCGGCGCAGTTCTATCAGTTCCAGGAGCCGAACCGCTGGATGACGTCGGGCGGGCTTGGCACCATGGGCTATGGGCTGCCGGCGGCGGTCGGCGTGCAGATGGCGCATCCGAAATCGCTGGTCATCGACATTGCCGGCGAAGCCTCGGTGCTGATGACCATGCAGGAAATCTCGACCGCGGTTCAGTACCGGCTGCCGGTCAAGATCTTCATTCTGAACAACCAATATATGGGCATGGTGCGCCAGTGGCAGGAATTGCTGCATGGCGGACGCTATTCGGAGAGCTATTCGGCGGCATTGCCGGATTTCGTGAAACTCGCCGAGGCCTATCATGCGGTCGGCATCCGCTGCGAGAAGCCGGGCGATCTCGACAATGCGATCAAGCAGATGATCGCGGTCGACAAGCCGGTGATCTTCGATTGCGTGGTCGACCAGAATGAGAATTGCTTCCCGATGATTCCGTCGGGCCGCGCCCATAACGAGATGATCCTCGGCGATGCCGCGGCCGATCTCAACGAGGCGATCACCGAAGAAGGCAAGATGCTGGTGTAGGCGTTTCTGTCATTGCCGGGCATAGCCGTCGAAGACGGCGTCGTTGACGCCTTATGCCCCGGCAATCCATCGCTTCGCGAAGATGATGGATGCGCGGGTCAAGCCCGCGCATGACGCCGTAAAGAAGGATCAACAGTCGTGAACGCAAACGTACCATCCACCTCGCATTATCCTGCCGCGCCCGCGGCGCAGGTGATCGAGCGCCATACCTTGTCGGTGCTGGTCGACAACGAGCCGGGCGTGCTCGCCCGGGTCATCGGCCTGTTCTCGGGCCGCGGCTACAACATCGACTCGCTGACGGTGTCGGAGACCGAGCACGAAAAGCACCTCTCGCGCATCACCATCGTCACCCGCGGCACGCCGATGGTGATCGAGCAGATCAAGCATCAGCTCGAGCGGCTGGTGCCGGTACATCGCGTAACCGACCTGACCGTCGTCGGCCCATCGCTCGAGCGCGAGCTCGCCATGGTGAAGGTGCGTGGCAAGGGCGATCACCGGGTCGAGGCGCTGCGCCTTGCCGACGCCTTCCGCGCGCGCGTGATCGACGCGACCACCGAAAGCTTCGTGTTTGAGATTACCGGCAAGAGCGACAAGATCGACCAGTTCGTCGAGCTGATGCTGCCGCTCGGCCTCGTCGAGGTCTCGCGCACCGGCGTGGTTGCGATCGGCCGCGGCCCGGAGGCGATGTAGCCGCGATAAACTCCGGACGGAACTACCGTTTGCCTGCAGCGGCAAACGTCCTGTATTGCGGTCTTCTATCGTCATTGTAGCCGCCGCAAAGTGACGCAAGGTGAATGCAATCTCCGGGTCCGCGCTTCGCCCCGTCCTGATGGCCGTTGCCATCATCGGTCTCGTTGCGGGCCTGGCCGCCTGGACAGCCGGCGCGGAGACCTGGTCGAACGCCTTCTTCATTGCGGGCGTCGTCCCGGTCCTTGCCGCCCTTATCGTTGAAATCTGGCAGAGCCTGCGCGCCGGCAAGATCGGCCTCGATATCGTCGCAGCCCTGTCGATGAGTGCTGCGCTTCTGGTCGGCGAAAATCTTGCCGCTGCGATTGTCGCCTTGATGTATGCGGGTGGACAATATCTCGAACGCTTTGCCGAGGGCCGTGCCCGGCGCGACATGTCGGCGCTGTTGGAGCGGGTGCCGCGCTATGCGATGCGCCATCGCGACGGCGCGCTGGAGGAAATCCAGATCGACGAGATTGCGCCAGGCGACCTGCTGCTGATCCGGCGCGGCGATATCGTGCCAGTTGACGGCACGGTCGCGGCGGGGACGGCGTTCCTCGACCAGTCCGCGCTTACCGGCGAATCGATTCCGGTGCAACTCGGCGCAGGCAGCGAAGCCATGAGCGGCTCGACCAATGCCGGCGAAAGTTTCGATCTCATTGCAACACGACGCGCCAGCGAAAGCACCTATGCCGCGATCGTCAACCTTGTGGAGCAGGCGCAGCGGTCGCGGGCGCCGATGGCGCGGATCGCCGACCGCTATTCGCTGGTATTCCTGGCTGTCACGGTGACGCTCGCCTGCGCGGCCTGGTTCGGCAGCGGCGATGCCGTGCGCGCGGTGGCGGTGCTGGTGGTGGCGACGCCGTGCCCCCTCATTCTCGCCGTCCCGATCGCCTGGGTGTCCGGCATGTCGCGCGCGGCACGCACCGGCATTCTGATCAAGAGTGGCGCTGCGCTGGAGACGATGGGACGGATCCGTTCGCTGGTGATCGACAAGACCGGCACGCTCACCGTCGGCCGGCCCGAGGTTTCGCAAATTCTGCCGACCGGACCGGTCGAACCGTCCACGTTGCTGCGCCTCGCGGCCTCGCTCGATCAGGCCTCGCCGCATGTGGTGGCGGCTGCGATCGTGGCAGATGCGCGCATGCGCGGTCTTGCGCTGGCCGTACCCGTCGACGTCTCCGAGACGCCAGGCGAGGGCGTCGCCGGCATCGTCGGCGGCCATCGCGTTGCGGTCGGCGGGCGGCGCTTCGTATCGGCTGCGATCGGCAAGCCGATCGCGCGCCGCGCGGGCCTGCCGGCCGGTTCGTTGATCGTTCATGTCGCTATCGATGGCGATCACGCGGGTATCGTCGTGCTGACCGATCGATTGCGCGACGGCACCGGCGACCTTTTGAGCCGTCTGCGCGATCTCGGCGTCGAGCGCATCGTGCTTGCGACCGGCGATCGCGCCGATGTCGCGAAAACCGTGGCCGCGGGCCTTGCCATCGACGGTGTGCGCGCCGAATTGACGCCGGACCAGAAGGTGCTGGTGGTGCTGTCGGAGCGCAAAAACGGTCCAGTCTTGATGGTGGGCGACGGCGTCAACGATGCGCCCGCGCTGGCTGCCGCCGATGTCGGCCTGGCCATGGGTGCGCGGGGCGCCGCTGCGTCAGCGCAGGCCGCCGATGTCGTTCTGCTGGTCGACGATCTTGCAAGGCTGTATCCCGCAGTCTGGATTGCGCAGCGCGCACGTTCCATTGCGCTGCAAAGCGTGATAGCCGGAATCGGCTTGTCGGGTCTTGCAATGATCGTTGCCGCGCTCGGATACCTGCCGCCGGTCCAGGGCGCGATCCTGCAGGAAGCGATCGACGTCGCGGTCATCGTCAATGCGTTGCGCGTGCTCGGCGGCGCACCTGCTCCTGCCGCGACGAAGCCGTACGCGCCGGCGTGAATGCGGTGCAATGGGAAGGGGTCGGCGAGATGATGCCGGTCGAGATGTTTCTGGCGCTGGTCGTTTTTGCATCGGCAATGGCGTTCACGCCGGGCCCGAACAACATCATGGTGACGGCGTCGGGCGTGAACTTCGGATTCATGCGTACGATCCCGCATATCCTCGGCGTCACCTTTGGCTTTGTCGTGCTGCTGATCGGCTGTGCCGCCGGTCTTGGCGCGATCTTCTCGACCTATCCGCCGCTGCAGACCGCGCTCAAGATCGCCGGTGCGGTCTATCTCGTCTGGCTTGCGTGGAAGATTGCGACATCGGCCCCGTCGGCGGGCGACGACGCGGAGGTGGCGAAACCGATCACCTTCCTGCAGGCAGCGCTGTTTCAGTGGGTCAATCCCAAGGCGGTGGTGATCGCGCTGAGCGCCATCGCGATCTATGTGCGGCCGGAGCACTGGCTGACCGATTTCGGTTTGCTGACGGCGGTGTTTGCGGTCGCGACTGTTCTCGCAGTGGCCGCCTGGACCGGTTTTGGCGTCGCGCTGCGGCGCGTGCTGAGCGATCCGAAACATGCCCGCGTCTTCAACATCGCGATGGCGCTGCTGCTGGTTGCGAGCATCGTGCCCATGGTGATTTGAGCGGCGCGGACGCGCGAGCGAAGGCGCGGTTTTGACGAGTACTGGCGCTCCGCAGCCTTCGGATATACATTGCATATTCGAAGGAGCGGGCCATGAGGGTCAAGGTCGCGAAATGGGGCAATAGTCTCGGATTGAGGTTGCCGAAGGCAGCTGTGGAGGCCGCCGGGCTGCAAGCGGGCAGCGAAGTCGATGTCACTGTCGAAGGGCGGGAGCTTCGGGTTAGGCCGCCATCGACGGCGAAGACATCCAAAAGTCTGTTGCAGGAGATGCTCGCCGAAATTGACCGTCTTGGTCCAGGCCACGAACCCGAAACCGTCGATTGGGGACCGGATGTCGGATCGGAAATCATCGACGATGAATATTCGCGCGGCAAGATATCGCTGGACGATATTCTGAGCGGTCCCCCGCAACACCGAAACACGACCCGGAACGACGATAAAGATGGTTCCGAGCCGGTGATATTGCCTGGTTCAATTTTGATCCGGTCATCGGTACCGAACAGTCGGGACGGCGACCCGGTCTTATTGTTACGTCGGCCGAGTATCACCTGAGGTCGGGTCGGGCGATCGTTTGCCCGATCACCTCCAAACCGTCGCTTTGGCCCTTCAACGTCGCTCTTCCGGCTGGAATGAAAACCAAGGGTTTGGTTCTGGTCGACCAGATACGCACGGTCGAGCGCGACGGCAGAATGCTGAGATTGATTGAACGCGCGCCAGATGATGTCATGCGAACCGTTCATCGCAATCTCGGGGCGTTGCTTGGCTTCGACATAGCCTTACCCAACATCGATGTCTGAGGCCGTCTTCAAAGACATTCACCGCATGCTCTCGCGCCGCGCCAAATATGCTCTTCGGGCGATGATCTACCTGGCTGGCCGCCGCGGCGCCGCCCCGGTGTCGGTGCGCGATATCTCGGTGGATCTGAAAATCCCGCGGGCCTTCCTTGAGCAGATCTTCTCCGAGCTGAAGCGGGCCAACCTGCTGGTCGCGACCCGCGGCAAGCAGGGTGGCTTTCTGCTCAGCCGCGCACCCAGGGACATCAATCTGGCGGAAATCATCCGTCACATTGACGGGCCACTGGCGCTGGCACCCTGCGCAAGCCAGACCGCTTTTCGGCAATGCCCGGACTGCGTCGATTTGCGCATCTGCCAGCTTCGGCCGGCGCTGATTGCGGCGCGTGATGCGACGGCGAAAATCCTCGAAGAAACAACGCTGGCGCAGGCCGCCGAAGAAAAATCGCCTCCAAAGCCCTCTGTATAAATAATACTATTCTGATTGATTTAGTCAGAATTAGATGCTGTTGTTGTCCGATCGGGATCGCAACGGGGGACGGCGGTGGATTCGGGCTGGTTTCTGGATACGACCTGGTGGCTGTTTTTTGCGGTCGGTATGGGCGCTCAGCTCGTCGACGGCGCGCTCGGAATGGCCTTCGGCGTGACTGCAACCACCTTTCTGCTCAGCTTCGGCGTCGCGCCGGCGCAAGCCAGCGCGATGGTGCATATCGCGGAAATCTTCACAACCGCCGCCTCCGGCGCTTCCCACTGGGCGCAACGCAATATCGACTGGGCGATCGTCAAGCGCCTCGCTATCCCCGGCACCGTTGGCGGGGCAATCGGGGCGACGGTACTCTCGAATGTGGATGGCAAAATCATCCTGCCCTTCATCACGCTCTATCTCGCGATCATGGGCCTCATTATCCTTTTCAAGGCGGTGCGGCTCGCTCTCGAAATGACGCCGAACTGGCGCGGCGTGCCGGTGGTCGGCTTTTTCGGCGGATTGCTCGACGCCATCGGCGGCGGCGGATGGGGGCCGATCGTCACCTCCACCCTGATCGGCGGCGGGCATGCCCCGCGCTTTGTGATCGGCTCGGTCAATCTCACCGAGTTTCTGGTCACGGTGGTCACCTCGGCTGCCTTTGCGGTGAGCCTTGGCTTCATGGATATCCTCCCGGTGATCCCGTTCATCCTGGGTGGCCTGATCGTCGCGCCCTTTGCGGGCTATCTGACGCGGATCATACCGGCGCGGATTCTGATGGCGATGGTTGGCTGTCTCATTCTGGGGCTGAGCCTTCGGTCGCTTTTGAAGCTGGCAGGCTGGCTGTAACCCGGCGGGTCTGCCGGCCTCTGTTCAGGGCTTGCCGGGCCGTCCCCATCCCCCTAGAACCCCCTGCGAACCGCGCCGGAACCGCCTCCGGCGCCACTATGAGCGAAGCGGCCGGGAGCCGCCACTTCAGGGGTTGATGATGCGCGTTTATTACGACCGGGATGCCGACCTGAACCTGATCAAGGGCAAGAAGGTCGCCGTCGTCGGCTATGGCAGCCAGGGCCATGCCCACGCCCTCAATCTGCGGGATTCCGGCGTGAAGGACGTGGCCATTGCGCTGCGCAAGGGTTCGCCTTCGGCCAAGAAGGCCGAAGGCGAGGGCTTCAAGGTGATGGAAGTGGCCGAGGCCGCCAAATGGGCCGACGTCATCATGATGCTGACGCCGGACGAATTGCAGGCCGACATCTACCGCGACCACCTGCATGCCAACATGAAGGAGGGCGCGGCGCTGCTGTTCGCCCACGGCCTCAACGTGCATTTCAACCTGATCGAGCCGCGCGCCGATCTCGACGTTCTCATGGTCGCACCGAAGGGCCCTGGCCACACCGTGCGCGGCGAATATCAGCGCGGCGCCGGCGTGCCCTGCCTGATCGCGATTCACAAGGATGCCTCCGGCAACGCGCATGACCTTGGCCTCTCCTATGCCTCGGCGATCGGCGGCGGCCGCGCCGGCATCATCGAGACGACGTTCAAGGAAGAATGCGAGACCGACCTGTTCGGCGAGCAGACCGTGCTCTGCGGCGGCCTCGTCGAACTGATCAAGGCCGGCTACGAGACGCTGGTCGAGGCGGGCTATGCGCCGGAGATGGCGTATTTCGAATGCCTGCACGAGGTGAAGCTGATCGTCGACCTGATCTACGAAGGCGGCATCGCCAACATGAACTACTCGATCTCCAACACCGCCGAATACGGCGAGTACGTCACCGGGCCGCGCATCATCACGGCGGAGACCAAGGCCGAGATGAAGCGCGTGCTCGCCGACATCCAGTCCGGCAAATTCACACGAGACTGGATGCTGGAGAACAAGGTCAACCAGACCTCGTTCAAGGCGACCCGCGCCAAGCTCGCCCAGCATGACATCGAGCAGGTCGGCGCGAAGCTGCGCGAGATGATGCCGTGGATCAAGCAAAGGGCATTGGTCGACAAGGCGCGGAATTGATTCATTCCGGAGGACGGATATGCAAAGGGCCTGCTCCGGCGGGCCCTTTCTCGTTTTCGCGCTGCGTAGCACCTGATATTTCGCTTGCCTTTATGCCTGCGATTCAGTCGACTTCGGCCGTCCGGGGAGGCCAAGCCCATGTTCGGCAAGATTGCGACTTGCATCGCTGCGCTGATTGTTTCGGCACTGATACCGGTCGCGGCAGCCGCACAGGGCGCGCGCAATATCGAGCTCATTGTTCCGTTTCCCGCAGGCGGCGTCACCGATATCGTCGGGCGCCTGCTGGCGGAGGGAATGTCGAAGGACCTCGGCCAGTCCTTCGTCGTCGTCAACCGCGACGGCGCGGGCGGCACCATCGGCGCGACCGCAACGGCGCTGGCGGCGCCGGATGGCGCGACGCTCGGCTTTTCCGCGATGGGCGTGATCACCGGCCGGCCGCATCTGCGCAGCGATCTGCGCTACGGCGTGCAGTCCTTCGACTATATCTGCCAGGTGTCGATCACGCCGACGGTCATCGTGGTTGCGCCCGACAGCCCCTACCGCTCGCTCAAGGACATCTTCGACCAGGCTCGCCAGACCCCCGACAAACTCACCTACGGCCACCCCGGTCCCGGCAGCATTCCGCATCTGCAGATGCTCGATCTGTCCTCGCGCGCTGGCGTCACGCTGACTTCGGTGCCATTCCGGGGCGATGCGCCGGCGCGCACGGCGCTGATGGGAAAGCATATCGACGTCCATATGTCGGGCGATGCTGGCGGCGTCGGCAACATGCGCGCGCTCGCCATCGTGGCGCGCGATCGCATTCCGCTGCTGCCGGACGTGCCGACCACCTACGAACTCGGCTTCGGCGAGGGTTTCGCGACGCCGTTCGGCCTGTTCGCGCCCAAGGGCGTGCCGGCTGACATTCTGACCCGCTATCGCAAGGCCTGCGCGGATACGGTGAAGTCTGAAGGCTTCCGCGCAGCCATGACCAAATCCGGGCAGACCATCGCATATCTCGACGGCCCTGACTTTGCCGCACAGATGCAAAAGGTCTCCAAGGTGATCGGCGATCTGGTCGAGAAGTTTCCCGCGCTGAAGAATTAAAGCCGATCTTCCTGTCCGACGGCCGTTGCGGCAGGGCAGGCGCCGGCGTCTTTCAGAAGGCGGGCGTGCTGCCGGCCGGCGGCTTGACCGCGAACCCTTCGTTGATCGCCGAGAACATCTGATAGAAGCCGGTCACCACGACCAGTTCGACAAAGCCCTTGGTCCCGAATTTTGCAATCGCCGCGGCTTGCGCATCCTCCGGCACGTCCTGCCATCTCAGCGCGGCGCGCACCACCGGAGCCGCAGTCTGATACGGCTCAGGCAGCGGCGTATCGCTTTCCGTACGGATGCCTTCGATCACGTCGTTCGGCATTCCGGCTGCGCGCGCATGCTCAACATGATCGATCCATTCGAAGGCCGCGCCGCAGGCGCGCGCCACCGACAGGACGACGAATTGATAGACCTCGCGCGGCAGCGCTCCTTCGAATTTCAGTAAATAGCCCAGCGCCTCGATTTTCTCGGCGAGCACCGGATGATTCATCAGTGCGAGATATGGGCCGGTAAAGGGCGCGCCGACGGCTGCGCGGTGGGCCTTCAACCGTTCGTAAATCGCGCGATCGGCCGGGGACGCTTTGTCCGGATCGAAGGGGAGCGAGGCCATGCCCGTTACTCGTGATAGGACCAGCGGCGCGCCTCTTCCGCGAAATCGTAGACCGGCGTCGGCGCATTGCGCTCGGTCTTGAAGTCGATGAGGCAGGGACCATCGGTTGCGACCGCGCGCGCCAGCGCCGGCGCGATCTGGTCCGGATCGCGGACCGTTTCCGCCGCGACGCCAAGCGCGCGGGCGAATCCTGCCCAGTCGTGATCCGGAATCCGGGTCAGTTCGTCGGGAACCGGACCGAGTGTATGCGCGCGCAGCCAGACATTGCCGAGCGCGGCATTGTTGAGCACGACATAGGTGACGGGCAACCGGTAGCGCGCTGCGACCGCGATCTCGATGCCGTGCATCTGCATGCAGCCGTCGCCGGTGATCAGCGCGACGCGCGTGCCGGGCCGCGCGCAGGCTACACCGATCGCGGCTGGAATGCCCCAGCCCATCGGGCCGAGATTGGTCGCGGAAATGTAGGTGCAGGGCGTATAGGCGTCGAAGTAATGTCCCGCAAAGGCGCGATGCGCACCGGAATCGACGAGCAGGATACCGTCGCGCGGCAACGCCTTGCGCAAGGCGCCGACCACGCGCGCGGGATGGATCGGCACAGCGTCGCTGTCGAGGTGATCGGTGTCGTAGAAGCGGGGGCCGGAGCGGACCGCGGCGATCCATTCCTTGCGGACGGTCACGCCTTTCTCCAGCGCCGTCGCGTTGCTTGCGCCGGCCAGAATGTCGAGGAAGGCGCCGGCATCGCCGATCACGCCGAGGCCGCGCGCAGTCTCCATCGCGAGTGCCTTCGCCGACAGGTTGACGCTGACAATGCCCCGCGCCGGAGCGAGACGGCTCGACCAGTGCATGGTGTCGCGCTCATTCAGTCCGGAGCCGAGCACGATCAGGAGGTCGATCCCGGATGAGAGCAGAGCTTGGGTGGCGTGGCGGGTGCCAGCATAGCCGAACACGCCGAGCGACAGCGGATGATCTTCAGGAAATACGCCCTTGGCGCGCAATGTGGTCGCAACCGGAATTGAGAAGCGCTCCGCAAGCGCGATCAGCTTGTCGCCCGCCGCCGCATGTTCGACGCCGGCACCGGCGAGGATCGCGATCCTCACCGCCGGACCATCCGTGCCGCCACCGCGCAAGGCGGCGAGTGCCCGGCCCGCCATTTCTGCGTCGATGCCGTGCGGATGGCATAAAGCCGGATCGATGGGCTCATGCGCAACGGAGACAGTCCCGGTCAGCACATCGTGCGGCAGCGAGAGATGCACAGGCCCCGACGGCGGCCCCATCATTTCCATGAGCGCGCGCCGGAACAGGTGATTGAGATTTTGCACCGCGTCGGCCGAGGTCGAAAAGCGGGTGACCGGCGCTGCGAGCAGCGGATCGTCGAGCGTCTCGTAGCTCGCATCCTGAAATGCGCCGAGGCCCTCCATCGCCACCGCGACCTCGCCGCTCAGGATCAGCACGCGCGAGGAATCTGTGCGCGCGGCGGCCATCGCGGTGATCATGTTGCCGAGGCCCGGACCGCCGATGCCAAGCGCCGCACCGAAGCGGCCGCTGGCACGCGCATAGCCGTCGGCCATGTAGGCCGCGCCACCTTCCTGCGCCGCCACGATCGGCTTGATCTGCGGAAAGCGGCCGAGCGCCGGCAGGAAGGGGTCAACCAGGCCGCCCGGAACCATGAACAGGTGGCTGATCTTCTCGCGCACCAGCGCGTCGAGAATGAAATCGGTGCCGGGCGCCATATGCTTTTGCCTGTGAATCCGAAACTGACGAATCGCCACTGGACTGCGGCCGCCTTGCCATTTCGTTGCCGATGGCGAGGGTCTGCGCGGATGATTAATGATTTGTGATGCTATTTCCGCAACCGGTTCGCCAGCCACCGCGCGACCTGTTCCGGCGCCTCGCCGCTGCTGGCGCGCAGGTTCGCCTCGCGCATGGTCTCGACGTCGATGGCATTTGCCAGCGGCTTCAGCGCCGCCAGCAGGACCGCGTCGTCCGCGCGCTTCGGCGACACCAGCAGCATCGCATCATAGGGCGGGATCACGCCTTGCGGGTCGTCGAGCACCACGAGATCATACTGGGCGATGCGCCCGTCGCTGGTATAGGCCGAAATCACGTCCACCTCGTTGCCTGCGGCGGGATACATGAACTCGGCCTGCATCGCCCGGCGCGCCTTGAAATCCAGCCCGTAAGTCTCGCGGATCGCCGCCCATTCAGGCCGGCCGAAAAACTCGTAATCGCCGGCGATGGTCATCTGCGGCGCGTGCCGTGCGAGATCGGCAAGGCTCGTGATGCCGAGGCGCTCGGCTTCGCCGCGCTTCATCGCCAGCGCATAGGCATTCTCGAAGCCGAGTGCGCCGGCGAACGCGATGCCGCGCTCCTGTTTCAGCCAGCGCGCGACCTCGGCGAGCGTTTCCTTGCGCGGCATGATGTCGTCGCGCTTCATGACGTTCGCCCAGATCGTGCCGGTATAATCGACGTAAACATCGATCTCGCCGGCGGCGAGCGCGTCGAAGATGATGCTGGAGCCCAGCCCCTCGCGCGGCGAGGCCGAAAGCCCATTCGCCTGCAGGCGCTGGCCGATCAGGGCAGCGAGGATGTATTGCTCGGAAAAGGTCTTGGCGCCGATGACATAGCCGGATTTGCGCGCTTCGAGCGAGGGCGCAAGCGCGAGCGCAACGACCAGCGCGATACCGGCAACGCCGGCAATAACGGGTGCGCGTTGCCTCGTGGCCGCACCGCGCTCGATCAGCGACAACAGGAGATCGACCGCGAGCGCGAGCATCGCCGCCGCCGCGCAGCCGAACAGTACGAAGACCCAGTTCTGCGTCTGCAGGCCGCTGAAAATGTAATTGCCGAGGCTGGTCTGGCCGATCGGCGTCGCCAAGGTGGCGGTGCCGATCACCCAGACCGCTGCGGTGCGGATGCCCGCCATGATCACCGGCATGGCGAGCGGCAATTCGACCATGAACAGCGACTGCCGGTCCGTCATTCCGACGCCCTGTGCGGCGCGCAGCAGCGCCGGATCGACGCCGTCGATGCCGGTGATGGTGTTGCGGATCACCGGCAGCATCGAATAGAGCGCGAGCGCGAGCACCGAGGGCAGGAAGCCGAGCGCGGAAAAGTCGAAGCCGAGATATTCGGCGGTCAGCGAGGCGATGCCGAGCAGCAGCGGATAGAACAGCGCCAGCAGCGCAAGGCCCGGAATCGTCTGCACAATACTCGCGGCCGCAAGCAGGACGGTGCGCAGATGCGGCCGGCGTACTGCATAGAGCGAGAGCGGAAGACTGACCGCGAGCCCGAGCGCGAGTGCGGTCAGGCTGACGATGACATGCTGGCCGAGGTAATCCGGCAGCCGCGACCAGGCATCGGCGAAGGCGGGATCGGCGAACATCACGCGCTGCCCTTGCGCATCAGCGCGGTGAGCCGTTCGGCCTGCCGGCGCGGCATGTCCATCAGCGCGCGCACATCCGGGTTCGCCTGATCGCGCATCAGATCGTGCGGCGTGCCATAGGCCGCGATCTTGCCCTCATGGATCACGGCGATGCGGTCGGCCAGCAGCACCGCCTCGATCACGTCATGGGTGATCATGACGGTGGTGAGGCCGAGCGCATCGTGCAGCTTGCGATAGTCGCGGGAGAGCGCATCGCGGGTACGCAGATCGAGCGCGCCGAAGGGCTCGTCCATCAGAATCACATGCGGCTGCACGGCAAGCGCGCGGGCGACACCGGCGCGCTGGCGCTGGCCGCCCGACAATTCCGCCGGGAAGCGGTCGCGGAAATCGGCGGGCGGCAATTGCACGAGATCGAGAAGCTCGTCGGCGCGGCCCTTGCGGCGCGTCATGTCCCAGCCGATGAGGCGCGGGGTGATCGCGATATTCTCCGCGAGCGTCATATGCGGGAACAGGCCGACATCCTGGAACACATAACCGATGCGCCGGCGCAGTCCGATCGGGTCGACGCGTTGAACGTCCTCGCCTTCGAACCGCACCACGCCCGCGCTCGGATCGATCAGGCGGTTGATCAGGCCGAGCAGTGTCGACTTGCCGGATCCGGATTGCCCGACGATGGCGACAAACGCGCCGGGCGCGATTTCGATGGACACATCGTCAAGCGCGGGCGGGCTTTCGGCCCCGTAGCGCTTGGAGACGTTTTCGAAGGCGATCAGCGGCGCGCCGGCCATCTCAATTCCGCGCCGGGTGGTCGACGTCCAGCACCAGGATTGCAGGACCGCTGCCGATCAGGTAGCGCCTTCGCAGCACCACGAAATCGTCGGCCGGCTCGCCGCCGAACGAGAGCCGGTCGCCGACCTGGACCCGGTCGTCCAGGCTCTGGCTCGCCGCGGCATTGACACCGAGCCCGGCTGCCTCTGCGCGGGCCCTGGCGCTTGCGGTCAGTTCGATGCGGATGAAGAGGCGCCGTTCCGTCATTGAGGCGAATCTCCCCGGCGCGCATAAAGGCAGGGCTGGCGGCGGGAGAGGGGGCTCATCATGCTGATCGTCCGGCTTGCAAAGATTGCGATGACGGCAGCGCTCGCCGCCTTCGCGTTCATCGTGACCTACGACAATATTGTCGATTACGGAACCAATTATGAGTTCGTGAAACACGTTCTCTCGATGGATACCACATTTCCCGGCAACAGGCTGATGCATCGGGCCATCACCGATCCGGCGCTGTGGAGGCTCGCCTATGCGGCGATCATCGCGGCCGAAGGGATCGTGTTCCTGCTGCTCGCGGTGGCCGCCATCGCCATGCTGCTTTCGCTGCGCGCGCCTTCGGCCGGATTTCAGCGGGCCAAGGCCTGGATGGTGGCCGGCGCCACGATGGGTTTCATGGTGTGGTTCTTCGGCTTTATGGTGGTGGGCGGGGAATACTTTGCGATGTGGCAGTCCAAGACCTGGAACGGGCAGGAGGCCGCCTTCCGCTTCTATATGACGCTGCTTGCGGTGCTGATCTTCGTCATGCAGAAAGACGAGGAACTTGCGTGAGCCGCGCGTGCATCATGCTTGCGCACATCCGCTTGCCGGGTAATGTCTGACGCAAACGCGCGGACGGGGGAGCGGAAACTCGTGACGGGGAAGGCGGCGGCCGGGGCTTTGCCGGCGGAGGCGAAGCCTGTCGCCCCCGCAATTGCGCTGCGCGACGTCACCATCACCTTCCGGCTCGGCAAAGGCGTCACCTATACCGCCGTCAGCGCGGCGAGCCTTGCGGTCTCGGACGGCGAATTCGTCGCCATTGTCGGCCCGACCGGCTGCGGCAAATCAACGCTTCTGAATGTGGCGGCGGGGCTGCTTTCGCCCTCCTCCGGCGAGGCCGACATTTTCGGCAGCGTCCTCACCGATCTGAACCGGCAGGCGGGCTACCTGTTTCAGGCCGATTCGCTGTTTCCCTGGAAGACCGCGCTGCAGAATGTTGCGATCGGGCTCGAGACCGCCGGCGTGCCGTCGGATGAGGCGCGCGAGCGCGCCACAGGCTGGCTGAAGCGGGTCGGGCTTGCCGGATTTGCCGGCCGCTATCCGCATATGCTGTCCGGCGGCCAGCGCAAGCGCGTCGGCCTCGCCCAGGTGCTGATCCGCGATCCGAAAATCCTGCTGATGGACGAGCCGTTCGGCCCGCTCGATGCGCAGACGCGGCAGATCATGGGCAACCTCCTGCTCGATCTGTGGAGCGCGGACCGCAAGGCGGTGCTGTTCGTCACCCACGATCTGGAGGAGGCGATCGCCTTGTCCGACCGCGTCGTCATCATGTCGGCCGGGCCGGCCGCCCGCATCATCGGGGAATGGCCGGTGCCGCTCGCCCGCCCGCGCGACATTTCCGAAGTGAAACTCGAAAAGCGCTTCCATGACCTGCACCGCGAAATCTGGAACGTGCTGAAGGACGAGGTGCTCAAGGGCTACGCGCAGACGGAGGGCGAGTCATGAACCGCGTCGCGCTGCTCGGCTGCCAGATCCTCGTCCTCGTGGTCACGCTGCTGGCCTGGCATCTCCTCACCACCGTGCCGATGTCGGACGGCAAACCGCTGGTCCCGCCGTTCTTCTTTTCCACGCCGGGCGACGTGTTCGCGCGCATCTGGCAATGGTTCCACACCGGAACGATCTGGCGGCATCTGTGGATCACGCTGACCGAGGCGGCGCTCGCCTTCGTCATCGGCTCGGTGGCCGGCATTCTGGTCGGCTTCTGGTTCGCGCGCCAGCCGCTGATCGCGGCGATCTTCGACCCCTATGTGAAGATGATCAATGCGCTGCCGCGCATCGTGCTGGCGCCGATCTTCACGCTGTGGTTCGGGCTCGGCATCTGGTCGAAGGTGGCGCTCGGCGTCACGCTGGTTTTCTTCATTGTGTTCTTCAACGTCTATCAGGGCGTGCGCGAGGTGAGCCCGACCGTGCTCGCCAATGCCAGGATGCTCGGCATGAACGAGCGGCAATTGATGCGCCATGTCTATTGGCCCTCGGCCTTGTCCTGGATGTTCTCCTCGCTGCATACCTCGGTCGGCTTTGCCGTGGTCGGCGCGGTGGTCGGCGAATATCTCGGTTCCGCGGCAGGCCTCGGCTATCTGATCCTGCAGGCGGAGGGAACCTTCGACATTGCAGGCGTGTTCGCCGGAATGTTCGTGCTCGCCGCCTTCGTCATCGTGATCGACGGCATTGTGACGCTGGTTGAAAAGCGCCTGCTGGTCTGGCGTCCGGCCGCGGCGGATACGCGGACCTAACCCTGGTGCACGCCCGGACTTTGCAGGCTGGGCGCAGTGTTTTATCGTTGAACCATCAAATGCGGCCGGGCCAAAGGCCGCCAATCCGTACGGGAGGACTTTCATGACGGCTCGGCTTTTCGGGCGGCTCGCCGCGTCGATGTTTGCGCTGGCGCTGATGTCGGGTGCGGCTTTCGCGCAGTCCAAGGTCACGATCGCCATCGGCGGCGCGAGCTGCCTGTGCTACCTGCCGACCGTGCTGGCCAAGCAGCTTGGCGAATACGAAAAGGCTGGCGTCAATGTCGAGATGGTCGACTTTAAGGGTGGCTCGCAGGCGCTGACCGCGGTGCTCGGCGGCTCGGCCGACGTGGTGTCGGGCTATTTCGACCATTGCGTCAATCTCGCCGCCAAGGGCCAGCATCTGCAATCCTTCGTGGTCTATGACCGCTATCCCGGCCTCGTGTTGGTGGTGTCGCCGAAGCAGACTGCGAGTATCACCTCGATCAAGGATCTTGCCGGCAAGAAGGTGGGTGTGTCCGCTCCGGGTTCATCGACGCATTACTTCCTGAATTACCTCATGAAGAAGAACGGTGTCGACGCCGGCTCGGTCGGTGTGATCGGCATCGGGCTTGGCGCGACCGCCGTTGCGGCGATGGAGCAGGGCTCGGTCGACGCCGCGGTGATGCTCGATCCGGCGGTGACGCAGCTGCAGGGCCGCAACAAGGATTTGCGCATTCTGTCCGATACGCGCTCGGAAAAGGATACGCTCGAGGTGTTCGGCGGCGAATATCCGGGCGGGGCGCTTTACACCAAGGCGGACTGGATCGAGAAAAACCCGAAGGCGGCGCAGGCGCTGACCACGGCGATCGTCAACACGCTGAACTGGATTCACAAGCATTCGCCGGAAGAGATCATGGCGAAAATGCCGCCCGAACTGATCGGCGCCGACAAGACGCTGTATCTGGAGGCGCTGAAGGCCACGCTGCCGATGTACTCGCGCACCGGCCTGATGGACCCAAAGGGTGCGAAAGCTGTGCTCGACGTGTTCAGCCAGTCGTCGGAAGCGGTGGCGAAAGCCAAGATCGACCTGTCGAAGACCTACACCAACAAATTCGTCGAACAGGCGCTGAAGGCGAAGTAGTCTCCCGCAAACGTTCTTCCTCTCCCCGCATTGCGGGGAGGGGTGAGCTGCGGATAATGTGCGGCTCACCATGAATCTCCTCTCCATCCAGTCCCACGTCGCTTATGGCCATGTCGGGAATTCCGCGGCGGTGTTCCCGCTGCAGCGGATCGGCGTCGAGGTGTGGCCGGTCCACACCGTGCAATTCTCCAACCATCTCGGTTATGAGAGCTGGAAGGGCGAGGTGTTCGGCGCTGCGCTGATCCGCGATGTGGTGACCGGCATCGCGGAGCGCGGAGCGCTCGCCGCGTGCGACGGCGTGATCTCCGGTTACATGGGCTCCGCCGACATCGGGGAGGCGATCCTGGACGCCGTTGCCCGGGTCAAGCGCGCCAATCGGGCCGCGAAATATTGCTGCGATCCGGTGATTGGCGACGCCGAAAGCGGCATCTATGTGCGCGAAGGCATTCCCGATTTCATGCGCCTCCATGCGCTTGCAGCGGCCGACGTCGTCTGTCCGAACCAGTTTGAACTGGGTGTGCTGACAGGTCTCGATTCCGGCACCATGGAAGGGATGCGGACCGCGGTCGACTGGCTGCATTCAACGGGGATCGGCACCGTGCTGGTGACGTCGGTGCTGACTGACGAGACCCCGGACGATGCCATCGACATGTTTGCCTCCGGGCCGGACGGCGCGTTTCGCCTGCGCACGCCGCGCCTGCCGATCATGGTGAATGGTGCGGGCGATACCATTGCGGCGCTGTTCTTTGCGCATCTTTTGCGCAGCGGGTCTGCCGGCGAAGCGTTGTCGCGCGCGGGTTCGTCGCTGTTCGGGGTGTTGAAACGCACGCAGGTGCGCGGTGCCCGGGAGATGCTGCTGGTCGAGGCGCAGGAGGAACTGGTCGCACCGTCGGAGATTTTCGAAGCGGAGATGTTGGGCTAAAGCACTCTGGCGTTCGGTCCCGCGGAGGCGGGACCCAGAGTCCTTGCGCTGGATTCCCGCCTTCGCGGGAATGAGCGCAGAATGGAGACCTCGGTCGATGCGCCGCCGCTTCGTCACCCTCGACGTGTTCACGCAACAGCGCTTCGCCGGCAATCCGCTGGCGGTGGTGCTGGAATCCGACGGCCTCGACAAGGCCGCGATGCAGGCGATCGCCCGCGAGTTCAATCTCGCCGAGACGGTCTTCGTCACGGCACCCGCCGATCCCGACAACCGCGCCGCGTTGCGCATCTTCACGCCCGCGGCGGAACTGCCGTTCGCCGGACATCCGACCGTCGGCACCGCGGTGCTGCTCGGCTGCATGAGCGGCTACAATCGCGGCGCGCACGATTTTGTGCTGGAGGAGGCCGTCGGCCTTGTCCATTGCAGCGTCGAGGCGCAGGGCAAGGATCGCGGTCGCGCCAGCTTTGTCCTGCCCAGGCTGCCCGAGCCTGTCGGCATCCCGGTTGCGGCGGCAGAGGCGGCTGCGGCACTGTCGCTGAAGGAGGATGAAATCGGCTTCGGCGCGCCGTCGCGCTGGTCCGCCGGGGTGCCTGCGCATTTTGTGCCCGTGCGCGATCTCGACGCCATCGGCCGGGCCGAACCTGCGCAGCACTTCGAGGCGGTGTTCGGCAGGGAAAGCCGCGCGATCGTCTATCTCTATTGCGGCGAGACCGCCGAGCCCGGCCACCATTTTCATGCGCGCATGTTCGCGCCCGGATTGGGCATCCGGGAGGATCCCGCAACCGGGGCGGCCGCTGCCGCCTTCGCCGGTGTGGTCGCGGAGACCGCGCGTCCTGCCGACGGCGAGCATCGCTTTGTCGTCGAGCAGGGCTACGAGATGGGCCGGCCGAGCCAGATCGAACTCGGGATGACGATGGAGGGCGGAATGCTCACCCGCGCCACCATCGGCGGCGGCGCCATTCTCGTCAGCGACGGCCATATCGAGGCATGATGGCTGACATACTTCGCATCGAGCGGCTCGATCTTGCGGTGGCGGATTTCGACTGGGACTTTGCCCGCACCCAGCGCGCAGCGATCGACGCGCATTTCGAAGCCACGCGCCGCATCAAGCCCGGCATGTGGAACGGCCGCGTTCTGCTGACGCATGCGCAGGACATCGACGGCGATTGCCTGCGCGCGCGCTATTTCGAGACCGATTTCGCAAGTTTCATGGCCTGGCGCGACTTCGGCTTTGCGGACGATGGCGTGCGCAACTGCTTCGCGCTCGGGGCATTGCAGGGATCGGACGGCGCCTTCGTCATGGGCGTGATGAGCAACGGCACCATGAATGCGGGGAAAATCTATTTTCCCGGCGGCACGCCGGACCTGAACGATGTCGAAGGCGCGTGGGTCAATCTCGAAGCCAGCGTGCGCCGGGAAGTGCAGGAGGAGACCGGTCTCGATGCCGCTCAATTCGATATCGATTCCGGCTGGCATTGCATCCTTGCGGGTCCGCTGGTCGCGCTGCTGAAGCCGATGCGCGCGCGCGAACCGGCTGCGGCGCTTTGCGAAAGAATTCGCGGGCATATCGCGAGCGAACCCGATCCGGAGCTGGCCGAGGTCCATGTCGCGCGGGGGCCGGGCGACATCCATCCGGCGATGCCCGGCTTCATCCAGACCTTCTTGCGCAGCGCAGCACGCTGATGGGCTTGTCAAATGCGCCGCCCCGCAGTGAAGTGGTGGTGCAGCGGATTTGACGTTCCTACAAGCATTGGCGGCAAGTCGATCGTAGGAACGTCAAATCGAACGCCGCACCAGACTCGAATAGTTGCTGGTGTCCCTTTGGTTCCGACGCTTGTAAGAATACCTGTTGAGAAGGGATACAAGCGTCGGAACCGGGACACCAGCCATGAAGATCGAAGCCCTCGCCCGCAAATACCGCATCGACAATCCGGACAGGTTCCGCCTGTCGGACATCGATCCGGGCGACTGCGCCGGTCTTGCCATCGAGAAGGACGAAGCGCGCGAGATGCTGCGCGAGAGCATCGAGAAGCTCTCGCAGCTGCAGGACATGCTCTATGCCCAGGATCGCTGGGCGGTGCTCGCGATCTTCCAGGCGATGGATGCCGCCGGCAAGGACGGCGCCATCAAGCATGTCATGTCGGGCGTCAATCCGCAGGGCTGCCAGGTCTATTCGTTCAAGGCGCCGACCTCGCACGAGCTCGACCACGATTTCATGTGGCGGACCACGATCGCGATGCCGGAACGCGGCCGTATCGGTATCTTCAACCGCTCTTATTACGAGGAGGTATTGGTGGTGCGCGCGCACCCGGAAATCCTCGCGAAGCAGAAGCTGCCGCCGCAACTCGTCGGCAAGGACATCTGGAAGGAACGCTTTGAGGACATACGCGCCTTCGAAAAGTACCAGGCGCGCAACGGCACGCTGATGCTGAAATTCTTTCTGCATGTCTCGCGGCACGAGCAGGCGAAGCGCTTCCTGGAGCGCATCGACGATCCGGCCAAAAACTGGAAATTCAATATGGGCGACGTCGCCGAACGCGCGCGCTGGGACGATTATATGCGCTACTATGAGGAGACGATCCGCGAGACCAGCCGCCCGCATGCGCCGTGGTTCGTGGTGCCGGCGGATAAGAAATGGTTCACCCGGCTGGTCGTGGCCTCGGCCCTGGTCGAGGGGCTCGAGAACCTCGCGTTGCAATATCCGCAGGTCAGCGATGCCACGCGCAGCGAACTGAAGGAGGCGCGGGCGGCATTGGCGCAGGAACTGCCGGAGAAGAAGAAAAACGGCAAGAAGGGCTGAGAGCGAGGGCTGCGCCCACGCCTTCGGGATTCTGGCCGATGCTGGGCGGGGAGACCGCTTGCGCAAACCGCACCAGCTCCGCTAAAAGGCCCCTGCCAGTGCCACCGGTTAACATCGCGTTAAGCATGGCTGTGGCACCGTAACGTTCTGCTTTTCGAGGGTTTTCAGCATGTCCGCGCAGGACGTCCATCGCGCGACGAAACCGGGGGCCGCCATGGCCCGGCCGGGTGCTGCCCTCATTCTCGGCGGTCTTCTGCTCCTTAGGCGCCCCTGAGGGCCGGCTGGGCATGTTTGCCTGGGCGCTCAGGGGTCGGCAGACGGAAACCCTGAATTGGCGCCCGGCAGCGGCGCAGGACGAGACAAGGACCTTCATTTCATGACCACGGCCAAAACCGCCGATACCCGTGTCGAGACCCGTTCCGATAAGGACCGGGTCGTCATCTTCGACACCACCTTGCGCGACGGCGAGCAATGCCCCGGCGCCACCATGACCCATGACGAAAAGCTCGAAGTCGCGGCCCTGCTCGACGAGATGGGCGTCGACGTCATCGAGGCCGGCTTTCCGATTGCCTCCGAAGGCGATTTTGCCGCCGTGCAAGAGATCGCGCGGCGCACCAAGAACGCGGTGGTCTGCGGCCTGTCGCGGGCTGCGCCGAAAGACATCGACCGCTGTGCCGAAGCCATCAAGCCGGCTGCGCGCAAGCGCATCCATACCTTCCTGTCTACCTCTCCGGTGCACATGAAATACAAGCTCCAGAAGGAGCCGCACGAAGTCTACGAGATGGTGATCGCGCAGGTGACGCGCGCCCGTAACTATACCGACGATGTCGAATGGTCGGCCGAGGACGGCACCCGCACCGACCACGATTTCCTGTGCCGCTGCGTGGAGGCGGCCATCAAGGCCGGCGCCACCACGATCAACATCCCGGACACCGTCGGCTATACCGTGCCGGAAGAATATTTCGCCCTGTTCGCCATGCTGCGCGAGCGTGTGCCGAATGCCGATCAGGCGATCTTCTCGGCGCATTGCCATGACGATCTCGGCATGGCGGTGGCCAATTCGCTGGCCGCAGCGCGCGCCGGCGTCCGCCAGATCGAATGCACGATCAACGGTATCGGCGAGCGCGCCGGCAATGCGGCGCTGGAAGAGATCGTGATGGCGATCAAGACCCGCAACGACGTCTTGCCGTTCTGGACCGGCATCGACGCCACCATGCTGACGCGCGCCTCCAAGCTGGTCTCGGCCGCGACCTCGTTCCCGGTGCAATACAACAAGGCGATCGTCGGGCGGAATGCGTTCGCCCACGAGAGCGGTATCCATCAGGACGGCATGCTGAAGAATACCCAGACCTACGAAATCATGACGCCGGAAAGCGTCGGCGTGAAACAGACCTCGCTGGTCATGGGCAAGCATTCGGGCCGCCACGCCTTCCAGCACAAGCTGGAAGAGCTGGGCTACAAGCTGTCCTCGAACCAGCTCGAAGACGCCTTCGTGCGCTTCAAGGCGCTGGCCGATCGCAAGAAGCACATCTACGATGAGGACATCGAGGCGCTGGTCGACGAGGAGATCGCGCACGAGCACGATCGCATCAAGCTGACCTCGCTGACGGTGATCGCCGGCACCCGGGGTCCGCAATCGGCGACGCTCGAACTCGACATCGACGGCCGCCAGCAGACGGTACAGGCAACAGGCAACGGTCCGGTCGACGCCATTTTCAACGCCATCAAGGCGATCGTGCCGCACGAGGCGGTGCTGGAGCTGTATCAGGTCCATGCCGTCACCGAGGGCACCGATGCGCAGGCCGAGGTGTCGGTCCGCCTGGCCCAGGACGATTATTCGGTGACCTCGCGCGGCGCCGATCCGGACACGTTGGTTGCCTCGGCCAAGGCCTATCTCGGCGCGCTCAACAAACTGATGAGCAAACAGAGCCGCTCCGGAGAGGGCCGCCGCCGCATTCATTCGATGGATGTGGGCTAAGCCGATTGACCCGGGTGCGTTTTGAACGCATCCGGGCAACGCAAGTTTAAGCAAGTCGGTCAGCATAATCTTAAGGCTGAGCTGGCAGTTTGCCGCCTTTAGGACGGCGGCGGGCTTCACATGACAGCAATCGAACGCAGCGACAGCGGGCGGGCCGCGGGGGTGCTCTCCCTGATCGGCCTGACCTTGCCGGTTTTCGCGGCGACCATCTGCCTGTCGGCTCTGCTCCTGTTCTCGGTGCAGCCGATGTTCGCCAAGATGGTGCTGCCGCTGCTTGGCGGCTCGCCCGGCGTCTGGTCGGTGGCCATGGTGTTTTTCCAGGCCATGCTGCTCGCAGGCTATGCCTATGCGCACAGTCTGACGAAATGGTTCGACCCGCGTGTCGCGGCCTGCATCCATCTTTGCGTGTTCGCGCTGGCTCTCTTCGCGCTGCCGCTCGGGCTTGCGTCCGGATTTGGCAAGCCTCCGGCCGAAGGCGAAGCACTGTGGCTGATGGGGCTGTTCGGTCTTTCGATCGGGCTGCCGTTTTTTGCGGTCGCGGCGAATGCGCCGATGCTTCAAGCCTGGTTCGCGCGCACCGGCCATCCGCAGGCCAGTGATCCGTATTTTCTCTATGGCGCCTCCAATCTCGGCTCTTTCGTTGCGCTCCTGGCCTACCCGGTACTGATCGAGCCCTTTCTGACCTTGCGCTCGCAATCCCTCGCCTGGAGCTCCGGCTTCGGTCTTTTGATGGCGATGATCGCAGTCGCCGGCGCCATGATGGCCGCGACCATGCGGCCTGTGTCGGCTGGCGCCGAAGAGGTGCGGGGCGCCGCGCCATCGCTTCGCGACATCGCGGCCTGGATCGCGCTGGCGTTCGTGCCGTCGGCGATGCTGATCGCGGTGACCTCGCATATCTCGACCGACATCGCCTCCGCGCCGTTCCTCTGGGTAATCCCGCTTGCGATCTTCCTCGCGACTTTCATCTTCACGTTCCGCGCGGGCGGGGTGGCGACGCATCGCTTCATGGTGCGGCTGCAGCCCTTCTTGATTGCACCGCTTGCTATCGGCATGTTCGGTGGGCACAGCAAATATTGGTTGCTGGTTCTGGCGCTGGACCTCGCGTTGCTCGCAGTCACGGCGATGATCTGCCACCGCGAGCTTTACCTGAAGCGGCCGGATGCGCGCTATCTGACCGGCTTCTACCTCTGGATATCGGTCGGCGGCGTGCTCGGCGGCATCTTCGCCGGGCTCCTTGCGCCTTATGTCTTCCCCGATGTGTGGGAATACCCGGTCCTGATGGTGCTTGCGTTACTGTGCCGGCCCGGCTCTTTCGACAACGGTGCGCGAGCCTGGCTGCGCGGCGGATTGGTGTTTGCCGCGCTGCTCGCCCTGCTGCTCTTGCCTTATGTGATGGGCCTGCAAATCCCGCCCGGTCTCGCGGTGGCCTGGAAGATCGGATTGATCCTGGCCGCGGGCTATATCCTTCTGAATGCCCGCGACAGCATGAGGGCTGCGCTTGCCACGGCGCTGGTGCTGGTTGCGACCGCGCTGTACCGGCCCGGCTTCGTGCAGGCGGAAACGGCGCGCAGCTTCTTCGGTGTGCACAAGATTGCCGATTCCACCGACGGCCGCTTCCGTCTGCTGTTTCACGGCACCACGCTGCACGGCGTCCAGCGCCTGACGAACGACGACGGCACCCCGGATACCGGACGGCCGGAGCCGCTGACCTATTACTATCAGCGCGGACCGATCGCCGAAACCATCGCTGCGATGCGCGAGCGGAACGGCACGCTCGGTGCCGTCGCGGTGGTCGGACTCGGCAGCGGCAGCATGGCGTGTCACGCCAGAGCCGGCGAGCGCTGGCGCTTCTTCGAAATCGATCCCGTGGTGGTGCGGATCGCGCGCGATCCTGCGAAGTTCCGCTTCCTGTCGGAATGCGGGGGTGGGGAAGACATTGTTCTCGGGGATGCGCGGCTGACACTGGCCGAAGAGCCTGGACGATTCGACCTGATCGTGCTCGACGCGTTCTCATCCGACGCGGTTCCGGTGCATCTCCTGACCAGGGAGGCGCTGGGCCAATATCTGGCCAGGCTCAACGAGGGCGGCGCGATCGCCTTCCATATTTCCAACCGTTATCTGGAGCTCGCAAGCGTGATCGCCGAGGTCGGCGCGGCGCACGGCCTGACCACCATCGTCCGCCGCGATGCGACGGTCCGCCCGGAAGACCATGAGCGCAACATGTACGCCGCCTCGGTGGTCGCTGTGGTGGCGCGCAGGCCGGAGGATATCCGCATCTTGTCCGCTCGGCCGGAGTGGCGGCCTCAGGTTGCGGATGGGTCGGTCACCGCCTGGACCGACGATTACTCGAATATCCTGGCGGCGATCTGGCGCCTGCGCTTCGGCAAGCGGAGCTCGCCGGAGTAGGGCCGGAGCGTGGCGTGTGCCCCACGAATGCCGCATTAAGTGTCGGATTCCGAAAGATATTTTGATCGATATTTAACCATCGAGCGCCGGTTCCTGATTGCCGCCTGCGCCGTCCTGCGCTACCCCGCAATGCAGCAATTCAAGACATTCGGGGACATCAAGAATGTGGAAGGCGTTAGGCGCCGGCCTGCTGGCGCTGGCATTGATTTCCGTAACCGCAACCTCTCGTCCGGCCTTTGCAGAGCCGAGTGCACGGATGGAGGCCGGGATTGCCCGCCTCAAGGCTGCGCTGCGTCTGACGCCGGAACAGGAAAAGCATTGGCCCCGCGTTGAGGCCGCACTCCGCGCAATTGTCAGCGAGGGGGACCGGCAGCAGGTCGCGGACGCATCCGGCCAAACCGGCTTCTTCAGCGGTGTCGGCGCGCGGGCGACCGAATTGGCCGTGAGCGCCGCCGCGCTGCGACGGCTGGCGTCGGCGGCGAGGCCGCTGGTGAATTCGCTCGACGATGAGCAGAAGCGCGAGGCCGTTTCGCTGGCGCGCGCGATGGGGTTCGGCCGGCTGGCCGCACGCCTGATGTAACCCGCGGTTTCCTGCGGGGGAGTGGGGCGAGGGCGGCCTGATCGAAGGCCGCCCTTTTCGTTTGCGCCTCTTCGCGCGGGCCTCAGCCGAAATCGCGCTTGGCCTCGGCCACCAGTGTGTCGAGGTTTCCGGACGTGTCGCCGGGATCGGGCAAATCCGGCATCGCCTCGGGCGGAGCGACGCTGGCATGGCGGATGATGCCGACGATTACCAGAATTGCGCAGAGCGGTGCAGTCCAGAGCGCAACAGTGTCATTGGGGTGGAACAGCACCACGCAGGACACGACGGCAATGACGATCCGGATCAGCCAGTCGAGCGGCTTCACGGTCGTTGTGCGTCCGAACATCGCGAAGGCCGTCCCCGATGTCCCGATCAGCACCAGCACGGAATCCACGAACTGGCTCCAGCCGGTGGTGACGACCATGTTGGAGCGGGTAAAGATCGCGAAGGTCATCAACGTGAGCGGCAGGCAGATCTTCAGCGCCTCCCACATCGTCTTCATGAAGGATGCTTCCGCTATTCGCGCCGAAACGGCGGCGGTCAGCGATGTCGGAGGCGACAACTCGCCCCAGACCGAAATCAGGAACACGAAGAAATGGGCGACCCATGGGTTGACGCCGAGGCTCACCAGCGGCTGCACGATGATGACGGCCCCGATGATATAGGTCGCGGTCGGCGGCAGTCCGGCGCCGACCAGCCAGCCGAAGATATAGGCCATGGCGATCATCGCCAGGATGTTCCAGGCTCCGAGATCGAGCAGCGTCGCGCCCATGCGATTGATGAAGCCCGTCACCGTGAACAGGCCGATCATGATGCCGAGCGTAGCCAACAGGAGCGTCAGATAGGACGTCATGTCGCCATGTGTCTCGATGCTGAGACAGATATTCTCGAACAGCGATTCCTCTGCGACGTTCGGGTCTTTCAGCACATACTTGAAATACAGAAAGGCCAGCATCAGCACCGCGAACATGAAGCCTGCGGTGAACAGGGCGGCGCGCAATTCGCCGATGCCGACATAGCCCATCAGAAAGATCAGGAAGAGCACCGAGATGAAGAAGATTGAGGTCTTCGCCTGATCGTAGGTCACGACAACGGGCGGCGTAATTTCGTCGCGCGGCAGGATGCGCACGCAGATCAGGTAGATCGCGAGCGCAAGACACAGATAATAGACTATGGCGAGCGTGAAGCCGCGCGCCACCACGTCCCAATAAGGCACGCCGAGAAATTCCGACATCAGAAATGCGCCGACGCCCATCAGCGGCGGCATCAGCAGGCCGCCCATCGACGCCGAGGTCTCGACCGCACCGGCAAACGTGCCCGGGACGCCGTAGCGTTTCATCAGCGGAATGGTAATGGAGCCGACCACCACCGCATTGGCCGACCCGGAGCCCGAAATCGTGCCGACCGCGAGCGAGCCCATCACTGCGGTTTGCGGCACCATCTGGCGCGAGCGTCCGGCGAGGCGCCGCATCACGTTGATCATGGCGCTCTGGGCGCCGAATCCGCGCGCCGCCGCTGCAAGCAGCAGGAACGCCGCGATCAGCGTCAGCGCGAGCTGGCCGTAGATGCCGTAGATTCCGGTCGACAATTCGACGGTGCTGGACGTGACGACGCGATAGAATGTCGTACCGGGATGCCAGAAGAAGTCGAAGGGGCTGAGATAGCCATAGATCGTGTAGAGAACGAGCGTCAGGTTGATCCAGAACAAAGCAGGGTGCGCGAGGCGCGACAGCTCCATCACCAGAAGGAACATGGTGAGGCCGGCGATGTAATCCTGTGTTGTGTAAGACCCCTGGCGATATATGGCGATCTCTTCGAATTCCCACCAGAAATGCCAGAACGCATAGAGCGCAATGGCGATGTAGATAACGACAAGAACATCGTTCACGCGTGCCGGCAGCCAGCTGTAGAAATAGCCGCCGCGATACATGATCAGTATCTGCAGGATCACCGCGACCGGGATCAGACGGGAGGCGAGTTCCTGCGGACCGCCATAGCCGGTGTAGAAATACCAAAGCAGCCATACCAGCAGGACGGTCGAGAAAAGCAGGATTGGGCCGTTGAGCCCCTTGAGCCTCGTCGCTATTGCCGATCGCATTGCCCGTCCCCTCTCGTAGGCAAGACGCTTCTTGTTCTTTTAAAAGTTTGTGGTTGCGGTTGCCCGCGCCTGACGGGGCCTGCCCTCACGTTCGCGCGGAAGGCTGCGCCGCCGTTCGTTCCCTCGCGCCGGATGCGACAAGAGCGAGGGAATGCGCCTGCCCGCGCATCCGCCTCGCCCCCGCAGTGTCGTCAGTCAGCAATCAGCTGCCGCTGGCTGCGATCTTCCACTTGTCGTTCCAAGCGTTGTGTTCCTTGAGGAACTTGGCAAGGCCGGCATGGACCGGAATGTCGGGATTGGCATTGATACCGGCCACCTGCATTCCGACAAAGTCCTTGGCGAGCGGCGTGAAGCCGGCGTCCTGCTTCGCCAGCGCATCCCGATTCTTGTAGAATGCGCTGAGCAGCCTGTAGACCACATCCTCGGGCATATCCGCGCGCATGTTATAGGCGAACAGGATCGGCACTCCCTGGATGTTCTGTACGCCGACATCCTTGGCAAACACCTTCGGGCTGACATCGGTGATCGATAGGCCGGCGGCCTTCAATTTTTCGATCTCGTCCGGGCATGGATTGACGATGGTTACATCCATGCGGACCTCGGTCTCCTTCCAGTACGGCGCGAGCGAAGCGCCCGAGGTGGTGTAGGCCACAGAGGCTGCGATCGTGCCGCCCTTCAGCGCGTCGGACTGTGTCTTCGGATCGATCTGGACATGCTTGAAGTCGTAACCCAGCGCCTTGTACATGCGCTGGAAATTCAGCCAGTTCATAAAGCCGGCCGGCGTGAAAAAGGTCGGCTTTCCGGACAGATCCTTCAGGCATTTGAATTGTGCCGCCTTGTCGGCAGGCACTGCCATGAAGGATTCCATCGGATAAGCATACCAAGTGTGAACGAGCTTGCCCTTGCCCGGTGTATAGTTCTTGAAACCGCCCTCGCCGGCATAGAGCTGGGTCATGCCGACATCGGCGGTGTAGCCGATCTCGCCATTGCCATCCATTGCAGCCTTCATCGCCGCCGTCGTCGCGGGGTAGGGGTTGACGGTCACGGTATATTCGCCGCCGAGCGCCTCTTCGGCGATTTTGGTCATCGCGGCAGCGACCTTGTAGCCATACGAGTCGACGCTCGACGTGGACCAGCGGATCGACTTGCGCTCCTGCGACTGAGCCGGAACGGCCGTCGCCATGATGGCCGCTGCGAATCCGGCCGCCGAAAGCGCCAGCCAATGCCTGGGTTTCATCTGCTGCATTGCGTTTCTCCCTGTCTGTTTATCGTTCCGGTGATCCGGTTTCTTATTGTTCCGGTTGCCCGGCGTGCCGGAGTTCCTCCGGTGATTGGACAAGTGTAGCCGAGAAAGCCGCCGAGGCGCAAAAGCCGAGGTTGAGGTGGCAATTCGCCGCGTATCGCGCGGCGGTCTCGGCTCGAACCTGTCCGATATTTAAGTTGAAGCACGGTCTGCGAGCGCTTTACTTAACGTGAGTTTCAGGTGTCGAACCGCGGCCCTCGGGAGTTCTGGGGGCGCGGGCAATACCGGCGCGCAGGGCGAGCTCAAGCCGCATGGCGACCGGCCAGTATGCAAACAAGGGCGTGTGACATAAGGGCATGTGAACATGCGGGCGCTCTGAGCAAGGGGATTTTGAGCAAAAGCGCGCTCTGAGCTACGGAAGCGGCGGTCATTCAAGCCCCCCAGCCCCCACCGATCGCCGCCTAACCGGAGGCCGCCGGGTTCCCCCGCCCGGCGGCCTTTCTATTTTGTGCCCTGCGGCGCGGGCCGGTAGCCTCCGGTGGCGGCTTGCCGAACCGTGCCGACGCAGCGTCAGGTGTCTGCCGCCCTATCATAAGCGCGCTTGAGCCAAGGCGGGTCAGGCGAGCGCTGGCCAGGCCGACGGCCGGTACCCTGGCCGGTTCTGTCGGAAGGGCTGTCGACAGCCGTACCCCGCGTCACAAAGAGCGCTCGAAGGATATTAAGGAGCGGGCGATGGCGTTGCTGGACAGCGCGGGGCGGCTTTGCTAAACGAGCCCCGCTTTCGCCTGACGGCGAGTAAGTGGCCCGGGTGTATAGCTCAGTTGGTAGAGCAGCTGACTCTTAATCAGCGGGTCCAAGGTTCGAATCCTTGTACACCCACCAATCTTAGGAAGTTCGTCACAATTCGCGCAACCGCGCGACGTCCCGTTTTCCGGCAGGGGCGCCGCAGCTCCTCACGTCAAGAGCTGCCGCGCGGACCGCGGCTGCCCTGAATGGCAGCCAGATCGCTGCTTGCGGCTGGTCAGCGGGGCTGCGGATTTTCGCTGACAGGAATCACCGGCAGCAGCAGATGCGAGGGGTGCCGCGCGTCGTGATGCACCTTGTGCAGCACGGTGCGGCTCGAACAGATGTGATAGGGGATATATTCCACGTTGGTGGCGCCGCCGACGCCGGTCGGCACGTCGAGGCTGGTAATGTCGAGGCAGATGCGATGCCCGGCCTTGAACATATTTGCGGTCGCCATCAGCTCGATCTGATATTCGGTGACTTGGCCCGGCACGACCGGCTTTTTCGCGGCGCGGGTCAGCTTGTGCCAGGGTTTCCAGGGCTTTGATCGCTTCGGATCGAGTTCGCGCATCGAGGCTTTCAGCCAGCCGCGAGTAAGTTCGCGCTCGGGCAGATCGCGCGGCACGTTGCGCTCGCCCTCGCGCGCGGTGCGCACGGACACATCGGGGCCGACATCGCTCAGCACCACGATCCAGTTGGTGTCGTCCTGATCGATCTCGGCGAACAGGGTGAGGACGATCGGGCCGGCGATCAGCGTGTCTTGCGGCAGCGGCTCGCTCATATAGCGCAGGCGCTGCACCTCGGTGGTCTGGGTGAGCGGCATCTGCACGAAGGCGTCGGGCGCGAGCCGCCCGTCGGTGCTCGACGGAAGGAAGGGCTGCGGCCGCAGCCGTCCCCAGCTCGAAAGATAGAGCTTGGTCCATTGCGTCTCGGGCAGCGGCCAGTCCTGGCCGTACCGCCATTCATTCGCGCCCATGACCCAGTATTTCACCGGGGGCTCGTCCATGATGCCGGTGTCGATGCCCTTCAGCCAATGGTCGTACCAGCGCAAGATCTCCTGATGAAAGGACCGGAAGGGCCGTTCCAGATGCGAGGGTCCGCCGAAAGCGAGCTTCTTCGGCACGTCGATATTGCGGAACCAGTTCTGCGCGCCGTTCAGATGCGTCTTGTAGCCGTAGGCGTACCAGCCCGAGCCGGTATAGGCGGGAATCTTGATCTTCCCGAAATCGGCTTCCGCCTTCTCGACAATCTCCTCCTTGTCATAGGGATGAATGAGAAAGTCGAAGATCGCGGGTAGATGCTGACCCTTCTGGGTCAGGATGTTGTAGACATGCGGATAGATCTTGAAGTCGGGATTGGCCATTGCCTCGCGCCAGAGCGCCTCACGCTCCGGAGGCAATGCGCCGGGCTGGCCCTTGTTCTGGTGGGCGACCAGATTGATCGACAGGAGATAGCGGAAGAGATGCAGCACGCCGCCGTGATATTCCTCGCGGAAGCTGCCGAGGGTGCCGTAGGCGCCGCGCGGGTCGAACGGAAAAATCGCCTTGAGCGCCGGCGGCTGTTGCTTTGCGACATTGAATTGTTCGGCGCCGAATCCGGAGATGCCGATCATACCGACATTGCCGTCGCACCAAGGCTGCTTGGCGATCCATTCAATCAGATCGTAGCTGTCGAATTCGCGTGAGCCGCCGCTTTCGGACTTGCCGATACCGCGTGGCGCACCGATGACATGGATATAGCCGCGCGAGGTGAGAAAGCGCGTGTCGCCAGCTTCCAGCCAGCCGGTCCAGAGCGGCGCCCATGACGGCTGCGGCGTCAGCGCCTCGGCGACATCCGGTCCCTGCAAATCCTTGTTGTAGATGGCGAAGGCGAGCAGCGCCGGAAGCTTCGTCTTGGTTTCGGGTCGGTAGATGTCGACCGACAGATGCACGCCATCGCGCATCGGCACCCTGACGTCGCGTTCTTCGATGAATCCGTCGAAGTCCGGCGGCCGGTCATATTGTGTCGGCAAATCGTCGCCGGCCGCGGTCAGGAATGGATTAGGCACATTGTTCATGCGGCCAGTTCCGGCAGGGTCTTGAGGTCGAGGACGAGATCGTCGGCCGGCGGCTCGCCCTTGCGATGGAAGTCGACCGCAAGCTGCGTCCCGCTCGCCGGGCAGTAATGCACCGTGCAGCACAAATCGGCATGCAGGTCGATGCGGTATCGTTCCGGGAGCGTTTCGAAGGTGACGGATTTTGCGCCCTTGCGCCACGCGGTCGAGTTGGTCGCAAGGATGTAGCCGGCGCGGCTCACGACATGGGTGCCGCGTTCGTCTTGCACCACGAACAGGCCCTCGCTCAGGGACGCGACCGGCTGTGCGGCGCTGCGTTTGGCCGGATCGGTATCGAAATTGCCGACCCTGGCCTTGCGGATCGCTTCGCGCTGCCGCTCGGTCGCGGCCTCGTCGGCGCCCTTGCCATTCACCACGACGCCGTAGATTTCACGCGCGGTCTCCACGCTGACGGCGCCGGATGCGACATCGCGTGCGACGTCCGCTGCCTCGCGCTCCAGCGGATCGCCCCAGCCGCCGCCGCCCTGCCAGATCACCGAGAAGACATCGCGATTGGTCATCGGCATCAGGCCTGGCTTTGGGCCGAAGCGCTCCCATCTGCCGCCATCATTGAGCAGCCCGCCCTCGATCGCGCCCCAGCCCATCGACTGCACCACGGTCGAGCCCGGCCAGCCGCCGGAAAGACCGGCCGTGTTCGGCGACTCCGCGCCATGGGTCATGATCAGGGCCATCGCCTTCTCGATGCCGCCAAGCGTCAGTGCAACCTCGGCGGACAGACCGCCGCGGAATTTGCCGGCGCCGCCGGTATCGGGCGTGAGTTTGCGATGCAGATAGAACAGCGGCACCACCTGCTCGTTGCGCTCGACATCGGCAATACAGGAGACCGGCGAGGTGATCGGGCCGCCCGCATCGATGCCGTCCTTGCTGGCAAAAGCGCCGGAACCCGCGGCCAGGGGGTCCATCAGATGCAGCCCGAACGGCTCGCCATATTGATTGATGCCGCCGAGATTGAAGGTCGCCATGCAGCCGTCGCTGATGCATTGGGCGCGATGCCGGTACTTCGGCGAGGTCGCGAGCAGCTTGTTCAGCGCCGCCATTACCGCATTGCTGACCGACCAGATGGACTCGACCGTCGCCGAGCCGACCGGAGCGGGGAATTGCGCGGTGCAGATCAGCCCATCCGGCGCCACGATCTCGACCGGATCGAGCAGACCCTGATTCCACTGGATGTCGAAGCCGAGCGTCGTGAGAATGCCGCCGGCGCAGCCGCCAACAAGGCCGGAGCGGGTCGCGTTTATGAAGCCCGGCGCCTGCCTGCTCGAGCCCGAGAAGTCGAGCGTCAGCGTATCGCCCTTCTTTGTCGCCTTGCAGTCGATCTTGTAAAGAATGTTCTGGTGGCCGTCATGCTCGATGAAGTCGGCGGCATGCACGGTGCCGTCCGGCAACTCCTTGAGGCGGGCGCGCAACCGCGCCTCGGACGAGGCGATCATGCGGCGCATCACCTCGGTCACGACCTTCGCGCCATAGCGCTCGACCAGTTCGCCGACCCTGCGGTTCGCCACATTCACGGTGGCGATGAAGGCGCGGATATCGAGTCCGAGCTGATCGGGCAGGCGCGATGCCGTGACGATCATCTCCAGCACGTCTTCGCGGATTTCGCCCTGGTCGACGAGCTTCACGCAGGGGATGCGGATGCCTTCCTGCCAGACTTCCTTCGCCTTCGGGCACCAGCTCGCGAAATCCATGCCGCCGACATCGGTTTCATGAGCTTCCACCCCGGCCCAGGCGATGATTTCGTCCCCCGCATAGATCGGGCCGATCATCTGCACGTCGTTCTGGTGCAGAGCCCCGATATAGGGATCGTTGCCGATGAAGATGTCGCCCCTTTTCACCTTGAGCTGCGGTTTGCCGTTGATATGCCGGATGACCTGGCCGCAGACCGGGGCCTGGAACGACACCTGGAAGCCCATCGACACCACGGCGCCATTCGGCAGGAACAGGCCGGTGAAAAAGTCCGATGCCTCGGTGACGGTCGGCGATCCGGAGACGGCTTGCAGTGCGATCCGCATCTCTTCGGAAATCGCGACAAGGCGATTGCGGATAACCTCGAATGTAACAGCGCCGATCTCGCTCATTGTGCGAGCCTCACATGAATGTTGCCGAAGCGATCGGACTTTGCATTTGCTCCCGGCGGAACGACCACGCTCTGGCCGGGAAACTCGATGATGGCCGGGCCTTGTGCGGCTTCTCCCTCTTTCGGGAATGAGGTGCGGTAGATCGCGGTGTCGACGGAGCGCCGGGCCTCGCGGAATACCACGGGCCGCGTGCCGCGCGGCTCGAAGCGCTCGCCCTTGGTGGCGAGCGCCGGCGGCGGCAGGGCGCCGGTACCCATCGCGCGGATCGAGATCAGTTCATAGCCGGCATTCGAGAACGCCGCGCCGCGGCCGAACAGCGTCTCGTATTGCTGTTCGAATGTCGCCGCGACGGTGCGGAACGTGTCGATTGTGAAGTCGTCGCCCTCGAATCCAATGTCGAGATGATTGGTCTGGCCGCGGAACTTGATGGCAATGAACGTTTCGATCTTGATGCCGCCTTTCGGCCCGGCCAGCGCGAGATTGGCCTTCACCTCCTGAACCGCCGATTGCAGTGCAGCGGTCACATGCGCAAGCTGGACTGCGGTGGGTATCGCGCCAGGCGAGATGCGCGCATAGGCCGGACGCTCAGCCGTGAAGCCGAGATCGGAATTGCCGGTGCCGTAGGCGGATTCGGCGGTCGCCGCAGCGGGCACGATGAAACTGTTGAGCCCCAACTCCTCGCTCAGCACCCAGGCATGCGACGGGCCAGCGCCGCCATTGGCCAGCAGCGTGAAGTCGCGCGGATCGTAGCCGCGTTCGATGGTCATGCGGCGCAACAGATCGGCCATCTTGCTGTCGAGAATCTGGCGGATCGCCCAGGCCGCCTCGGTCA
>NZ_JBKBVB010000015.1:0-49122 GCF_046289595.1 Pseudorhodoplanes sp.
AGACGTGCCTGGCTTTCTGGTGCTCATTTAATCCTCGCCGGTCCGGTTTCGACCGGTCCCCACTCCAGAGCCAAATGCCCGATTCGCCAGAAGGTTCCGCGCCCGGGAACTTTTTTTGCTAAAAGGCGTTGGGGCCGCGACCATTCAGGCCCAACGGGAGGGATTACGTGTCCGCTTCGCAAGCTATTGCTCCTTATCTGCCGTTTCTGCGTCGCTATGCGCGCGCCTTGACCGGCAACCAGTCCTCCGGCGACGCCTATGTGGCGGCGGCTTTGGAGGCACTGATCGAAGACACCTCGGTCCTTGACGATGCGTCCTCCCCCCGCGTTGCTCTGTACCGCCTGTTCAGCAAGATCTGGAATTCAGTCGTCGTAAACGCCAAGGAAACTCCCGACAGTGCCGCGCTGCCGGCTGAGCAGCGCTTGAGCCAGCTAACCCCGCGGCCGCGCCAGGCGTTCCTTCTGGTTGCGCTCGAGGGATTTTCGGAGGCTGATGCTGCCGCCATCCTCGATGTGGACATTCCGACCCTGCGTCAGCTGGTGGAGGAATCCGGCCGCGAGCTTGCCGCGGAAATCGCAACGGACGTGATGATCATCGAGGACGAGCCCTTTATCGCCATGGACCTGGAAGGGCTGGTGGAGAGTCTCGGCCACAAAGTGCTCGGGGTTGCACGCACGCATTCGGAGGCCGTCACGCTGGCCAAGGCCAAGCGGCCTGGTCTGATTCTTGCCGATATCCAGCTCGCCGATGGGAGCTCGGGGCTCGATGCCGTCAATGAATTGCTGAGATCATTTGAGGTGCCGGTGATTTTCATCACCGCCTATCCCGAACGCTTCCTCACCGGCGAACGCCCCGAACCGGCCTTCTTGATCGCCAAGCCGTTCCAGCCGGCCACCGTCTCGGCCGTCATCAGCCAGGCATTGTTCTTCGAGCGCAATGCCAGGCGACGCGAACGGCGTGCGAGCTGACTTCGGAGTGACGCGTTTTCTTCCAGCGAAGCGGTGCCCACTTCGCTGGAAAACGCTATATCCCATCTGGCGAAAGAAAAGGCGGCAGGATCGTCCGGCCGCCTTTTTCGGTTGTTGATGGTGCGCTTCGGCCGACGGAATTGCCGCTAGGGCTAACCGTTTTTCTGGCTATCCGCGCTTTCAGTGGACTTCTTTGAGCCCATCGAGAAACCGAGCATAAGGGCCTCGAAAACCAGCGCGATGCGCTGGTCGCGCGACAGGGCTTCGAGGTCGCTTTCCGGAGCGGACGGCGGTGCTTCGCGCGCGAAAAGTCGCGGCGCAAAATAGGCCGCAACGGCCACGGCGACGAGAAAGACAGCCAGTGCGACGCGCGCCCAGATCGGACCGACGGCGCCTTCCAGCGCGATCACGAGGGCGGAAGCAGCGTAGACGACGGCCGCGATCACTGCGGCAATGGCGATCGCCAGCGAGATGGCATAGCGACGGATCGCGGCTACCGGGCGCCGCAATGCGTCGGATACGATGGTGGACAGCGTCATCGGCGGCTACTCCGGCCGCCGGGCAAGTCCTGCGATGAAGCCAATGCCCGCAGCGATGGCGAGCGTCAGCAAGGGACGCTTGTCGATTTCTCGCACAAAGCGGTTGATGGCCTGCGAGCCGAATGTGGCGACGTCGTCACTCGCCGCCGCCACGCCGGCCTCGGCGGTCTGCGTGATCCGCCCCGTCAGACTGGACAGCGCATCCAGCACGATGTCGTTGGCGCCCTGCGCCGCGTGAGTCGCGCCCTGTTTGGTCAGGCGGTTCAGCCGCTCGATCCGTTCGTCGAGCGATGCGATCATGCTTGCGACTTCGTCGCGCATGGCGGCAATGTCACCGCCCACAGCCTCGTTCATGCGTTTGGCCGCACTTTTCGGACGACGTTTCGACACCTTGCGTCTCGGCTTGGTCTCGCCATCCTGCATGCGGGCCATGTCATGAACTCCGGTCGGTGTTTCAATATTTTGTTCCAACGCCGCGGCCCCGACTGAGTTCCGAGCCGCGCTCGCTCTCAAAAAAAGGCGTGGCCTGCAACGATGCGGGCCACGCCTGAAACCAGCCGACCGAGCACGAGGGGGAGGGGATGACGGCCGGCTCATCGTCCAATGTGCGAGCGCTGCATTGGTTCCACACCATCGCGTGATCGCGGTGCATAACCGTGCAATTTCGGCTGAAAATCCCGGCTACCGGCGTTAAGTCCCGGAAACAGTGCCGGTTCTCGCGCGTTAGCAGACAACGCAATCGGCAGTAACATTACATTTCAGATTGTGCCGGTGCAGCTTCAGGGCCGGTCGGAAACGCTTTGCCGTGCCTTGGCCAAGCATCGGAATGGGCGTCGGAATGCGAGTGAGAATGTGGTGAAGAAAACGAGGGGGCAAGCGCGCGATAACGAAATGCCCGGCAGCGGCGCTTCCGCGACATCCGATGCGACATCCGAAGCCCTAGAGCGGCGTGAAGGCGATATTGCGGACATGCTGGAGCGCGAACGCGCCTTGCATGAGCGGACACGCGCCGAGCTGAACGAGGCGCGCGAAGAGGCTGAGCGCGCCAACCGCGAATGCGAGGAGTTGGCCTCGCGCTTTGAGCGCGCACTCCGTGGCGCGAGCATCCATGCTTTCGCGCAGGACCGCGATCTGCGCTACACTTGGATTGCCGGACCCCGCTCCGACGAGGCTGTGCAGCGGATGCTCGGCCGCACCGACGACGAGCTGTGGTCCTCGCCCGAACAGCAGTCGGTCGTCGAACTGAAACGGCGCGTCATTGAAACCGGCTGCGCCGAGGATTGCGAGGTGTCCTTCATCACACCGGAGCGGCGGGCTCTGTTTGCACTGCATGTCGAGCCGGTGAAGGCCACAGACGGCACGACCGAAGGTGTGCTTTGCACGGCTGTCGATATCAGCCGGATCCGCTCTCTGGAAAGCGAACAGCGGCGGCTGACGGAAGATCTGGCGACCGCGGCGCAGCGCTACGAGTTCGCCTTGCGCGGCTCGAATGTTGCGGTTTTCACACAGGATATCGCGCTTCGCTATACCTCGGTCAGCAAGCCTATTTTCGGATGCGAGCCCGAAACATTGCATGGAAAGACGGACGAGGAGGTGCTGCCGGCCACAAAAGCCTCAGCCATCGTCGCGCTCAAGCGCGAGGTTTTGCAGAAAGGCGAGCCGCGCGACGCCGAACTCAGTTTTCAGACCGCCAACGGCACGCGGTGGTACGACTTTCATATCGAGCCGATGCGCGATGTGTCGGGAAGCCTGATCGGCCTCACCGGCGCCGCTGTTGATGTGACCGAGCAAAAGGCAGGCGAGGTGCATCTACGGCTTCTGATGCGGGAGCTGACGCATCGCTCGAAGAATCTGCTTGCCGTGATTCAGGCCATGGCGCGTCAGACCGCGCGGCATACCGATGATATACAAACCTTTCTGGAGCGCTTCAGCGCCCGCGTTCAGGCGCTCGCGCGGTCCCACGACCTTCTGGTGCAAGAAAGCTGGCACGGTGTCTCGCTCCAGGAACTCGTGCAATCGCAGCTGGCGCAATATCTGGACCGCGAGCCCGCGCAGATCTCGATCGCGGGCCCCGATGTCCGGTTGAAGCCGGAAGCCGCGCAGAGCCTCGGGCTCGCGCTGCACGAGCTCGCAGCCAATGCCGGAAAGCATGGCGCGCTCTCCCGCGCGCGCGGCCGCGTGGACATTAGCTGGCAATCACTGCCTGCCGGCCGGGGCATCGAATTCCTGTGGAAGGAGAGCGGCGGCCCCAGCGTGGAACAGCCGAACCGGCGGGGCTTTGGCTCGATGGTCATCGAGCAAAACCTGTCACGGGCGCTGGATGCGCGCGTCGGGCTCGATTTTGCCGCAGACGGGCTCACCTGCCGCGTTGAAATCCCGATGTCCCAAATGCAGACGATGCGGGGAACGGGCGCGCCTGACGAACGTTGACGAGCGAATTCAAGCTCAGCTTTTCGCGACGATTTGGAGTTTGCAGATCATGGTGCGCAAGATCGCTTGCGCCGCCGGCGGTATTGCGCTCGCCGGTGCGGCGGCTTTTATCGTTCCCGTTGCCGGGCAGGGCGACGTCCGTGTTTCTCAATCGACAACCGGGAAGTCCGATCGCCTGCCAGTTGCGCGAGTGGAGGCTGAGACCTCCACGATTCGGATTCAGGTGGCGGCGCAGGCGGTTACGATCGCCACAAAGATTCCGGCCATCGGAAAGCTGGAAAGCGCTCTCAAGCCCGCACCGGCAACACCCCGCACCATCGATCCCGTTCGCGACGTGACCGCCGACGATGATCAGAAGCCGGATATGAACGAAACCAAACGCCTGCCAGTCGGCTGCGAACCTGCTTTCAGTCCCGTGACTCAGCCTGACCTGGCGCATATCGGCGTGCGTTGTGACTCCTGAAGACCGCAACTCTGCGATTTGCCGCCAAGGTCTCGTTCCTAGCCGCCAAGAGCGGATATAACCCGACGCGGAAAGAAAAGGGCCGGTGCGTCGCCCGGCCCTTCGTCGGCGATCAGCCGGCCGCTAGATTCGGCCCATGAGCAGAAGAACCAGTACGACAACAAGAACCACGCCGACGATACCCGACGGTCCGTAGCCCCAGTTGCGGCTGTAGCCCCAGTTCGGGATCGCACCGATCAGGACAAGAATAAGAATGATGATGAGGATAGTGCCGAGCGTCATGATTCAATCTCCGATATTGCAGAAATGGCGTGCGCGCGACACGCTCTCCGAACCCGCCGGTGTGGCGGGCATGCATGAAGACGTCTGCGAGCAAACGCCGCAGGTTCCGGTCGGTTCCGTAACGATGCCGCGTTATGGAAACCCGATGCTCGAAACCGCCGGACTGGCGGCGGAATTGTCTCGCAGGATCGAGAGGCCTGGAATGAAGCGAGAGACCATCATGAACCGGCGATGTGCCTTGGTGCTGCCGGTGAGCGGGTTGCGATGATCATGCGAGCCGTGACGCTGCTTCCCGGCGTTCCGGATTCGGTGCGCCTCGAAGAGATTGATGAGCCGCCGCTGTCGGACGGGTCGATCCTCGTGCGCACGTTGGCCCTCGGCATTTGTGGTACTGATCATGAAATTCTTGAGGGGTTGCACGGCTCGGCACCGCAACATTCGCAACATCTGGTGCTTGGCCATGAATCGCTGGGCGTGGTTGAGACCGCGCCCAGCGGGTGCGGCTTCTCACCGGGCGATGTGGTGGTCGGAATCGTGCGTCGTCCGGATCCGGTACCATGTCCCGCCTGCGCCGCGGGCGAATGGGATATGTGCCGCAACGACGGCTATACCGAGCGGGGCATCCGCGGCCGTCATGGGTTTGGTGCAGAGCGCTTTCGCATCGAGCCCGAATTTGCGGTGAAGATCGATCCTGACTTGGGGATCGCCGGTGTGCTGATGGAGCCGGCCAGCATCGTCGCCAAGGCGTGGGACCATGTCGAGCGCGTCGCGCTTCGCTCGCAGGCATGGTCCCCGCGCAATCTCCTCGTTTCCGGAGCCGGTCCCATCGGTCTTCTCGCCGCGCTCATGGGGCGGCAGCGCGGTCTCGATGTCCATATTCTGGAACGCACCGTCGCTGGCCCCAAGCCCGCGCTGATCGGCGAACTCGCTGCGCATCATCATGCCAGCGTCGGATCGCTGGGCGACCTTCGATTCGATGTGGTTCTGGAATGCACCGCCGCGCCAGCGATTATTGTCGAAGCGATCAAGCGCTGTGCGCCGTCCGGCATCGTCTGTCTGCTTGGCGTCACGCCATCCGGCCTGACGTCAGAATTCGATATCGGCGGGTTCAACCGCAAGCTCGTGCTTGGAAACGAGGTTGTCTTGGGCGCGGTCAATGCAAATTTGTCGCACTATCGTCAGGCTGCTGACGCGTTGGCCCGGGCCGACAAGCTGTTTCTTGAACGGCTCATCACGCGGCGTGTTCCTCTCGATCGGTGGCGCGAAGCCTTTGAAAAAAGGCCGGGCGATATCAAGGTCGTGCTGGACTTTACGTGAGTTCGGGAATGGACGGCTTGCTTCGGCATCAGCCGGGACGATGCGAACTTACCCGAACCCAAAGAGCAGGACGCCTAATACCACTGTGACCAGCGCCATGCTGGTGACCAAGACAACCAGAACCGGGCGATCCAGAAAGCCCTGACGTGCCTCGACCGGCGTTAACACCTCACGTCCGAAGAAGCGTCGCCACGCCATAGATGCCCTCCTGTCTGATTTATCCGCTATGCAGATGCTTACAAGGGTGAACGTCTGCCCGGTCTGGATGGTTCCTCCGCAGTTGCCGTCACAGTGTCCTCCGGGTACTGATAGGATGGGGGTCGACGCTGGGGCGCCCCCGATTTGTGGCCAAGGGAGATTGCATGTCCTCGTCATTGATCGTTCTTGCGATAATTGCCGGTCTCGTCTTCTGGGGCATATCCATCTACAACGGCCTGGTCGCGATGCGTCAGCGCGTCAACCAGGCCTTTGCCGACGTCGACGTGCAGCTCAAGCAGCGCCACGATCTCATCCCCAATCTGGTTGAAACGGTGAAGGGCTATGCGACGCATGAGCGCGAGACTCTCGATGCCGTCATCAAGGCGCGCAACGCGGCCATGGCCGCGCAAGGGCCCGCTGCGCAAGGGGCGGCCGAAAACGTGCTCTCCGGTGCGCTGCGTCAGCTTTTCGCGCTCGCGGAAGCCTATCCGGATCTGAAGGCCAACACCAACTTCCAGCAATTGCAGACCGAGCTTGCGGATATCGAAAACAAGATCGCGGCCGCGCGCCGCTTCTTCAACAACGCAGTGCAGGAATTCAACACCGGGATCGAGAGTTTCCCGGCGGTGCTGGTGGCGGGCTCGCTCGGCTTTCACAAGCGGGAGTTCTTCGACCTCGGCGAGTCTCGCCCGGCGCTCGAACAGGCGCCGCAGGTCAAGTTCTGACCGGGCCACGGACAGGAGTGGCGGCGTCCGGCGCCGCCGCGGCGGGGCGTTGACGCATGGCGGCCTACGGCCTCTACACGCATATCAGGAGTAACCGCCGGCGCTCCATCGCGCTTCTGATCGGCCTGTTCTTCCTCGTCTACCTGATGACCTTCGCCGGCGCGTTGCTGGCCGAGGCGTTTCTCGACAGCCGCGCGTCCTTCGACCTGATCGTCGGCCGGGCCCTCAACGACCTGATCGGGTCTCTGCCGTTCGTCACCGCAGGCACCGCACTCTGGATCCTGATCGCCTACCGCTTCCACCAGCGCATGATCGACGCTCTGACCGGCGGCCACGAGGTGACGCGCCGGGAACAGCCGCGGATCTACAATCTCCTGGAGAACCTGTGCATCTCGCGTGGCATCCCGATGCCCAAGCTGAAGATCATGGACAGTCCGGCGCTGAACGCCTTCGCATCCGGGCTCAACCAGAAGCAATATTCGATTACGGTCACCAGCGGCCTCGTCAACCGGCTGAGCGATGCCGAATTGGAAGCCGTGCTCGCCCACGAACTGACCCATATCCGTAACGGCGATGTGCGGATGATGGTCATCGCCGTCATCATTGCCGGGGTGATTTCGTTCGCGGCCGAGATTTTCTTTCGCATCATGTTCCGCGGCGGCATGCGCATGGGCGGCGGATCCTCCGGCGGCGGGGATCGCAAAGGCGGGGGTGGCGCGGGCCTCGCCATTCTGCTTGCCGTGGTGCTGATTGCGGTCGCCTGGTTCCTGTCGCTGGTGATCCGTTTCGCGCTGTCGCGCTCGCGCGAATTTCTGGCCGACGCCGGGGCCGTCGAACTGACGAAGGATCCCGACGCCATGATCATGGCTTTGCGCAAGATCGAGAACCGCGGCGAGCTTCAAGGCGTCACCTCCGCGGTGATGGAAATGTGCGTCGATAATCCGCGTTCGGGCTTCGAGGATCTGTTTGCGACCCACCCCTCCATCGACAGCCGCGTCGAGGCGCTGGTGAAAATGGCCGGGGGCCGTGACCCCGGACCGATTGCCGCGTTGCCGCCGCCAGATGATGGCAATGCGGGGTCGGAGATCTCGGATCGTGCGGAACCGGAAACGCCACGCGGACCATGGAGCGATCCGCTTCCCGTTCCGGGCCCTACGCCCGGCGGACCATGGGGACCGCCGCGAGGTTAGGCGCTCGGCCCGAGCGGGTGCGTCACAGGGTGTAAATTCCGGTGCGGGGGTCGCGGCGCAGCGTCGGGTGCTGCGCCCGTTCGGTGACAGGAGTGAGGCGCGCCTCGTCGAGCTCCGCATTCACGCGCTCGAATTCGTTGCGGACAATGCGTGCAAGTGCAAACGCCGCGACTGTGCCCGCGGCCCACAGCACCAGACGAGGAACATTCGAGATCAGTTTCGCGCTCATATCAGCCACCGCATTCACGATCACCGGATCTGGATTTCTTGCGTTGACGCGTTTTCCTCACGCGAACCTTCCACGTCGCTCGAAACGCCCTAAAAGCCATAACGCCCCCACACCGCACGCTTTTCCATCGCGGAGAGCAAGTCTTCAGCGAAATCCTGGCCGAAAGGTCCGCCTATCGCGCCAACGCCAGGGACACGACGGCCGAACCATCCGCGGTCGGCGATCAGCGGCATAATCACCTTCTCGCCGAACCGGGCGCGCAGAAACGAGCGGATTTCACCAAAACCGTCGACCAGCCCCAGATGCTGCGATTGCTCGCCAGACCAATATTCGCCGGAGAAAAGGGCCGATTCTGGGCCGGAAAGCTTCGCGCCGCGGCGCTCCTTCACAAGCGCGATGAAGCCCGCGTGAATGTCCTTCTGTATCGCCTTGATATGAGCGACATCGTCCGGGTTTTCCGGCAGGAACGGGTCGAGGATCATCTTGCGCTCGCCCGCCGTGTAGACACGCCGGTCGATGCCCAGCTTTTCCATCGCCTTGTCAAAGCCGAAGGTCGAGCCGACGACGCCGATCGATCCGACGATCGAAAATGGATCGCAATAAATCTCGTCGCCCGCGCAGGCCACCATGTAGCCGCCGGACGCGCCAACGTCTTCGATGAAGACCAGCACCGGAAGCTTCTTTTCCTCGGCAAGCTGCCGAATGCGCCGGTAGACCAGATGCGACTGGACCGGCGAGCCGCCGGGAGAATTGATCAGGATTGCGACCGCCTTGGCGCGGCGGACCGAGAAGGCCCTGTCGAGCAGCCTCGCGACGCCGGCGAGCGTGATGCCTGGCCGCAGCGGCGAGGAAAATCCGATCACGCCGGCGAGCCGCACCACCGGGACGACCGGAAGGTCACGCCGCAACCATGCCGGGATCAAGGACTGGAGAAAGGACCGGATTTGTTCGCCGGAAATGTCTGCCATCGATGTTCATCCTCAACTTCTTTTAATCGCAACCTGCCGGTTACCGGACGTTAACCGAAACGCGATGTGAATTCCGACGAGGGGAGCGGCCGTCTTGGGTGAACGCGGACCGGCCGTGTTTAGGGACGCAGAGCCATGAAAGTCTATGTGTTGATGCTCCTGCTCGGAACACTTGCGGCATTTGCCCACATGACCTCGCCCGTGCAGGAACAGACCGAATCCGGACGGCGGCTGGGATAAGCATCAGGGCGCCCGCAAGGGAAGACCCGCCCCTTGCCGCAGGACCGCCTCGGCGTCCGCAGTAGGGCACGCCAGCGCGTCGTTCAAGATGAGGGGTGCGAGCATCCGAAGCGGCGCCCGTGCGCCTTTTCCGGCAGTGACGATCAGGCGAACCGCGGCGCGGCCGGGGGCCGGATAGACCGGCAAAATCGATACTGCGCCGAAACCGTCCGCGAGCGCAGCCAGAATGTCCGTGAGCCCCTCGGCGCGCCAGATCAGCGTAACGGTGCCGCCGTCGCGCAAGGCGCTTCGGGCGCCGCCAATCCAGCGTTGGAGCAGGTCAGGCGTCGCTTCGTGTGCCGTGCGCCGTCTTGGATCGGGAGAGGGCTGCAGCGGCGCTTCGTTGAAGGGCGGGTTCATGAGGACGCGATCATATGCAGCGTCCTCCGCGGGCGCGGTGACGTCCCGTGTCACCGCCCTGGCCCGGCCAGAAAAGCTGTTGCGGTCGATATTGCGCCTGGCCAGCGCAGAGAGGCCGGGATCGATCTCGATCAGCGTCACTTCAATTTCAGGCACCCGTGCCAGCAAAGCGAGTCCTGCCGCGCCAACCCCCGCGCCGAATTCGGCGACACGGTCCCCACGCGCGGCGGGCACCGCGGCCGCAAGCAAGATGGCATCGTGGCCGAAGCGATGGCCGCGGCGCGGCTGATACAGGCGTAGCCGGCCGTTCAGGATCGCGTCGTCTGTGACGTCAAGTGTCGCCTCGGGATTCGTGGTCATGGAATTTGCGGACGCAACTCCTTGCCGAGCCCGGCATCGGTCAGGAGCTGACGCGCCGCCCGCTCGGAATCGTCCTCCACCAAAATGCGGCGCGGCAGCATGCCGATCGAGCCTTCAAGGATGCTCATATTCTGGTCCAGGACCAGGTAGGGTATATGGGCGCCCGTGAACAGCGCCTCGATCGCGCTGATCAGGACGGCATCGTTGGTCCGGACGATTTCTCGCAAGAGCAGGATCCTTTCCGACCCGGCGGCTGCGGCCCTCCGGGGCCGGGCGCGCCTTAATTTGTGTGCTTCCGCAACAGCTTCAAATAGCTTACGTGGCAAAGCGGCGCATGCACTTGCTCGCCCAGCATAGCGTTTCTATTGTGTTCCCGTCTGTCCCCGGAGTGCCTCGATTGGCTGTTGTCATCCCCTTCGAATCGCAGCCATCGGCTTCGATCGACCGTTTGGTGGAACTGGTCGCACCGGACATGGAGCGGGTCAATGCGGCGATTCTGGCCCGCACCGGCTCCGAGGTCACGATGATACCGGAAGTCGCGAACCACCTGATCAATTCGGGCGGCAAGCGGCTGCGGCCGATGCTGACGCTGGCGATGGCGCAGCTCTCCGGCTACGAGGGCGACGGCCACATCAAGCTCGCAGCGGCGGTCGAGTTCATGCACACTGCGACGCTGCTGCATGACGACGTGGTTGACGAAAGCGAGATGCGGCGCGGCAAGCTCGCGGCCCGCATGCTCTGGGGTAACGAAGCGAGCGTCCTGGTCGGCGATTTCCTGCTCGGCCAGGCGTTCCGGATGATGGTCGATGTCGGCAACCTGCGTGCGCTCGACATTCTTTCCCAGGCAGCGACGGTCATCGCCGAAGGCGAGGTGATGCAGCTTGCCGCGGCAAAAAACACCCAAACTACCGAGGATGAATATCTCGCGGTGATCCGCGGCAAGACCGCCGAATTATTCGCTGCCGCCTGCGAGGTCGGGCCCGTGCTCGCCGGCCGTGCCAAGTCCGATCTTGCCGCCTGCCGCTCCTATGGGATGAATCTCGGCATCGCGTTCCAGCTCGTCGACGACGCGCTGGATTACGGTGGCAAGTCCGCGAAACTTGGCAAGAATGTCGGCGACGATTTCCGCGAGGGCAAGATCACGCTGCCGGTGGTGCTGTCGTTCCGGCGCGGCACCGAGGAGGAGCGCGCGTTTTGGACGCGCTGCCTCGAGCAAGGCGCGGCGACCGATGCCGATCTTGACCGCGCGATCGCGCTGATGACCAAGCATCGCGCGCTGGAGGATACCATCGGCCGCGCCCAGCATTACGGCGCAATGGCGAACGATGCGCTGGCGCTGTTTCCGCCGTCGCCGATGAAGGCGGCTCTGGAAGAGGCGGTCGCGTTCTGCCTCGCGCGCGCCTATTGACTTAACGCCACGCGGGGGCCGCCCCGAGCGTCGTTGCTTGCACCCACCAGCCGGGATGATGGTGCCGGAGCGCCACGGCCGCGCGCTTCGCATCGTCCGCGGTCTCGAATAGTCCAAAGCACGTCCCGCCCGAGCCGCTCATCCGCGCAAAGCGGCACGCCGAAAGCGCGCGCATCGCGTCAAGAGTTTCGCCGACTGCCGGAAACAAGGACAGCGCCGGGGTCTCGAGATCGTTCGAGGATGCAGCGAGCGCGTCCAGTAACGATGCGAATGACGGCAGGCCACCGGCCTCGACGTATCGGGAGGCCGGATCGTCATCGCATGCAGGTGCTCGTCCGGCGCGCGCTGCAGCGAGCGCACCGAATACGGCGCCGGTCGGCACCGGTACGCCGGCATTGACCAGCACGGCCGGAAGCGCGGGCAGGTCGAGTGGCGGTGAAAGGATGTCCCCGATGCCGCGCATCAGCCGCGGTTTCGGATCGAGGCATACCGGCACATCGGCGCCGGTCGCGCGCGCAACGCCGGTCAGCCGGGCGTCGTGCAGGGGCAGGGCGTTGAGCTGCGCGAGCAGCCGGAGCGCGGCGGCCGCGTCCGAGGATCCGCCGCCCAGACCCGCCGCCACCGGGGTCGATTTGGTCAGATGGAAATGGCCGATCCGTAGGCCGCCGATCTGCGCTTGCAGCGCGCGGGCGGCGCGCAGAACCAGATTGTCGCTGGAGGGGCCGGCATGATCCGCTGTGGGTCCGTCGACCGTCAGTGCCAGCGAAGGGCCAGGAGCCAGCCGCAGCGTGTCGCCGGTATCGGCAAACACGACGAGACTTTCGAGATCGTGGTAGCCGTCTGCGCGCTTACGGCCGATCCGCAGCGTCAGATTGATTTTGGCCGGAGCGAAGGCGCTTCGCTCCGCAGCGTCTGTCGTCACGTTGAGCTTAGCCGCCGTTGCCGGTTTTGCTCTTCTGCTCGGCGGTCGCTCCCGGACCTTCGTCCGGCAGGCCGTTTTTCAGCTTTTCCTGGATCTTGGCCAGCTCTTCGGGCTCGGGCTTTAGAGCGGCCGCATGCGACCACTGGAAATGCGCCTCAAGCTGACGCCCCACCTTCCAGTAAGCGTCCCCGAGATGGTCGTTGATGGTCGGGTCTTCGGGCCGGATTTCCACCGCGCGTTCCAGATGCTTGACCGCCTCCTCGTAATTGCCGAGCCGGTAATAAGCCCAGCCGAGCGAGTCGACGATATAGCCGTCGTCCGGCTTCTGTTCGACGGCGCGCCGGATCATCCGCATGCCCTCTTCCAGGTTCACGCCCTGGTCGATCCAGGAATAGCCGAGATAATTCAGCACATCCGGACGGTCGGGATAGAGCTCCAGCGATTTCTTGAAGTCGGCCTCTGCCAGTGGCCAGTTCTTATTGCGCTCATGGCAGATGCCGCGCGAATAGAAAACGCTCCAGTTGCCGCGTGTTGGATTGTCGATCTGATCGATTACCCGCCCGTAGGTTTTCGCGCATTCCGCGTATTGCTTGCGGGACCGTTCGATATGTCCGAGCATCATGATGGCCTCGATGTCGGACGGGTTCTCCTCGATCAGCTTGCGCAGGTGCTCCTTCGCCTCTTCGGTTTTTTCGAGCGCGTCGAGGTTGGCCGCCAGCTGAATTTCCGAATTGCGGTGCAGCGGCGAATCTGCGGGCACGCGCTTGTACATCTCGATGGCGAGCTGCGGCTTCTTCATCGACTCGTAAAGGTCGGCAAGCGAGAGCAGCGCCAGCGGGTGCCGCGGCTCCAGATACAGCGCGAGCTGAAGATAGGCGAGCCCGAGTTCTTCACCGCCGCGGCGGCCGACCACCGCGCCGATGCCGTAAAGCGCTTCGGCGGCACCGGCCTGCGGGTTGGAGACCAGCGGCGGCAGTTTCTGACCAGCCTCAACCTGCTTTCGGGCATGATTGATCAGCGGATGACGCGGCAGCGCCTTCTCGAAAGTCTCATAGACTTCCAGCGCCTCGTCCTTCTTGCCCTGCCGGGACAGGAAGCCGCCATAGGCTTCAACCGCCCGCAGATTGGTGCCGTCGAGCTTATGCAGCTTCTCGAAGCGGCGCGCGGCTTCCTTTTTCCGGTTGGCGATGTCGAGAATGAGGCCCGCGTGCTGATCCTTGAAAATCGCGTACCAGTCCGGTCCCTGCAGCCGGTCGATGGTCTCGATGGCGGCCTTCGAATCGCCCGCACCATATTGCGCCCAGGCGATCAACAGCGCCGCGGTCAGGTCGGTAACCGGTCCGCGCACCGATTGCGAGAGGTTGGTGCGGGCGGACTGCCACTGCTTGTTCTTCAGGGCGCGAACGCCGAGCACGAGCCGCGCATCGCGATCGGTCTTGTTGATTTGCAAGATGCGCTCGGCAAGCCGGAACGTCTCATCCATGTCGCCTTCGGTGAGGGCCGAACCGAACGCGCGCTGCAGCAGATCCGGGTTTTTCGGATCGGACTTAAGCGCTGCGCGGAAATAAGCCGATGCGGCGGCAGCGTCGCGTTGCTGCACCGCGTGGCGGGCCGCGAGATAATTCCCGGAGGCCGAGGTGCGCGAGGTGTCGGGCTTGGTCGGGGCCTGCGCGGCCAGGAGGCCTGGCAACATGAGGATCCCGAACGCTGTGGCGGCAACGGCCACGGACTTGATCATGGTCGACATTTTCACGTCGAAAATCTCCATTTGGGCTACGCGAAGCGGGCCCTACCGGTCGGGACGAGGATGGACTTTTTGCGCCTGTGCCGCAAGAACAGCAGCTCAGCCATTAAGATACGGCTTTCAGCCGCAATGGGGGCTTTATCGTGACATTCGGTCGCGGACAGGCTGCGGGGCGCCACATTCCGAGGCTTTTCAAGCTCCCGCATATCGGCGGCGATATCCGACGCAATACCCGCCCGGCCGGTCACATATTCGGATAATTCGGTCCGCCCGCGCCCTCTGGCGGAACCCAGGTGATGTTGCGGTTGGGATCCTTGATGTCGCAGGTTTTGCAGTGGACGCAGTTCTGCGCGTTGATGACAAACCGCAGGTCGGCGCCTTCCCCAACCCATTCATAGACCCCGGCCGGGCAGTAGCGGGTCGAGGGGCCGGCATAGACATCGTGTTCGGAGGATTTCTGCAGCGCCATGTCCGCGACTTTAAGGTGCGGCGGCTGATTCTCCTCGTGGTTGGTGTTGGAGAGAAACACCGACGACAACCGGTCGAAGGTGATCTTGCCATCCGGTTTGGGATAGGCAATCGGCGTGCAGTCCCGCGCAGGCTTCAGGCAATCGGAATCGGGCTTTCCGTGCTTCTGCGTTCCGAACAGCGAGAAGCCGAGTGTGTTGGTCCACATGTCGAGGCCGCCGAGCGCGATGCCGACGATGGTGCCGAATTTCGACCAGAGCGGCTTGACGTTGCGTACCGGCCAGAGATCCTTGCCGACTGGCGAGCCGCGCCATGCCGCTTCATAGCCTGCAAGTTCGTCGTTGGCGCGGCCCGCTTTAAGAGCTTCCACCGCATGCTCGGCCGCCAGCATGCCGGAGGAAATCGCATTATGCGTGCCCTTGATGCGCGGCACATTGACGAAGCCCGCGGCACAGCCGACCAGAGCGCCGCCCGGAAAGACGAGCTTTGGCACCGATTGGTAGCCGCCCTCGGTGATCGCGCGCGAGCCGTAAGCAAGGCGTTTGGCGCCTTCGAAAATGTCGCGCACCGACGGGTGTGTCTTGAAGCGCTGGAATTCTTCGAACGGGGAAAGATACGGGTTTTCGTAATTCAGATGCACCACGAAGCCGACCGAAATCAGATTCTCATCGTAGTGATAGAGAAACGAGCCGCCGCCGGTCTTGTTGTCGAGCGGCCAGCCGAATGAGTGCTGGACGAGGCCGGGCTTGTGCTTTTTCGGATCGACCTGCCAGATTTCCTTAAGCCCGATGCCGAATTTCGGCGGCTCGCGATCATTTGCGAGGCCGAATTTCGCGATCAGGATTTTGCTGAGCGAGCCGCGCGCGCCTTCGGCGAACAGCGTATATTTGCCGAGCAATTCCATGCCGCGGGTGAAGCTCTCGGTCGGCTCGCCGTCCTTGCCGATGCCCATGTCGCCGGTGGCAATGCCGCGGACCTCGCCGTTCTCGCCGAAGATCAATTCGGCCGCGGCGAAGCCCGGATAGATTTCAACGCCGAGCGCTTCCGCTTTCGCCGCCAGATATTTGGTAACGAGCCCGAGCGAGCCGATGAAGCAGCCATGGTTGCTCATCAGCGGCGGCGCCAGGAACAAGGGCACCTTGATCGCGGAGCCCTGGGTCAGCCAGTAGAAGCGGTCGTCCGTCACCTCGGTCTTGAGCGGCCGGTCGGCGTCTTCGCGCCAGCCGGGGAGGAGGCGGTCGAGGCCGGACGGATCGATCACGGCGCCGGACAGGATATGGGCGCCGACCTCGGAACCCTTTTCGACCACAACGACGCTGAGATCAGGCGAAAGCTGTTTGAGGCGGATCGCGGCGGCAAGGCCGGCCGGGCCTGCACCGACGATGACGACGTCAAATTCCATGCTTTCGCGGGGCGGCAATTCGGACATTAGAGTTCCTCTGATCGAGAATTTTGTTTTTTCATGTTTGGGGGCGAGCGACAATTCCCCTTCATGCATGGCAAACGGCCATGCCCGCTTCGCCGTGCCCGAAAGCGCCGGGGCTGCTAGAATGGCGCGATGATCCCTGCCGAAGCCAAACCTGTCAGCGACCTGCTGACCTTCTATGTCGAATCCGGTGTCGACGCTGCGCTCGACGAATCGCCCGCCAACCGATTTGCGGAACCGGCGGCGCCGCTGACCGCCGAGCCCTCGCCACGGCCGGTTCCGGTGCGGCCCCGGGCCGAGGCCCGGCCTGCCGCGTCTGCGGCCGGAACGATCGCTGCGCCGCCGCCGCCGGAAGAGGCGGTTATGGCGGCCCGTGCGGCCGCCCGGTCGGCGGCGTCTCTGGAGGAACTGCGCGCGATTATGAACGGCTTCGAGGGTTGCGCGCTCCGGACCACCGCCAAGCAGCTCGTCTTTGGTGACGGCAGCCCGAATGCCCGCCTGATGTTCGTCGGCGAGGCGCCGGGTTCGGACGAGGACCAGACCGGCGTGCCGTTCGTCGGCCGGTCGGGGCAATTGCTGGACCGCATGCTGGCGGCGATCGGGATTGCGCGGTCGGAGGTCTACATCGCCAACATCGTGCCCTGGCGGCCGCCGGGCAACCGCGATCCGTCGATCCACGAGACCCAGATTTGCCTGCCCTTCATCCAGCGCCAGATCGAACTGGTCGGCCCGGAAATCCTGGTCTGTCTCGGCAAGCCATCGACGGCGACGCTGCTCGGCGTGTCAGACGGCATCAAGCGCACCCGCGGCCGCTGGCTCGTCTACCGGACCGAGACCTCGGAAATCCGCGCCATGCCGATGTTCCATCCGGCCTATCTGTTGCGCAATCCGATCGAAAAGCGCTTCGCCTGGCGCGATTTCCTGGCGATCAAGAAGGCGCTTGCAACATGACGGCCCCTCCCTGCGGGAGAGGCCGCTGGTCCTGCGTGAGGCGAAGCGAGACCGCAACCGTCACGACACCGCGAACTTGACGCCGAACAGCACCGCGAGGATCCAGACCGCAGGCGTCACCTCGCTCCAGCGGCCGGCCAGCGCCTTGACCAGCGCATAGGTGATGAAGCCGAGACCGATGCCGGTCGCGATCGAATAGGTGAGCGGCATGGCGATGGCCGCCACCACGGCCGGCGCATATTCGGTCATGTCCTCCCAATCGATTTCTGCAAGGCCGCGGGTCATCACGCAGGCGACGTAGAGCAACGCCGCTGCGGATGCGTAGGCCGGGATCATCTCGGCGAGCGGCGAGAAGAACAGTGCCAGCAGGAACAGGATGCCGACCACCACCGCGGTCAGGCCGGTGCGGCCGCCTGCGGCGACGCCTGCCGCACTTTCGATGTAGCTCGTCGTATTCGAGGTGCCGAGGCCTGCGCCGACCACGGTTGCGGTGGAGTCGGCAAGGAGCGCCTGCGGCATGCGTTCGAGCCTGCCTTCCTCGTCGAGCAATCCGCCGCGATGCGCGACCCCGACCAGCGTACCCGCGGTATCGAACAGGTCGATGAACAACAGCGTGAAGATCACCACGATCGCTGTGGCCTCGAACACCCGCGAGAAGTCGAATTGCAGGAAGGTCGGCGCAATCGACGGCGGCATCGAGACGAGGCCTTTGTATTCGGAGAGGCCGAGCGGCAAGCCCGCGATCGCCACGATCAGAATGCCGATCAGCGTGCCGCCGAGCACATTACGGCTGTTGAGGGCGGCGATGACCACGAATCCGATGATGAACAGGATCGAGGCCGGTTTCATCAGATTGCCAAGCGTGATCAGGGTTGCCGGATGGTCGACGACGACGCCGGCGCTTTGTAATGCAATGATGCCCAGAAACAGGCCGACACCTGCGGACACCGCGAATTTCAAATTCATCGGGATCGCGTTGATCACATATTCCCGGATTTTCGTGACCGAGATCACGATGAACAAAAGACCCGAGATCAGCACGAAGGCCAGCGCCTGCTGGAACGTATATTTGTAGGTCAGCACCAGCGTGAAGGCGAAGAAGGCGTTCAGGCCCATGCCCGGCGCCAGCGCGATCGGGTAATTGGCGTAGAGCCCCATGATGAACGTGGCGATCGCCGCCGCAAGACAGGTCGCGACGAACACGGCGCCGTAATCCATCCCGGCTTTCGACAGGATCGCCGGGTTCACGAACACGATATAGACCATCGTCAGGAACGTGGTCAGCCCGGCCACCGCTTCGGTGCGGACATTGGTGCCGTGTGCGGTCAGCCCGAAATAGCGATCGAGAAAACTGTCAGAAGCCGCCGTCCTGGCGGGTGTATTATCCGTGGCCATGGTCTCCCCCTGCATGCCCCGTAGCAATCGGCGAGATTAGCGCGTTCGCGCGCGGCTTCGCGGCCGATTGTGACGTTGTCCACCGCAAGGAAAGCCAATCTCATGCCAAAATGTCATGGCCGCTTTGCCGCACGCCGATAGACTTGGAATCGTTCGCGGAAGCGCATTAATTGATCGGCGATTGCCCGGCGAATCGGCAAATGTTGGCCGCCCAAGAGCGGCCGGGAGGACGACCAGGGTACGCGGTCAAGGGAAGCGGTCCGGGACGCCATCCCGGAGCGGACCAAGGAGCAGTCTATGGACTTCGACCCCGTCCTCCTCGCCCGGATCCAGTTCGCCTTCACGGTCACCTTTCACATTATTTTTCCGAGCTTCACGATCGGGCTTTCCGCCTATGTCGCCACGCTCGGCGTGATGTGGCTGCGCTCCGGCGAGGAGCGCTACCACCGGCTGATGCGGTTCTGGACCAAGATCTTCGCGGTCTCCTTCGCGATGGGGGTCGTGTCGGGGATCGTGCTCAGCTATCAGTTCGGCACCAACTGGAGCCGGTTTTCGCTGGTCGCGGGCAATGTCGTCGGTCCGCTGATCGGCTACGAGGTGCTGACCGCGTTCTTTCTGGAGGCGACTTTCCTCGGCATCCTCTTGTTCGGCTTCAATCGCGTGCCGCCCGGTCTGTATGTGCTGTCGGCGGCGATCGTTGCCGCAGGCACGGCGATGTCGGCCTTCTGGATTCTCGCCGCCAATAGCTGGATGCAGACCCCCGCCGGCCACGAAATGCGCGACGGCATTGCCTACCCGGTCGACTGGCTCGCGATCATCTTCAATCCGAGTTTCCCCTACCGCTTCTCGCACATGCTGAACGCGGCCTATCTGACCACCGGCTTCGTCGTGCTCGCGGTCGGGGCGCGATATCTGTTGAAGGGCAAGCATATCGAGGACGCCCGCACCATGATGCGGATGGGCCTGTGGTTGATGGCGATCCTGGCCCCGCTGCAATTGTTCATCGGCGACCAGCATGGCCTCAACACCCTGAAGCATCAGCCGATCAAGATCGCCGCCATCGAGGCGCATTGGGACGGATCGAAGCCGGGCGCGCTGGTGCTGTTTGCGTGGCCGGATGAGAAGGCTGAGAAAAACCTGTTTGAGATTTCCATCCCGCACGGCGCTTCCCTGATCCTGACGCACAGCCTCGATGGTCTGTTCCCCGGCCTGAAGAGCGTGCCGGCGGAGGACCGGCCCCCGGTCGCCAACGTGTTCTTCAGCTTCCGGATCATGGTCGGCATCGGCCTCTACATGATCGCGGCGGCGTTGTTCGGATGCTTCCTGTGGTGGCGCGGGACGTTGTGGGAGACGCGCTGGTATCTGCGCATCGTCTCCTGGACCTGGTGGAGCGGCTTCGTCGCGGTGATTGCGGGCTGGGTCGTGACCGAAAGCGGCCGGCAGCCCTGGGTCATCCACGGCATTCTGCGTACGGCCGATGCGGCATCGCCGGTTCCTGCGGCGAGCCTACTCGGCACGCTGACGCTGTTCGTCATCTGCTATGGCATCGTGTTCTCGATGGGCATCTATTACATCAACCGGCTCATCAACAAGGGACCGGAAGATCGCGTGATCCAGCCCGAGGAAGGCGTGCCGAGCCGTCCGCTGTCGGGCGCCGAAGACGCAGCGCGCGCCGCTCGAGGAGGGTGAGCCATGGAATGGTATCTCCCCGTCATCTGGGCCGGTCTGATCGGCACCGCCGTGGCGATGTATGTGATCCTCGACGGCTTCGATCTTGGCATTGGCATCCTGTTTCCGACCGCGCGCAACGAAGTGCAGCGCGATCAGATGATGCGGTCGGTTGCGCCGTTCTGGGACGGCAACGAAACCTGGCTCGTTCTCGGCGGCGGCGGGTTATGGGTCGCATTCCCGATGGCCTATGCCATCATCATGCCGGCGCTCTATCTGCCGGTGATCGTGATGCTGCTGGCGCTGGTCTTCCGCGGCGTGGCCTTTGAATTCCGCCTTGTCTCGCACAGCAAGGTCTGGTGGAATTTCGCCTTCACCTTCGGTTCGCTGATTGCCGCGTTCGCGCAGGGGCTCATCCTCGGCGGGCTGATTCAGGGCATCAGGGTCGAGAATGGCGAATTCGCCGGCGGCCATTTCGACTGGGCAACGCCGTTTTCGGTTCTTTGCGGTCTGGCGCTGGTTGCGGGCTACGCGCTGCTCGGCGCGACCTGGCTGATCATGAAGACGGAAGGCGAGGTCGCCGACCGCGCGCGCGGGCAGGCGAAGATCATGCTTCTGGTCGTCCTCGGCTTTATGGCGCTGGTGTCGCTCTACACCCCCTACGCCTTCGAGCGCATCGCCAATCGCTGGTTCTCGCTGCCGAATTTCTATTATCTGTGGCCGGTGCCGCTGTTCACCGCACTGGTCGCATTTCTGTTATGGCGCTGGATCGGCGGATCGCGCGACTCGCTGCCATTCATCGCGACGATCGTGCTGTTCCTGCTCGGCTATCTGGGGCTTGTTATTTCCAGCTATCCGTATCTCGTTCCGCCGTCATTGACGGTGTGGGATACGGCTGCCGCGCCGGCGAGCCAGATCTTCATGCTGATCGGCACGGTATTCCTTTTGCCGGTCATCCTCGGCTACGTCATCTTCATCTACTGGCTGTTCCGGGGCAAGGTGAAGGAAGGCGAGGCCTATCATTGACGCTCTTGCGTCGCGGCTGACGTCTGCGGCCGCACCACGCCCCAGCCAATGCGCAGCACCGGTGCCCGTCCGGCCAATGCGCGCTCGAAGGCGCGCGGCACTTCCGGCACGATATCGGGAAATTGGGCTTTGATCTCCGGCGGCGGGGTTCCTGCGCTGTCGGTTGCGCGCCACAGCACCACTGCGCCTTTCTCGGTCGCATCCTGACGTTGCGCGAGCTGCGGCTTCTCCGATGCCGGGCCATGCAGCACGCGCGGCCGGCTGGCTGACGCGACAGCGACCAGAGCGGCGAGCCGTGGATCGCCTGCCACGATCTCCAGCCTGCGCCCCGTCCGGCGTTCGAAACTGTCCGTGAAGAATCTCGCGATGTCGTCTGCCGGCTGTGCGGTGCGCAGATCGGCGGCGAATACCGCGGGCAGCAGCAATACGCCGGCCGTGACGAGCGCAGGCGGCACAAGCAGCAGGCTGATCCATGCGAAAGTCAGAATCCGTTGATGGTGCAGCATGATGACGTCGCCGGCGAGCGCGACGATGGCAAGGCCCGACAGCACCAGAAGCGGGGGGATGCCCGAAAGACCGGGTCTGCCGGAGATCACGGCGAAGACGGTGACGAACAGCAGCGGCGCGAGCGCGAATGTATAGATGAAGAGGCGGGCGAAGGGACTGTCTGTTCCGCCGGTCACGGCTGCGGCTTCGTCGCGTTTGATGCGCGCAAGGTTGCTCGCAAGCACGATCAGGATGCCGGCGCCGGCATGCGCAATGGCGACGAGTGCGATCAGTTTGACCCAGGCAATGATGTTCTGGTCGATCGCCTCGAAGCTGCGCAGCTTGTCGAGATTCGGTGCAAGACCGAAGCCGTATTGCTGAATGACCACCACGCTCGGCAGGATCATGCAGCCAATGGTGACCGCCGCCATGCCTGCCGCCGCATTCGATGCAGCCTTGCGGGCGCGCGGATTGATGATGACGAATGCGACGATGACGGCCAGCAGCAGCAACGACAGATGCGAGGTCAGGAGCATCAGCCAGAAATCGACGGCCAGCGCCAGCCAGTAGAGCTCCTTGTCCTCCCCGACCGCGCGCCACAGATGCAGGGTGGCGAAGGCCCAAAGCGGCATCATCAGGATGTCGGGTCCGAAATCCGGCGAGCCGATGGTGAAAAAGGAGATGCCGGCCATCAACAGCACCGCCAGCACCGCATGGCGTTCGCCGAGTGTGGCGCGCCCGAGTTGAAACACGGCAAAATAGGCCGCCACGATGCAGAGCTGCGAGAGCAGATACACGCCGGCCATATGGCCGCCGGCGGCGCGCAAGGCGAAGTCGGCAAGCCAGAAGGCGAGCGGCGGGCCGAGTTCGGAGCCGAATTTCATTTCCCGGCCCACCGAGATCACGTCGGCGAGGTCGCCGGGCGGTGCCGAATAGAACAGCGACGGCACCAGCAGCCAAAGCAGCGCCTGCACCAACGTCGCCGTCCAAAACACGGCCTGCGGCCTGGTGCGCAGGATTTCGATCGGAAGGGTGACAGTGCGCATAAGGGTGACAGTGCGCATGGTGGCCGCTGGGATGGGACCGGCTCCGCCTGGCGCCGGGTGGGGCGGCAGACATAAGCCCGCAGGCGTCAGAGAGGCAACCCGAGAGCCGAGTCCTCACGCTCCGTCGGGGGCTTCAGGCCCTCCGCGATCGCGACCGGCGAAAAGCTGCGGCGATGATGGATGGTGGGTCCGAGCCGCTTCAGGGCGGCGAAATGTTCCGGCACCGAATAGCCCATATGGCGCTCGAAGCCGTAGCCGGGATGCGCCGCGCCGATCTGCATCATCAGGCGGTCGCGGGTGACCTTGGCGACGATCGAGGCAGCGGCGATCGACAAAACGAGTGCGTCGCCGGAGATCACCGGTTCGCAGTCGCACGGCACCTTGATGCGGTCGCGGCCGTCGACATAGACGAGCTTCGGCCGGCAGGGCAGGGCGGCCACCGCCTGCGCGAGCGCCCAGAGCGAGGCCTGCAGGATATTGTCGCGGTCGATCCGCGCGGGCGAGGCGAAGGCGACGCCGACCTCGGCGGTGGCGCAGATGCGCGCATAGAGCTTCTCGCGCTCCTCGAAGGTGAGTTTCTTCGAATCGTTCAGGCCGCGCGGGATGCGATCGGGATCGAGCACCACGGCCGCCGCCACCACGGGTCCGGCCAGCGGCCCGCGCCCGGCTTCGTCGCACCCGGCCACCGGCCAGACGCCGCGCTTGTAGGCGCTCCGTTCGCGCCGGAAGGTCGGACGGATGATGTCCTCCTTCAGGGGCAGGCGCGAAGGCGCTTCGTTCCGATTCGGGGCCGGGCTCATCGCCGGCATGCTGACCGCGTCCGACGGAAAATCGCAATCGCTAATCGGTGAGGTTAGGCCATCCCTCGGCCGACAGTGGAAACCGGGGATTGCACTCCAGTTCCCGGACAAGCCTAAAACAAACTCAACTGCTCGCTGCCCCTCACCGGTTTCTGGAAATGCTCGGTGGTGAGCTTTGCCCGTTCCCGGTTCAGTCCGAGCCGCTCGCAGGCGGCCTCGAAGCGCCGCCCGATCAGCCAGGCATAGGGCCCCTCGCCAGTCTGGCGCTTGCCCCATGTCGAATCGTAGTCCTTGCCGCCGCGCATGTCGCGCACGAGCTTCATCACATGCCGGAACCGGTCCGGATAATTGGCCAGCAGCCATTCCTTGAACAGGTCGCGCACTTCCAGCGGCAGCCGCAGCATCACATAGCCGGCGCTTTTGACGCCGGCCAGCGCCACCGCATCGAGGATGCGTTCGATCTCGGCATCGTTGATCGCAGGAATTACCGGTGCGATCATCGCCGCTGTCGGAATGCCGGCCTCCGACAATTGCCGCAACGCCTCGAGCCGCTTCGCAGGCGTGGACGCACGCGGCTCCATGGTGCGCGCCAGCTTGCCGTCGAGCGTCGTCACCGAGATCGCGACCTTGGCGAGATTGCGTTTGGCCATGCGCGACAGAATGTCGACATCGCGCGTCACCAGCGCCGATTTGGTCACGATGCCGACCGGGTGCCCGGCGCGCTCCAGCACTTCGAGGATACGGCGCATGATCTCGTACTGCTTTTCGATCGGCTGATAGGGATCGGTATTGGTGCCGATCGCGATGGTGCGCGGGCTATAGCCCGGCGCGGCCAATTCGCGTTCGAGCAGCGCCGGGGCGTCCGGCTTCATGAACAGCCTGGACTCGAAATCCAGCCCCGGCGACAGCCCGAGATAGGCATGTGTCGGCCGCGCGAAGCAATAGACACAGCCATGCTCGCATCCGCGATACGGATTGATCGAGCGGTCGAAGGAGATGTCGGGCGACTCGTTGCGCGTGATGACCTTGCGGGCCGCGTCGATCTGGACGCTGGTCTTGAATGGCGGCAGATCGTCGAGGCTCTGCCAGCCGTCGTCGAAGGCGATGCGGGCGAGCGGCTCGTAGCGTCCCGAGGCGTTGGAAAGGGTGCCGCGGCCACGCCGGCGTTGGGTGTCAACGCCGGCGCCAAGGAGCCCGGATTGGTCGGAAGCGCCGTCCGGGGACGTCCTCGCAAAGTCACCCGCAGGCGCGGAGGGCACATGCGCCGGCGGGTGTCTCAGGGCTGCGGATGAACGAGGCATAGCCGATATCTAGGATGCGGCAACGAACAAAACAAGAACATAATGGAAGTTGATCCGCATGACTGCCGGATGGCTGAATGTCGTGGCATCGAGTATTCACAGCCCCATGATCTGGCCGGGTTGAAACACTGACTGGCCAACCGGTCCTCCCGATTTCTGTTCCATGCTCAGTGTGATCGTCCCCACCCGCGAATCAGAACGTATCCTGGTACGGACGCTGGCCTGTCTTGTGCCGGGTGCGACAGCCGGACTGATTCGTGAGGTGATCCTCGCCGATGCCGGATCGACCGACGAAACCGCCGAGGTCGGGGATGTCGCGGGCTGCCGGTTTCTGTCACTGCCGGGCCCGCCGGGACCGCGACTGGATAAGGCCGCCGCAGCAGCGCGCAGCGACTGGCTGATGTTCCTGCCGGCCGGGGCGGTCCTCGAGACGGGTTGGGTGCTGGAGGTGCAGCAATTCGTCGAGCGGGCCCCGGATGGCATCGCGGCCGTCTTCAGCGACTCGCCGAGGCCGCTCGGCCAGGTTTCCATGATCAGCGCCATGGTTGCGCTGTGGCGCGCGCGACAGAGAATCGTGTCGCCTGGCCGCGGACTTCTGATCGGCAAAGGATTTCTTGGAGAGCTTGGCGGTTTCGGAGAACGGCCGGACCCCGAGGCCGACTTGCTGCGCCGGATCGGCAAGCGGCGGCTTGCCATTTTTCGAACTGTCGTCCAGCAGCCAGATACTTGACTCGATCAAACAATTGGTTGACGCTGTCAAATATTCGGAACGCCGTCATGTCGCTTGCTCCAGACCCTGCCTTTGAAGCGCGCATCGGCGCGGTGCGACGCTTTTCGCGTTTCTACACACGCCGCCTCGGCCTGCTCGACGAAGGGCTGCTGCAAAGTCCGTTCACGCTGACCCAGGCGCGTGTGCTTTACGAGCTTGCGCAGCAGCGCGAAGCGACTGCGACAGCGCTTGCTGCTGCACTCAGGATCGACCACGGCTATCTCAGCCGCATCCTGCGCGTATTCGAGGAGCGCGGCCTGATCGTGCGCCGCCGCGACAAGAACGATGCCCGGCAGATCGTGGTCTCGCTTACCACCAAGGGGCATACGGCTTTTGCCGCGCTCGATCACCGCTCGCAGCGCGAAACCGGGCAGTTGCTCGCACATCTCGACGACGCCGAGCAGTCGCGCGTGGTTGCGGCGATGGGCACCATCGAAAGGCTGATCGAGCGAGAGACTGCACCGGGGCGCCATAATGTATTGCGGCCGCACCGGCCTGGCGACATGGGCTGGGTGGTCGAGCGCCATGGCGTGCTCTACAGCGCCGAATACGGATGGGGCAGCCATATCGAGGCGATCACCGCCGAAATCGTCGCGGCGTTTCTGAAAAATTTCGATCCGGCGCGCGAACAGTGCTGGATCGCCGAGATGGATGGCGAGCGGGTCGGATCGGTATTTCTGGTCAGGGAGACCGACGAGGTCGCGCGGCTGCGGCTTCTTCTGGTCGAACCCCGCGCGCGCGGTCTCGGTCTTGGCCGCGATCTCGTGCGGCAATGCATCGCCTTCGCGCGCAGCGCCCGCTACCGCAAGATCACGCTCTGGACACACGCCGTTCTTGTCGCGGCACGCGCGATCTATCGGACGGAGGGCTTCCAGCTCACCCGGCAATGGGTGCACGACGATTTCGGCAAGCCCGAGCCGAGTGAAAGCTGGGAGCTCGATCTGCAGCAGCAGCCTTCGCTCAGGCGGTAAGCGACGCGTCCTGCCGGACTGCGATTTCCACAGCCGGCTTCTTCTCGGGATCAGCCGGCAATTGCAGCACGGTCGCCGTCAGGCCTTCGCGCAGCATCGTGACGAGAACGATCTCGCCGTTCGGAAATTCCAGCGCATCGTGATGCGTGTTCGGGCGATGCATCCCGACCTGCCGGAAGCGCGCGACCCGTTGCGGGGTCGTCACATATCCGAAGCGCGGCGGGATCAGCCCGAAGCCCCGCGAATAGACCACGTCCTGATCGAATGCGATCTCGGTACCGGGCCGCAGACACACCGCGACATCCGGTTCGCCGACAGCCGCGAAGCCGCCGGTGATCGAATTGCTGAATTTCGCGCTGATTACCTTGTCGCCGACTTTCGCCGGGCGTGAAGCTACATTGTGGAGACTATAGTCGCACATGGAAGACATCCTTTCTTTGCTGCGGGCAGCCGAAGCGGTTGTCCTTCTGCAACGAGGATGTCAGTGCGGCGCGGCAAGGATGTGGTCGTGCAAGCGGTGCTGCGACGTATCACTCGAACTTGAAGAATTGTGCTCTCGACGAGCAAAAATTGACCGGCGAAGTTCCGTCGACCTCACACCGTCGCGCCCTGCGCCTTCGGACGGCGCAGATGTTCGTCGAGCCGCGGCATGATCTCGACGAAATTGCACGGCCGGTAGCGGTAATCGAGCTGATGCACGAGGATGCCGTCCCAGGCATCCTTGCAGGCGCCGGGGGAACCCGGCAGGCAGAAGATATAGGTTGCGCCCGCAACGCCCGCGGTGGCCCGGGTCTGGATTGCGGACGTGCCGATCTTGGCGTGGCTGATCATCAGGAACAGGGTGGCAAAACCGTCCATGCGCTTCTCGAATAAAGGCTCCACCGCTTCCGGCGTCACGTCACGGCCGGTGAAGCCGGTGCCGCCGGTCGAGATCACCACGTCAATGCCGGCATCGTCGATCCATGCCTTCACTTGGCCGCGGATTTTCTCCACGTCGTCGGTGACGATGGCGCGCGCAGCAAGCTTGTGTCCGGCGGTCTCAAGCCGTTCGACCAGCGTCGCGCCGGACCTGTCGTCGGCCAGTTCGCGGGTGTCGGAGACGGTGAGCACCGCGATGTTGAGCGGCACGAAGCTTTTCGATTCGTCGATGCCGGGCATTAGAGATTCGTCGTCCGGAACGTATCGCAATCCGCAACCCGGCCGCTCTCCAGGCCGCGCTTGAACCAGCGAACGCGCTGTTCCGATGATCCATGTGTGAAGGAGTCCGGCACGACGCGCCCTTGCGTCTGCCGCTGCAGGCGGTCGTCGCCAATTGCCGATGCGATGCCGATCGCGCCTTCGATGTCGCCGGGATCGATGAAATCCTTCTTGCGCCGCGCGTGATTGGCCCAGACGCCACCGAGGCAGTCGGCCTGCAGCTCGACGCGCACCTGGATGTTGTTTGCCGCGGCGCGGCTGCCCGCCGCCTGCTGGCGCATTTGGGATTCCCGCAGAATGCCGAGCAGGTTCTGCACGTGATGTCCGACTTCATGGGCGATCACGTAGGCCTGCGCGAACTCGCATTGCTTGCCCTTGCAGGCGCGGAATTTCTGCTCCATCTCGCGGAAAAAGGCGGTGTCGAGGAAAATGCGCCGGTCCGGCGGGCAATAGAATGGCCCCATTGCCGATTGCGCCATGCCGCACGCGCCCGCCCCGGTCGCCCCGGCGAACAGGCGCAGCCGCGGCGCGGAATAGGTTCGTCCGTTGGCGCGGAAAATATCCGACCAGACATCCTCCGTCGAGCCGAGCACGGCGGCGACGAACTGGCCCTGATAATCGGAGGGTGCCCCCTGCTTTGCGGGCGGCGCCTGCCGCTGCGTCTGCTGCTGGGCCGGGCCCTGAATGATCTCGGCGCCGCCGATGAGAATCCGCGGGTCGATGCCGAGAAACCAGCCGATCAGACCGAGGATGATGATCGTGCCGATACCAAGCCCGCCACCGCCGCCCGGGATCGGGAGGCCGCCGCCGCCGTAACCGCCGCCTTGGCCGCGCACATCTTCGATGTTGTCGCTGCGGCGGAAATCCTCCCAACGCATCTTATCCTCCAGGCACCAGCCTCAAGTTTCGCCGATCGAATCGGGTTCGTCCACGCCTCAGAACGCCCAAAGACGCCAAACCGTTTCGTTACCAAATGGTTGTTGCAAGAGGTAATCGCCAGCCTTTCAAAGTCATTGCAATTTAAGGGGATTTTTACCTTGGCCCGGCAGTATCCGCGCAGTCGGTTGTAGGTCCCGCGTCACCGACCGCGTCGCCAGGGTCAGAGTTCTGAGTCATGGTAGAGTCGCGTCGCGGGGCGTCCAGACGGACGCCCCGTTTGACTCTCAGTCAAGGTCAAGGCCCCCGTGTGCTGGTGGGCGACTGCGTCGCGCAGATGGCGACGCTGCCGGCCGAATGCGTCGATCTCGTCTTCGCCGATCCGCCCTATAACCTGCAATTGCAGAGCGATCTCAAACGTCCTGACGATTCCAAGGTCGACGCCGTCACCGACGACTGGGACAAGTTCGCTTCCTTCAAGGAATACGACGATTTCACGCGAGCCTGGCTGACCGCCTGCAAGCGCGTGATGAAGCCGTCCGCCACATTGTGGGTGATCGGCTCCTATCACAACATCTTCCGCGTCGGCGCCATCCTGCAGGATCTCGGCTTCTGGATCCTGAACGATGTGGTGTGGCGCAAATCCAATCCGATGCCGAATTTTCGCGGGCGGCGTTTCACCAATGCGCACGAAACCATGATCTGGGCCGCGCGCGATCCCGGCGGCAAGGGCTATACCTTCAACTACGAGGCGCTGAAGGCCGGCAACGACGACGTACAGATGCGCTCCGACTGGACGTTGCCGCTCTGCACCGGCGACGAACGGCTGAAAGGCGGTGACGGCAAGAAGCTGCATCCGACCCAGAAGCCGGAAGCCTTGCTGGCGCGGGTCATTCTTTCGGCGTCGCGGCCGGACGATCTGGTGCTCGACCCGTTCACCGGTACCGGCACAACGGGTGCGGTGGCAACGAAGCTGGGCCGGCGCTTCGTCGGTGTCGAGCGCGACCCCGATTATGCGAAGGCGGCGATGAAGCGCATCGCCGCGGTGGAGCCACTGGAAGCGCCTTCGATCGCCCCGTTCATGACCGCACGCGAGGCGCCGCGGGTGCCGTTCACGGCCCTGATCGAACGCGGTCTCATTTCGCCCGGCGCGAACCTGGTCGACTCCAAGAAGCGCCACAAGGCGCTGGTGCGGGCCGACGGTGCCGTGATGCTCGGCGAAAAGGTCGGTTCGATCCATCGCATCGGGGCGCTGGCGCAGGGACTTGAAGCCTGCAATGGCTGGACCTTCTGGCATGTCGAGACCCGCAAGGGCCTGATGCCGATCGACGATCTGCGGGCCAAGGTGCGCGCGGAGATGGAGTTTTAGCCAGCCTTTGCCAGCGGCTGTGTAGGCTCGTTGATGGCGTCACGCGGCCGGCGGCCCTCCAGCACGTCGGCGATGTTGTCGACCGCGCGCAACTCGATCGCCTGCCGCACGCGCGTCACCGCCGAGCCGAGATGCGGGGTGAATAACGTGCGTGGATGGGTGCGCAGCCGCTCGTCGATCGCCTCCGGCCGGTCCGACAACGCCCGGTCCTCCATCTCGAACACATCCGCCGCATAGCCGCCAAGCTTCCCGGTTTCGAGCGCGGCAAGGACCGCGCTTTCGTCCACGACGGAACCGCGTCCGACATTGATCAGCAGCGCCCCATGTTTCATCCGCGCCAGCGCATCGTTTCCGATCAGATGCCGCGAGGCCGGGGTGAGCGGCGCGCACACAATGACGACGTCCGACATTTCAAGCGCGCGATGAAGCGTGACCCTGATCATGCCGGGGGGAGTCTCGGCCGATGGGTCGACGCCGAGCATCCGGCAGCCAAAACCGGCCAGACGCTGCGCAACGGCGCGGCCGACATGTCCCATGCCGACGATGGCAACCACCGATCCGTCGAGGCCGGTGCCGTAGAGGACCGGACGCCAGCCGTCAAATCGCCCGCTCCGGACCAGCGCATCGCCCTCGCGGATGTTACGGCCGAGTCCGATGGCAAGGCCGACCGCAAGCTCGGCGGTCGGCTCGGTAAGCAGATCGGGAACGATGGTGACGAAGACGCCGGCTTGCGTGCAGGCATCGAGATCAAAATTGTCATAGCCCTTGAGTGCACAGGCGACGACACGAAGCCGCTTGCAACGCGCAAGCAACCGCGCGTCGATGGAGTCTGGCATGAAGGCGAGGATCGCGTCGGCCTTCTCCGCGCGCCGCATGACCTCTTCGCGCGGCCATGGCATGCGCGTTTCGTTGGCGTCGACGTCGCCAAGCAGCGCAAGCTGCTGCAGCGTCGCCTGATGCACCCAGTTGGTGACGAGGATGCGGGGCTGCGTCTTCATTTCAGCGCTTTGCGAAGCCGCGCGCCGATGCCGTCGACCAGGATTACGCAGAACAGGATCGTGATCAGGATCGCGGAGACCTGATCGTAGCGGATGATGCGGAGTGCCGCGATCAGCTCGAAGCCGATGCCGCCGGCGCCGACGATGCCGAGAACCGCGGACGCGCGAAAATGATATTCCCAGCGATAGATGGTGATGTCGGCGAGCTGCGGCAGCACCTGGGGCATCACGGCATGGGTGACGACCTGGAACGGACTGGCGCCGGCTGCGCGCGCGGCCTCCAGCGGCCGCGGGTCCACATGCTCGATCGCCTCCGCATAGAATTTGCCGACCATGCCGACCGAATGCAACGCCAGCGCCAGCACGCCCGGCAGCGCGCCGAAGCCGACGGCGGCGACGAAGATGATGCCCATGATGATTTCAGGCACCGAGCGCAGGGCGGCCAGGACGATGCGCGCTGCCTGGTAGACGATCGCATTCGGCGCTGTATTGGGCGCCGCAAACAACGCCAGCGGAAGTGAGATCACCACCGCAAGTGCGGTGCCGGCCACCGACATGGCGAGCGTATCGATCAGCGGTTTGACCCAGTGCTGCCAGCGGGAAAAGTCCGGCGGTACCATTTCGTTGAATAATTGCCCGAGCGCGGGCAGGCCTTCCATCAGCCGCTGCGCGTCGAAAAATCCGGTGATCCAGAGCGAGGCGATGCAGGCGATGACAATGAGTGCGACGAGACCGGCGTGCCGCAATGCGGCACGCCGGTCGTCGGCGAGGATAGCGTCGTGGCGGGAAACGGCTTCCGACATCAGCTCATCTTGCCGAGATCGAGGTTGAGGATTTTCGCGGTCTCCCGAAGGATGTCGTAGGCCTTGTCGTCGGTCGGTGCAAAAGCCTCGACGCGGAACGATTTCAGAACCGCCGGATCTTTCACGTCGAGGAAGGCCGCGCGGATTTTTTCCTTCAGGGCCGGAGCAAGATCACCCTGCATGGTGATCGGATAGTTCGGGATCGGCTCCGAAAGGTCGAGCTTGATCAGCTTGGTCTCGTCGATGGTCTTGCGGGCGATCAAGGCTCGATAAATTTGTTCCGACAATGCGCCGGCGGGAATCTGGCCGGCTTGCACGGCGCGGGCGACCGCGTCATGGGTGCCGAGATGGACCACCTTGTAGTCCTTGTTGCCTTCGAGTTTATACTTCTTGAGCAGATGTGCGCGCGGAGCGAGATGGCTCGAGGTCGATGCCTGATCTCCGAAGCCGAACGGCTTGCCGCGAATATCCTCGATCGACTTCACCGGACCGTCGGCGCTGGCAATGAGGATCGACTGATAGGTCGGCGAGCCCTTTTCGACGCCGACGGCAAACGGCTCGATGCCCGGGGCCCTGGACTTCGCGAGCACATAAGAGAATGGGCCGAAATAGGCGATCTCGATGCGGCCGAACCGCATCGCCTCGATCATCGATGAATAGTCGGTGGTGACCACCAGTTCGATCTGCTTGCCGAGCGTCTTCTCCAGATAATCCTTCAACGGCTGCGCCTGCTGGATCAGGGTGGATGCATTCTCGTCGGGCAGGAGCGCGACGCGCAGCTTGACCGGATCCTTGGCTTGGGCGAAGGCGGCAACCGGCGACAGCGACAAGACAGCGGCGGTGCCGAGCACAAAATTTCGACGGTGGATCATGCGTAGGTTCCTGTCTTGAGGGGGGTGGGTTCAGTATCGTCATCGTCGGCAGTGGCTGGACCGCTGCCGTAGATCTTTGCGACCTCGGTCTTGCCGAGCCGGCTTGCGGGGCCATCGAACACCACCGCGCCCTGGGCGAGCGCGACGATCCGGTCGGAGTAGCGGCGCGCGAAATCAAGCTGGTGCAGGCTGACCACCGCTGTGATGCCGTCCGACTTGCAGATGCCGTGCAGCAGCGAAAGCACGCGCTCGGCGGTGGCTGGATCGAGGCTCGCCACCGGCTCGTCGGCAAGGATCAGCGTCGGCTTCTGCACCATCGCGCGGGCGATGCCGACTCGCTGCTGCTGTCCGCCCGACAATTGATCGGCGCGCTTGAGCGCATGGTCGATCAGGCCGACGCGCTCGATCGCCTCGAGCGCCATTGTCTTTTCGGAGCGCGACGCCGGCAGCAGCGTGCGCAGGCCGGAATGGTATCCGAGCCGTCCGGTCAGCACATTTTGCAACACGGTGCAGCGGCCGATCAGCTGATGCTGCTGGAAAATCATGCCGGTGCGGCGCCGATGCGCCTGCAGGCGGCGGCGAGTATCCAGTTTGCCGATGCCTTCGACCTCAACATGGCCGCCGGTCGGCGTGACCAGACCATTGAGCGCGCGAAGCAGAGTCGATTTCCCGGCCCCCGAGGCCCCGAGCAGCACCGTAAATGCACCGGGCTCAAAGCGAAGCGCGCAGGGCTTCAGCGCCTGTGCATTGCCGGAATAGGTGACTTCGACGCCATGGGTCTGGATCATCTCGCCCCGGAAATTTGCTGCGATGCGGGAACGAGTGCGGTCCTAGGATTGCCGCGTGAATGTCGGGCGACGCGTCTTTGACGATTTTCTAACGCGACGGTGACGTTATACGTCAGCTCGCCGCTTGTGCCCGCATGGGTAGCAATCGCGCAGATTTGAGCTGCATCGCACAGGCGGTTTTGCCCTTATTTATGCTTGTTTCGGGCGCCGCGCGATATTGCCGCTGCGTTCGGGTACACCGAACGTTGTGCGGCAGATGTCGGCAAGAATTTCGATGCCTTCCCTGAGTTCCTGTTCGGTCGGGCTGGCGAAGCACAGCCGCATCCGGCTCTTGCTATGCGTTGCGTCGGTGGACCATTCCGGGCCGGGATTGATCGCGACACCGGCCGCAAGCGCGGACTGATATAGCTTTAACGTATCCACGCTGTCCGGCAGTTTGACCCACAGGAAAATGCCGCCGGGTGGATCGTCGAATTCTGCCGCAATGCCGAATTGTTGGTCGAGCGCGTCCATCAGCACTTCGAGCTTCTTGCGCAAGCCCTGCCGCAAGGCAGGAACATGCGAGGAAAAATGCGGCGCGCAGTATTCGGCCAGCACCATCTGCTCCAGCGCGCCCGATCCGGCATCGACCTTGAGCGCGATCATCCGCGACAGGATCGGCCACGGTGCGACAATGAAGCCGACCCGCAAGGCCGGTGCAATCGACTTCGAGAACGAGCCGATATGGATGACATTGCCGGAGCCGCTCATGGCGTAGAGCGCAGCCGGCCGCTCGCCGCTCCAGATCAGGTCCGAATAGCAATCGTCCTCGAACACCGGTACCCCGTATTTCTCCGACAGCGCCAGCAGCGCGGTGCGGCGCGTCACCGGCATGATGGTGCCGGTCGGATTCTGCACGGTCGGAATGGTATAGATATATTTCGGCCGGACGCCCTTTGTATTGAGCGAGACAAGCGTCCGCTCCAGCGCATCGATCTGCATGCCGTCGCGATCGAGCGGGACGCCGATCGCGTTGACGCCTGCGCGCGCATATCGGTTCAGCATGCCCTGATACGTGTCGCGTTCGACGATGACGGTATCGCCCGGCGCGAGAAGCGCACCATTGATCAGGTCGAAGGCCTGCAGCGAGCCTGAGACGAGCAGGATCTCGTCGGCGCTGCAGACGATGCCGGCATCGCGCTTCAGTTTTGCGGCGAGAAAGTCCCGCAAGGGGCGATAGCCCTGCGGGCCATGCGCGACGCCGTAATAGGCGAGACTGCGTCCCTCACGCCGCAGCACAGCCTCGGCTGCGGAGAGCAAATCATCCACCGGCACCTGCGCCGGATCGTTGTTGCCGCCGGTGAAATTGTATCGCGGCGATCCCGTCCACTTGGCAGCGGGCGGGGGCGCCCCCGGCGCGATGAGCGGCGTGAAGTCGAAGGCAGGCATCGGCTTATTTCGCCGCCGTCACCATGATCTCCACGGTGAATTGCGGCGCCGCGAGGCGCGCCTGCACGGTCGCGCGCGCCGGCGTATTACCGGGCGTTACCCAGGCGTCCCACACCGCATTCATCTCGGCGAAGGTGTCCATATTCGCGAGCCAGATATTGGCGGTGAGCAGCTTCGACTTGTCGGTGCCCGCCTTCGCCAGATAGCTATCGATGGTGGCGAGGATTTCCTTGGTCTGCTCGGTGACGCTCTTGCCGGCGTTGTTCTGCGCAACGATTCCCGCGAGATAGACCGTATCGCCGTGGATGACGATCTGGCTCATCCGCGGCCCGACTTCGTGACGTTCGACTTTCATGAGGCTCCCCCGTGGTTCGTATCGCACTGCGGCAAATCCGGCCGCGATCATGCGTCTTCCTGCGGCAGCCGACCTTAAATTGCAACAGATCAAAGGCGAGCAGGTGACGCTTTGTTAAAAGGCCTCGCAGCCTTGCTCCGGGGACATGTGTCGAAAGACAGCGAATGCTGATAAGTTGCTGCGTGAATCAATGGCGAGGAGGCGGTCATGCCTGTTGCAGCTTTTTCTGTAGAACCCGAGACTCTGCGCAAGTTCAAGCTCTGGTTCAAGATATACGGCGTCATCCTGATCCTGCTCGGCGCCGCGTCCATCATCCTGCCCGGGATCGCGACGCTCGCGACCACGATCACGGTGGGCTGGCTTTTGATCGCGGGCGGCATTTTCGGACTGATCTCGGTGTTCCAGGCGGGGACCGGCTCCCCCGGCTTCTGGTGGAATCTTCTGACCGCGATCGTCTGCATGCTCGCGGGCGGCGTGCTGCTGTTCAATCCGATCGCCGGCGTGCTGACGCTGACGATCATACTCGCCGCCTATCTGCTGGCGACCGGGGTGACCAAGGGCTTCATGGCGTTCCATTATCGCAGCGCCATCCCGAAGGCGTGGGGCTGGATGCTGTTCTCCGCGCTGGTCGACATCGCGCTCGGCGCGATCATCATTGCCGGCCTGCCTGGCAGCGCGGTCTGGGTGCTCGGGCTTCTGGTCGGCATCAACCTCCTGTTTACCGGCGTCGCGCTGATTACCGCTGCGATCTATTGCGAGAGCGCCAACACCCCGCCGGAGCCTTCTGCCGCAAAAGCCTGAGCGGCAACGCATTCCCCGGCGCGGCCGACGTCATGTCGCGCCGGGGAACTGAAGCGTCGCGCATTCCTTTATTGGTTTTGGTCCCGCGATAAACATTCGCAAACCCTGGGAGGCTGCGGCCATGGGCTGGTTTTCCGACGACATCGAGACGATGGACCATCTGTTCGTCCATTCGCTTCAGGACATCTATTATGCCGAGCAGCAGATCGAAAAGGCGCTGCCGGACATGATCGAGAAGGCAACCGATGCGGAGTTGCGGCGCGCCTTCCAGATGCATTTGCGCCAGACCAAGGCGCAGATCAAACGGCTTGATCGCGTGTTCAAGAAGATCAAGCGGACCCCGCAGGCCCACAAATGCCCGGCGATCGACGGCATCCTCGACGAGGCCGGCGAGATCGCCGGGGACGTCGGTGATCAAGTCGTGCTGAATGCGGCGTTGATTGCAGCGGCCCAGGCCGTCGAACATTATGAGATCACGCGCTACGGCACGCTCACCTCCTGGGCCAAGTTGCTTGGCCATACCGAGGTGGCGAAGCTCTTGTTCATGAGCCTCAAGGAGGAGAAGGCGACCGACAAGAAGCTGAACGACATTGCCAAGCGCAAGATCAACAAGAAGGCGCTGGCGCGTCAGCCAAAGCCGCTCAGCGTCGAGGAGAAAATTGAAGAGGCGATGATTGGCATCCCGATAATCGGATAGGCACCGTAACGATACCAGAGGGAGTGCAAATGGCCGGTCCGACCAGGATAGGATTGCTTACCGCGGCAATGGCCGCAGCCGTGCTGCCGCTCTCTGCGCCGACTGAGGCGGCGCGGGCGCGCGCCGAGGCCGAATGGTGCCTGCGCGGCCCCACGGGCGGTCAGTCCTGCACCTTCACCACACGCGAGCAATGCCGGAAAACCGCCCACGGTGCCGGCGGCACCTGCCGGCGCAATCCGCGCTTCGGGCGTTGACGCCGCACGTCCTAACCGCGGCTGCGCGTGATCGCTGCGTTCAATGCCCGCGCAAGCGCCGCCTCGTCATACGGCTTACGGACAGTTGGAGCCCCAAACGATTGCGGCACCATGATGTTGTCGCCGTAGCCGGTTGCGAACACGAATGGTATGTTCCGGCGGCTCAATTCTTCCGCCACGCTGAGCGATGTTTCGGTGCCGAGATTGACATCAAGCACCGCCGCGTCCGGCGTGAAACGCGAAAGCTTGCGCAACGCCTCCGCAGGTGAGCCCGCGGTCTCGATTGTGCTTGCACCTTTTCCCGAAAGCATCATCTCGGCATCCATCGCAATGACGAGCTGGTCTTCGACAAGCAGAATTTTCAGCCCATCAAGACTGTCTGATGCCGCGTCGGTCTGATCGGGCTGATGTTCTTTCGGCTCGGATTCCGGTGCCTTGGTCATATATTTTCCGGGAATCAAAAAGCGCGCGACGACGCCTCCCGGCTCGAAGGAAATGTCGCTCTCGCCGCCGAGGTCATAGGGAATGCTGCGGTTGATCAGCACTGATCCAAAGCCCTGCGAGCGTGGCGTCGAAACCGCCGGACCGCCGCTTTCCCGCCAGACGATTTCGCAGGCGCCGTGTCCGGTGCGTTGCCAGCGAATATCCAGCGTGCCGCGGGCCCGCGACAGCGCGCCGTATTTCGCGGCATTGGTCGCAAGCTCGTGCAGCACCAGCGCCATCACGGAGAATGCGCGTGAATCGAGTCCAACCGGCGGTCCGTCGAGGGAAATCTTTGCGCCATGGTGCAGATAGGGCGACAATTCCGCTTCGAGGAGATCGCGCAACGCGCCACCACCGTCACCGCGGATGATCTGGTCATGGGCATACGAAAGCGCCTGGATGCGGCCCTGCAGCGAGATGATGTAGTCCTGCAATTGGCGGCCTTCGTCGACCGGATGAGAGATCAGCGATTTGATCAAGGAGAGGATGTTTTTGACGCGGTGATTGAGTTCCTCGTTGAGCATGCGCTGCCTGATATCCGCCTTGCGGCGCTCTTCGCTCAGCAACTCACTGTGGCGCATGAGGACTTCAAGAAGCGCGGTACGGGTCGCCTCTGCGATATCGAGATCGGCCTGGGTCCAGGGACGCGATTGCCGCTCGACCGTCTCTTTCCAGATGGCAAAGCTCTTGCGCGGCGTGAGCCGGTCGCCAAGCGGACCCGTCGAATAATCCTTTTCAGGCTTCCCAGCCCAGTCAATGGTCTGAATCACTTCCTTGCGAAACAGAAAAAGATAGTCGCGCGGCACATGGGACAGCGGAATAGCCATCACGCCCGAGGCGGCGCCTTTGTACTCCTCTGCAGGCGGAAACTGGTCGGACAAGGTGTGTGTCGCAAAGACCTGACCTTCGGCGACCGAGTTGACGAAGCGGGCAAGCCCCGGGATCGCTGAATCCGGCGGCACCGAGCCGCTGGCGGACCAACGTCCGTTGATCCAGAGCCCGATGCCGTCACAGGGCATCAATTCGCTGAAGTCGCAGATGCTTTCGCGCAGGAAACGCGCAAGGTCGGTGTGGTGCGCGACGTTGCGGAGCACCGCATCGAGCGCACGCCGCGCCCTGGTGGCGGTATCGAGGCTTTGCTTGCGCAGCATCGCCTGAAGATGCAGCGAGAAAAAGTCGCCGAACAGTTCGGCGGCAATGCGCACAGGCATCGGCAAAAGGCGCGGTGCGTAATGATGACAGGCGATCAATCCCCAAAGCCGGCCGGCAACGATGATCGAGATCGACATCGAAGCCGAAACCCCCATGTTGCGCAGATATTCGCAATGGATCGGCGATACGCTGCGCAGCGTCGCGTAGGACAGGTCCAGCGGATTGCCGGAGGCGTCGAGTTGCGGTTCGATTGGGGTAAAATTTCCACTGGCATCGGGGATCACCCGGATGGTGTTGCGCAGGTAAAGGTCTCGAGCCTGCCGCGGGATATCGCTTGCGGGAAAATGGCGGCCCAGAAAGCTCTCGAGTTGCGGGGCCTTGGCTTCGCTGACAACCTGACCGGAACCATCGTGGTCGAAGCGGTAGACCATCACGCGGTCGTAACCGAGCGTGCTCCGCAGATAGCGGACCGTGCGATTGCACAGATCGTCGGCATTGGTCACCTGATTCAGCCGCGCGATCAGGGCGCGCGCGATTTCGAGCGGCGCGCCGATCGTGCTGTCTTCCGCGGCCTCGAATTCGACGATGGCGCTGCCCTTGTACTGGTGCACCGCCACGTGAAAGGCGGTGTCCGTCGATGGCAGGGTCATCCCCATGATAAGGCCCGGCCTCGCCGGATCGGCGGACCGCAGCAGCGCGTTGCGAAGATCGTGCGCCTTGCCGGGGCCGACGATGCCCTCCAGCCGCGTCCCGTTGATATCGCCAAATGGCAGGCCGAGCTTCTCAGCCGCGCCGAGCGAGTGCCGCCGGATGACTGACATTTCGGTATCGCAGGCGAGAAGAACGCCGTGCCGCTGGATGGTACCGGGGATATGAATGGGTTCGCGGTCGCAGTTGGTCAGATCGACTCTGACGGCATTGAAGGTGCCGCGTCCATTTGATGACATCGATTTTTCCATGAGGGTCGATTGCGGCTTCGCGCGGGGGCGCGGCAGGCCGCGCGGGAGGCGCGTTGACAGTATAGATCATCTGCCGTGGGAATGAGGTGTCTTTTGACATACTGCGCAAGGACCGTGTCCAAGCTTTCCTCATACGCCGGAGATATTGCCGGTGGTCCGTTCGGCTTCATAATCGCCAAGGGGCCGGGCCGGTTCCATCGATGCTCGGTGATGAGGCTTGGGCGCGCGCTTCACGAGTCCGACCGGAGCGATGGTGCTGTGGGACGATACGAGTGTCACCCATGGTGCCGCGCCGCGGGCCATATCGCATTGCCGTTTCCGCTTTCGCCGGGCTTGTGGGAACCTCATGGGCGGCCTTGCGGTCTCTTCGGAATTGGGGGCGCCGGCTGCGCTTTCGCCGTCACCGCTTGCGCATTGGCAACGGTTTGACGTTTAGCAGGTTTTTGCGGTTGGCAGCCGCATCGGAGTCCATGCGGCCGGCGCGGTAGGCTTCGACAGTGAAACCGAAGGTCGCAGCATCTTCGCCTGTGCGCGCTCGCCCGCGGACGGTCGGCTGCGGGCGATTCAATGGATTGCAGGCGCTCGAGGTGAGTGGATCGTCGGCGCGGTGCTGGTTCCCAATCCCGATCTCGACTGGCCGGCAGGCTCGCGTCTGTTCGTGCCCGATAGCGGCGGAGAGCGGCGATGCCCGTCTGCTTCCCCGGCGAGATTGGTATGCGCCGCACGTCCGTAGCGAGGCCGGGCTGACCGCGAGCCTTGCCATAGCGAGGCGCCGGCTCAGGTTTTCCGCACAAGCGGATTAACCTGCGCAATCACTTTGCGCATAACGCTGGGAAACGCCTCCCCCTCGATCTGGTCGGCGGCAAGCCAGCGCATGCCGTTTGGGGCACGTGCGCCGTCCCGGACCTTTGCCGAATACACCGTAAGCTCAAGCGGAAAGTGCGTGAAAACATGGGTGACGAGCCCCGGCATGCGCCGCCAATCCGCCTTGAGCGGCGCTTCGGCGAGCGCCCGCGCATCGTCGAAATCGTGGGACCAGGCGGTGGTCGGCACCTCGGTCATCTTGGCGAGCAATCCCTTGTCCGGGCGGGTCCGCACCAGCAATGCGCCGTCCCCGCGCGTCACCACGAACGCCGCCCCGCGGCGAAGCCGCCCTGATCTCTTTGGCGCCTTGCGCGGGAAGATTTCCTGATCGCCGCGGGACCGTGCCGCACATGGCATTTGCCAAGGGCACAGGCTGCAGGCCGGCTTCTTCGGGGTGCAGATGGTGGCGCCAAGGTCCATCATGGCCTGGGCGAAATCGCCGGACCGTTCTGGCGGTGTCAGTGTCGCCGCAAGCGCCCGGATGCGAGGCTTCGCTGCGGGCAGACTGTCTTCGACTGCGAACAGACGGGCAACCACGCGCTCGATATTGCCGTCGACGGGCGTGGCCTTGCGGTTGAAAGCGATGGCGGCGATCGCTGCGGCAGTATAGGCGCCGATGCCGGGCAGGCCGAGCAGCGCCACTTCGGTGTCCGGGAAGACACCGCCGTGGTCTTGCACCACGGCGCGCGCGCAGGCGTGAAGGTTGCGCGCACGGGCGTAATAGCCAAGCCCCGCCCAGACTTTCAGGACCTCGTCCAGATCGGCTGCGGCAAGGTCCGTCACCTTCGGCCAGCGTTGCAGGAAGCGCTCGTAATAGGGTGCGGCGGCGCGGACCGTGGTCTGCTGCAGCATGATTTCGGACAGCCAGACCCGGTAAGGGTCAGCCCGTTCGTCCGCAGACGTGCGCCAGGGGAAGCGGCGCCGGTGCCGGTCGTACCAGGCGAGCAAAGCTGCCGCGGACGCCGCGGGGCGCGTCTCATCGGTTTGGCCGGCGGCCTGTTTTTGCGGCTTGCGCTTTGCTAGCGTCATGCCTCCCTGTGACAGAGGCCCCAGCCCTGAACAAGCCGAGACGCATCGCCCGTCCACTGCCGGACATTGCCGGCGCGCTGCTGGCGGACAGCTTTCGCCAGCAGGGCTTCAGCTCGTCCGAACTTGTGGTCCGATGGTCTGCGATCGTGGGTGACGATGTGGCCGATCATGCCGAGCCGCTGAAGATCCAGTGGCAAAAGGTTCCAGACGGGCAGCCGCCGCAACCCGGGACGCTGGTTTTGCGGGTCAGCGGCCCGGCGGCGCTCGAAATTCAGCATATGTCGCACGTGATCCTTGAGCGGGTGAACCGCTATTTCGGCTTTGCCGCGATCGGACGGATTGCGATCCGCCAGGCCCCTCTGCGCCGCGCCCCGCCGCGGCCCCGCCGCACCCTCGATCCCGCAGCGGTCCAATCGGTTGCCGATACCATGCCGGCCGGCACCGATCCCGCGCTCAAGGACGCGCTGGCGCGGCTCGGCGCCGCCATCAAGCGAAAGTGACGCCGCGGCAGCCGAATCTGCCGCAGCGACGGCATTGCCAGTTGCGCTGCGGCGGGTTAGCCAGAGCCAACCAGGCCGGATCAGCCGCAGGAGTTCTCCGTGTATCTTACCCGTCGTCAATTCATCGCCGCGTCTGCCACGTTTTCAGCTCTGTTCGCTCTTCCTTTCGGCAGGAGCCTTTCGCTGACCGGAACGGCCCAGGCCCAGACCGTCAGCTCCGTCGAGCTGATGCAGGCGGGCCCGCTCGGCGACATCGTGGTGGGCAGGGACGATGCCCCGGTAACGATCATCGAATATGCTTCGATGACCTGCGGTCACTGCGCGACATTTCACAACACCACTTATCCTGAGCTGAAGAAGAAATACATTGATACCGGCAAGGTGAAATACATCCTGCGCGAATTCCCGCTCGATGCCTTGGCCGCGGCCGGGTTTATGCTGGCGCGCTGTGCAGGGAACGACAAGTACCACGCCATGATCGAGATGCTGTTCGCCAAGCAGAAGGAGTGGGTAACGCAAAATCCGATTCCGCCGCTTCAGGCGCTCGCGCAGCAGGCCGGGTTCACCAAGGACAGCTTCGAGGCCTGCCTGAAGGATCAGAAAATTCTTGAGGGGATCGAGGCCGTGCGCACCCACGGTGCCGAAAAGCTGGGCGTGAATTCGACGCCCACCTTCTTCATCAACGGCAAGCTGTTTCGCGGCACGCTCACGATCGAGGAACTCGACAAGCAGCTCCAGCCCCTATTGAAGAGCTGACGGGGAACTTATTCGGCCGTTCTACGCATCATCGGAATCGGCTTTGAGGCGTGCTTTCCAGAAGGCGAGTGCCGATCGGGCGATCGCATCTGACAATTTCACGTAGCTGTCGCGGGCGCGCTCAAGATCGCTCGCCGACATCGAATGATGACCGAAGCGATTTCGCAGGATTGCTGCGGTCGATGGCCATGTGAGCGAGGCTGCCCGGCAGAGCACGAGCAGCCCGTCGGGCTGAATATTCTTCAGGAGCCTTTCCGTCAGCGCCAGCGGACAATCCGAAAGCAGCGACAGCGCAACCGCCATTTCCTCGTATTTGCGTTCGCGCGCGAACTGCGCGAGCCCATCTTCCGACAGACGGCCTGCGGCTTTCAAGGCGCCGACTTTGCGGATCGCGTCGGAAAAATCGCGTGGCCGCATCGCCTCCCAGCTGACTTCGTGCGCAATGCCGGTTACGGCCTCCTCGATCTTGTCGTGGGCTTCGCGGGGCGCGGCAGCGGCAAGTCTGTGGTGGACCGTCCTGGTCGCCCGCACCAAGAGCTCCCGCAACAGGTTGAGCGGCAGGTCCAGCCGTTCGTGCAATCTTTCCGTAAGCACATCGTCCTGCAACAAGGTCCGGAATGACTCCTCCGAAAACCTGGCTCCGATGTTGCGCGCGAGCTGATGTTTGACCTGTGCGTCGCCGCGTCGAACCAGGACATCCGTCACCGGGATGCTGAGCTGCGAGCGCGCCGCAATGGCCAGAAGATGCGCATTGCTTTTGCTGTTGCCGATCGCGATCAGGTCGCTATCCATCAGACGTGGCGATTGCGCCAGGACCGGCCCGGCGACCGCGATTTCGTCATCGAAGGCCAGCCTGCGGATTACGGTTGCAGGCGAATTGCCGATGGGCGCGAGCACTTCGCTCAGTCTGATCAGCGCGCGCAATTCAATGCGCTCGATCAGGTGCATCAGCACGTCGTCGAAAAGCTGAACCTGCTCCTCAGTAAAGGCGTCGGCGCCTTCAAGGAACAGGTCAGTAATCCGAAGAGCAATATCGCTTCGTCGCCCGGAATCCCGGTTGTCGAATGACTCTCGCAGCTCCGAAATCAGGGGCATTGCGCTTTGCATTGCCGGCACGCCCATCCGCAATTCGCCGGCGATTGTGCAACCACGAGATGTACAAAGCTTTAAGGAGTATTGGATAAATTCCAGCTATCATTATGGGATTGGGAACGATCCGGGTGTCCGCATGGGGCGCGGCCCCGGATGCGGCTGGATGGGGCATAGAATATGACCGCAGCACGGCGCTCATTGATTGGCGATCTCGATGACGCCGTCAGGAACGGATCGAAAAGCGACAGGGTCGAGACCCTGCGACGCATCACCAACCTGTTCATGGCCTCGAGCGAGCGACTGACCGACGAGCAGATTGATATCTTCGACGACGTCATCAGTCACCTGATGAGACGGGTGGAGAACCGTAACCTCGCCGAACTCAGCCAGCGGCTGGCGCCGGTGGTCAATGCGCCCAATAACGTGGTCCAGACACTTGCGCGAAATGATGAAATAGCAATTGCGGGGCCTGTCCTGACGTTTTCGGCTCGCCTCACCAGTTGCGATCTCATCGAAATCGCAAAATCCAAGCCGCAGGGGCATTTGCAAGCCATCGCCTGCCGGACCGACATCGGACCGAATGTCACCGATGTGCTGCTGGATCGCGGCAACAACGAGGTTCGTCAAAACCTGGTCGGCAATCTGTCGGCCCGGTTTTCCGAAGAGGGGATGTGCCTGTTGATCGGTTATGCCGAAGGCGACGGCAAGCTGCCGGCCGGTCTGGCGCGGCGTCCGGACCTGCCGTTGCATCTGTTGCGAAGCCTTCTGGAGCATGCCAGCGACGACATGCGGCGCGAAATTGCAGCCACCGCGCCGCCGGCGCAGCGGACCGAGATAGTCAATCTTCTGGAAAGCATGGGCTGCGAGTTGCCCGACGACGATGCCGACTCCTCCTCGGCCAAGGCTGAGGTTGCCGTCATGTTCCAGGATGGCGAACTCGACGAAATTGCGCTGCTTCAGTTTGCCCGCAAGCAGCAATTCTCGCACCTCACCGCCGCGCTCGCGGTTCTTTGCGGTATGGAGGTCGAGGACATGAAGCGGGTCTGCGGCACGCTCAAGGTGGAGGATATGTTGATGCCCTGCCGTGCGGCGGGTGTGTCGTGGAATGCATTCCGGGCGATTGTCGCATCGACGCCTGCCGGCGCCGCGCTTGGCGAGGCGCGGCTGAGCGAACTGAAAAAGGACTATGCGCGGCTGGCAACGTCAACCGCACAGCGCGTTCTGCATTTGCGCAGCCGCCAGCTGTCGGCTCTCGAATGAGCGCTGTCTGCGCTAGAGTGGCGAACCTTTACGGCATGTTCACCATGTTGTTGCGCGGGAATGTATTTGAAACTTTTGATTGGCCGTTGTCTTAAACGCGCATTCACCGATCCGAATTATTCTCATTGCATGAGTTGCGGCTGAACTCCTTTGCGAAGGGCAGCACAGATGTCGGAACGCAGGCAGTCATTTCGCAGTCCCACCGATCGTGCTGCGGTCATCCATCTTGGCTCTGGCGAGCAGATCCAGTGCAGGTTGCGCGATGTTTCGGTCAGCGGTGCCCGCCTGGAGACGACCGAGCGCAAGCGGCTTCCGGAGACATTCTTGCTGATGTTGGTGGGTGATTGGCAGAAGCGGCCGTGCCGGGTCGCCTGGCGCAAAGACCGGATGGTCGGCGTCGAATATCTGTAGAGGCGACATGGTCTGTTTCGATACGAGTAAGCCAAAGCCCGAGCGCAAATATTGGTCGGATTTGCAGGCCGAGAAGGAGCTTGCATCGGAGACCAAGGCGACAACGGCCGCGAAGGCTGCACCGGACGCCAAATTTCCGTCAGGCGGAAAGTCTGTTTCAGAGCCCAGGTCCGCTCCGGAAGCAAAGTCTGCGACAGAGGAACGACCCGTCGTCGTGCCGAAGCGGCCGAGGCGCGACAGAACCACGCAGACCGTGCTCCATACGCTTTTTGCCTGCGCGCTTCTGGCCGGCGGCCTCGGGCTTTACTTTGTGCTTGGAAGCAGGGCCGACGCGCCCTCGGCAAAGGTCGCGGAAACCGTCCGTCCGGGCGAGGCGCACCAAATCGGTCAGATCAAGATTTCGACCGATGCAGAGTGCAAGAAGCGGCTGTTTGATAATGCGTCGGGCGCGGTGGTCGAAGCCCCTGGCGCCGATTGCGCCGCTTCGAACCTCCAGAATCCCAACAGCCTTTATGTGACGCCGACCAACCGCCTTGACGCGGTCCGGCGCGGCTTCAACCGGTAACCAAAACCTGTTCGCCTGCCGCGGTTTGGCTGCGGGGGTGGCGCTGCGGATCAAGCGGTTTGGCAGGGCTGCAGAGGGGGCGGCAGCGCATCAATCGTGGGCGTCAGCGGCGCCCGCATCGCCAAAAACCTCTTCAAAACTGATTTTTTCGTGATTTCAGAGGCTTGGGGGTAAACCCCGTTTTCGGCTTGCCCTCGCCGCACTCGCCTCCCATTCTCCGGCCGCCTCCTGGTTTCCACGGTTCTGATTCGACTGCCGGGGGCGAACAGGCGCGAACCAGCGCCGGCATGGGAAGAAGAAACCAGCATGAAGCTGACGCGACTGCGGCTGATCGGATTCAAGTCCTTTGTAGAACCGACCGACTTCCTGATCGAGCCCGGCCTCACCGGTGTGGTCGGGCCGAATGGCTGCGGCAAATCGAACCTGGTCGAGGCGCTGCGCTGGGTGATGGGAGAAAACTCCTATAAGTCCATGCGCGCCACCGACATGGACCAGGTGATCTTCGCCGGTTCTGGCAATCGCCCCGCGCGCAATCACGCCGAAGTGTCGATGGCGATCGACAATTCCGAGCGGACCGCGCCGCAGACCTATGCCGATGTCGACATGCTCGAAGTCGCGCGCCGGATCGAGCGCGAACAGGGCTCGACCTACCGCATCAACGGCCGCGAGGTGCGCGCCCGCGACGTGCAGATATTGTTCGCCGATGCTTCGACCGGCGCGCGTTCGCCAGCGCTCGTGCATCAGGGCCGGATCGGCGAGATCATCCAGGCCAAGCCCGAGCAGCGCCGCCGCGTTCTGGAAGATGCGGCTGGCATTTCCGGTCTGCATGTGCGCCGCCACGAGGCGGAGCTGCGCCTGCGCGCTGCCGAGCAGAATCTGCAGCGTTTGGAAGATGTTATCGGGCAGCTGGCGGCGCAGATGGAGGCGCTGAAGCGGCAGGCGCGGCAGGCGGTGCGCTACCGGACAGTGTCGGCGCAGGTCCGCAAACAGGAAGCCACCCTGTTCCATCTGCGCTGGCTGAACGCCAATACCGATCTTGAGGCCTCCGAACAGGCCCGCGCCGCGGGTCTCCGCGAGGTTGCGGCTGCGACGCTGGCGCAGACCGAGGCCGCCCGGGTGCAGGACGAGGCCAGTGCCGCGCTGCCGCCCCTGCGCGAGGCCGAGGCCCGCGCCAGCGCGACGCTGCAGCGGCTCGTGGCCGCGCGCGACACCCTCGACCGCGAGGAAGCCCGTGCCAAGGAGCGCATCGCCGAACTGGCCCAGCGGATCGTGCAACTGGGCGAGGACATTGCCCGCGAGCGCACGCTCGCCGCGGATTCCGAGGCGGCTCTGGAGCGTCTGACCGCCGAGGCGGCGGCATTGCGGCGCGATCTTGAAGCCGGGGAGAGCAAGCGCGCGGATGCCGACCAGCGGCTGGCGCAGGCCGATGGCGAGCTGGCGCAGTCCGAGAAGACCTTCAGCGAGGTGACCGGCGCGCTCGCCGATCTCACGGCGCGACGCAATGCGCTCGAGACCGCGGCGCGCGACCAGACCGAGCGGGTGACTCGGCTGGAGCGCGACATTGCCGATGTGATCGCCGAATTCGCCAAGATCGATGCGGCGAACGAGGGCGGGCCGGATCTTGCTTCGCTCGTGCAGGCGGTCGAGGCGGCGCAGGCGGCGGTGGCGGAAGGGGAGGCCGCGGCATTGCGGGCGGAGGCGGCGCATTCGGCGGCGCGGCAGGCACTGGATGTCGAACGGAAGCCGCTCGCCGAGGCCGAACGCCGGGCCGGCCGTCTCGAAACCGAGGCGCGCACGCTGCGCAAGGTGCTGCATGTCGATTCCGGGAGCCTGTGGCCCTCGGTCATCGACAATCTCACCGTGGAAAAAGGCTTCGAGACCGCACTCGGGGCAGCCCTCGGCGACGATCTCGAAGCGCCGGCCGATCCGCGCGCGCCGATGCGCTGGGCAGGCGCGATCGTCGATCCGTCCGACCCTGTATTGCCGGAGGGCGTCACGCCGCTGACCAATCACGTCAACGCGCCGGCCGAACTCGACCGCCGGCTGCGGCAGATCGGACTCGTCGACCGCGCCGAGGCGGACAAATTCGTCCCCTTGCTGAAGCCCGGCCAGCGGCTGGTCTCGCGCGAGGGCGACCTGTGGCGCTGGGACGGCTTTGCGGTCGCCGCCAATGCCCCGACCGGCGCGGCGCGTCGTCTGGCCGAGCGCAACCGGCTCGCCGAAATCGAGGCCGAACTCGATTCCGCGCGCATCCATGTCGAGGCCAAGCGCGAGATCGTCGCCAAGGCCGAGGCCGAAGCCACGGCGGCCGCTGCGGCCGAAGCCGAGGCGCGCAACCGCTGGCGCGAATTGCAACGTGCGGCCAACGAGGCGCGCGAGCGCCATGCCGCAGCCGAACGCGAGCTGACCCACATCACCACGCGGCGTGCGGCGCTGACCGAGGCGCAGTCGCGTCTCGGCGCCAACCGCGACGAGGCCGCCGCGGCGCTTGCCGAGGCCCGGGCCGCGCTGTCCGAATTGCCGCCGGTGGCCGATCTCCAGACCCGTCTGGAAGAGGTGCGCAGCGAGATCGCCGCGCGCCGCACCCATGTCGCCGAACTTCGCGCCGAAGCGCAGGCGCTGACCCGCGAGGCCGACATTGCCAAAAAGCGGCTCGAGGCGATTGCCGGCGAACAGAAATCCTGGATCGACACCCGCGAGCGCACGGCAAAGCAGATCGAGGCGCTGGAAGCCCGCCTCGCCGAAGCCACCAGCGAGCGCGACAGTCTCGCCGACGCGCCGCAGCTGTTCGAGGAAAAGCGCGTCGCGCTGCTCGGCGAAGTGCAGATTGCGGAGAGCGAAAAGCGCGAATCGGGCGATCGCCTTGCCGAGGGCGAAAAGGCCGCGACCGCCGCCAACAGCGCCGCGCGGGCGGCGCTCGAAGC
>NZ_JBKBVB010000238.1:0-1542 GCF_046289595.1 Pseudorhodoplanes sp.
GTTCGGCTCAAGGACGGAACGCCTTCTGCTGGAAAGCGTATACTTATTGATGGCCAGCAGCGTGTCACAGCGTTGATGGCTTCGCTGCTCGGACGAGAAGTTCTGACGAAGGACTACGAAACGACGCGAATCAAAATCGCATTTCATCCCGTCGATGAAAAATTCGAAGTCTCGAACCCTGCTATTCAAAAAAGCGACGCCTGGATAACTGACGTATCCTCCGTTTTTGCCCCGGATGCCGACTTCATTGATCTTGTCGAAACATACTGCACTAAAAATCCTGCTGCCGACCGGAAGTGGCCTGCACCCGGTTTCGTTGACACGCACCTAAGCTAATCCGGCCCTGCGCTCGAACTCCATAGGGCTCAGGTATCCGATCGTCGAGTGCCTGCGCTTCGGATTGTAGAAGCGCTCGATGTAGTCGAACACATCCGCTCTGGCCTCATCCCTCGTTCTGTAGGTCTTGCGGTCGATGCGCTCGGTTTTCAACGACGAGAAAAAGCTCTCCATCGCCGCGTTGTCCCAGACGTTGCCGGAGCGGCTCATCGAGCAGACGACGCCGTGATCGGCCATCAACCGTTGGAACTGCTGGCTGGTATACTGGCTGCCGCGATCGGAGTGATGCAGCAGCGCATCGGGCTTGCCCCGCCGCCAGATCGCCATCACCAGAGCATCGGTGACAAGCTGCGCCGTCATGGCCGCGCTCATCGACCAGCCCACCACACGCCGCGAGAACAGATCGATCACCGCCGCCACATAGAGCCAGCCCTCGGCTGTCCAGACATAGGTGAAGTCAGCAATCCATCGACGGTTGGGAGCGGGAGCGGCAAAGGCGCGGTCAAGCACGTTCGGAGCGACGGCGGCGGCCTGCCGCGCACCCAGGTCTGGCGGCAGCCGACGCCGGCGCGGGCGGGCTTTAAGCCCTTGCAGACGCATCAATCGCTCGATCCGGTGCAGCCCGCAGGATATCCCTTCGGCGAGCAGATCATGCCAGACCCGCCTGGCGCCATAGGTACGGTCACTCGAAAGGAAGCTCGCCCGCACCTTCGCGCCGAGCTCTTCGTCATTGCGGCTGCGCTGGCTGCGCGGCCGCTTCAGCCACGCATAGAAGCCGCCCCGCGAGACACCGAGCGCCCCGCACATCCAATCCGCCGGCCAGATCCCCCGGTGCTTCGCGATGAAGGAGAACTTCACGTCGATTCCTTCGCGAAGTAGGCCGCGGCTTTTTTTAGGATATCCCGTTCGGCCTTCAGCCTGATCACCTCGCGCTTCAGCCGCGCGATCTCCAGTTGCTCCGGCTTCATCTGGCCCTGGCCGGGAAACGCATGCTCCGGATCGTCCGCAAACGCCCTCACCCAGTTGCGCAGCACAGACTGATGCACCCCAAGGTCTTGCGCCGCCTGCACATAGGACACGCCCCGGTCCCTGATCAGCCGCACCGCCTCAAGCTTGAACTCTCGCGTGAACTTCCGTCTCTCCATGACCACCCTCCGGTCCCATTAAAACACCTAACTCGGTGTCTTCGGAACCGGGGACAGGCCA
>NZ_JBKBVB010000016.1:0-48608 GCF_046289595.1 Pseudorhodoplanes sp.
ACAGGCGCAAGGCGAGCGCGGACGCGGCAGCGAGGCCGTCGCGGATCGCGGCAAGATCGCGCGGTCCGCCGCGGCCGATGACCAGCCGCGACAGCGCGCGCGCGAGGTCGGGCGCGCTCCTCAGCGTCGTGCGCACGTCGCCGCGTATCGCGGGATCGGCAACGAACAACGCCACCGCATCGTGCCGTCGCGCGATGGCATCGGGGTCCGTGAGCGGGGCCGCGAGGCGCTGCGAGAGGAGGCGCGCGCCGGCGGATGTGACGGTACGGTCGATGGCGGCGAGCAGCGAACCCCTGCGCTCGCCCGACAGCGTCCGCATCAGTTCGAGATTGGCGCGGGTCGCCGCATCGATCGCAAGGCAGGCACCGGCGCTCTCGCGCAGCGGCGGCGACATCGGCGGCCGTTTGCCGAATTGCGTGCGCTCGACATAGGTGACGCAGGCCGCCGCCGCAGTCAGTTCGAGCCGCGACAGCGGTCCGAAGCTTTCGGTGGTGGCGACCCGGAAATAATCGCACAGCCGCCGCTCCGAAGTTGCGCCGTCGAACACGTCGCGGGCCAGCGGCATCACATGCTCAAAGGCGCGCAAGAGCGGCGCGACCTCCGCGTCCGCATAGAGCGCGTCGGAGACGATGATCTCTCCCGGCTCGATCCTTGCGATCTCGGCTGCGAGCTGGCCGGGCTCGCATTCGGTAACGCGGAACTCGCCGGTGGAGATGTCGATCCATGCGAGCGCGAACCGGCCGCGGTCTTCCGTCGACGAGGTGCGGGCGCGCGCCAGGGCCAGCAAGTAATTGTTGCGGCGGGCGTCGAGCAGCGTGTCTTCGGTCAGCGTGCCCGGCGTGACGAGCCGCACCACCCCGCGCTGCACCACGCTCTTGGCGCCGCGCTTCTTCGCCTCTGCCGGGTCTTCGAGCTGCTCGCACACCGCGACGCGGTGGCCGAGCGCGATCAGTTTGTGCAGATATTCATCGGAACGCTCGACCGGCACGCCGCACATCGGGATGTCGTTGCCAAGATGCTTGCCGCGCTTGGTGAGGACGATGCCCAGCGCGCGCGACGCCACCTCGGCGTCGTCAAAGAACAATTCGTAGAAATCGCCCATCCGGTAGAACAACAGGCAATCCGGATTGGCCGCCTTGATCTCGATGAATTGCTCCATCATCGGGGTCACGCGGCCGGCGTCGTCGCCTGCTTTGGCGGCCGTGCCCCCGGTGCCGGGCGGCGGGGCCTTGGCCTGCGATGGTTTGTGGGGAGCGTCCATGGCGGGCAAGCTATCAAACCGCTGGCTGGAAAAGAAATCGCCGGGGCGGGCCCCGGCAAAGTCTTCAACAGCGCAGCGTCTCACGGCCGCACGATCGTCCGTCATCCCGGCCTTGTGCCGGGCATCCATGCCTGTCCTTGTTCGGCAAGACGTGGATGGCCGGGTCAAGCCCGGCCATGACAGGCAGGCGGCTACTTCACAAATGTCTTGCCGGTGATCCGCTCCAGGTTCTTGTAATAGACCTTGTCGAGATCCTCCTTCGGCATGCCGTATTCGTCGAGAATGCGCAGCGTCTCGCGGATATACATCGTGCCCTTTTCCGGATCGAACGGGCAGTCCGATGCGAAAATCACCTTGTCGAGATCGAAAAAGCCGAAGCCGATCTTCATCGCGCCTTCCGAGGTGAAGGTCGCCGTATCCGGATAGAAGTCGTGCTTGAAATAGTCGAGCGGGCGCTTCTTGAGGCTTTTGAGCAGCGCGCCGTAGTCTTCATCCGACGTGCGTGAACCGAACTGATCCCAGCCCGGGCCGACGCGGCCCTCCAGCGTCGGCACGATCGAGCCGAAATGATGCACGATGACCTTCAGCTTGGGCATGTCGTCGAGAATTTTCGAAAAGACGAGACGCGACATCATCGCCGCGGTCTCGTAGGCCCAGCCGAAGGTCCACCAGATTTCGTACAGCGATTTCTTCTCACTGAGATAATCCGGGAAATTGGCGCCGCGCGAGGGATGCACCCAGATCGGCTTGTCCAGTTTCTCCATCGCCGCGAAAAAGGGACGGAATTCCGGTGCGTCGAGCGGCTTGCCTTCGACATTGGTGAAGATCTGCGTGCCGCAGGCGCCAAGCTCGTTGATGGCGCGCGTGGTTTCGGCAATTCCGGCATCGGGCGCAGTCAGCGGGGTCTGCGCGACAAAGCCTGCAAACTCGTCCGGATATTTCGCACAGAGTTCGGCCATGCCGTCGTTGCCGACTTTGGCGAATTCGACCGCACGTTTTGGGTCGCCCTTGGAAACCTGTTCGAGGGTTGGCGCGGCCAGCGAGATCACCTGCCTGTAGTCCTTGAAGCTGCCGACGATCTTGCGGCGGTGATCGAGGTCGTGCAGCGCGGGCAATTGCGTGGCGCGCTTGCCAATGTCCGGCAGCCCGCTGGCCAGCAGCATGTCGAAATATTTTTTCGGGAAAAAGTGGTTGAAGGCGTCGATACGCATGCGGTGTTCCCTGGGTTAGCGCGTCTGTATTGCAGGGGTGGCGCCACAAAATCCGGTCATTCCCGCGATAGCGGGAATCCAGTTCTTGACTCTGGGTCGCCGCTTTCGCGGGGACGAGCGGATGTGGCGGCTTTTGGCAAACATCAGTACGGCGTGATCACGTTGAGGAGCGCCTGCCGGCCGCCGCGCACGGCGTCCTGCGCGCGCTTGAGCGCCGCGGGCACGTCCTCCGGCCGCTCGACCCGTTCGCCATGGCCGCCCTGCGCGGTCACGAAGGCGTCGAAGGGCGGCGACGGATCGAGATCGGCAAGGAAGCGCCCGTCGGTCTCGCCGGCCACGCCGTCCTTGAACATCGAGAGCGTCGCCCGCCGCACCGCACCGTAGCGGCTGTTGTTGAAGACGATCGAGAGCACCGGCAGATTGAACTTGTCCTGCACCCAATGGCTCACGGTCGGATTGCCGAACATGTAGCTGCCGTCGCCGAGCGTCGCGACGATCAGCTTGTCCGGTGCGGCGAGCTTTGCGCCGATGGCGGCGCCAAGGCCCCAGCCCAGCCCGCCCGCCGGGCCGAGCGAATAAAAGGTCTCCGGCTTCTCGCGCGGGCAATATTCCAGCGACAGCGGGTATTCGTTGAAAATGACGGCGTCAGTGCCGAAGGCTTCGCCGATACAACGGCTGAGATAGGCCGGCGTGATTTTGTCGGATGCGCCGCGCACGGCCTGCTCCGCCTTGTCAGTGCGTTCCCTGCGCCGTTCGGCCATTTTTTTGCGGCGCGCGTCGATCGCGGCGGCCATCGCCGGACGATGCTGTTCCAGTGCGGCATGGAGCGCCTCGAAAGCATCGGCCGAACGCGCCACCAGCGACAGATCGCTCGGGAACGAGCGCATCGGATAGCGCTGATAGACCGGGTCCTCGCCGATATGGGCGAATTTGCAGCCGCTCATCACTTTGTCGGAATGCGGATAATACGGCACGTCGCATTCGGCGTTGACGATCAGGTCGGCCTCCGGCACCAGCGGGCCGGAATCGTAGCCGGCATGCATCGCATGGCTCGACGGCAGTGTAACCACGCGCGGATTATGGTTCACGACCGGCAGTGCATACGTGTCCGCAAGCTTGGAGAGCGCGGCCACGGCACGCGGATCGCCGTCCGAGGATGTGACGATCAGCGGCGACTGCGCCTTTGCAATCCAGTCCGCAAGCGTCGCGATCGCCTGCGGGTCGGGACAACCGACACTTGGCACCTGACGCGGCGTCGAGGCCAGCGTTTCGGATACCGGGGCGGCGAGCGGCTCGCGCGGCAGAACCAGATAGACCGGGCCGCGCGGGCTCGTCATCGTCATCTCGTAGGCGCGGGCGGCGACATCGGCGGCCTGTTCCGGCACCTTCATCTCGTAATCCCACTTCACCAGTTCGCGCAGCATGCCGGCCTGGTCGAACATCTCCTGCGCCCAGTGGATCGAACGGCTGCGCGAGCCGAAGCTGCCTTTCTCGGTAAAGGGCGTGCGGCCCGCGGCAAGGATCAGCGGCGCGCGGTCGCGCGCGAGATTGGTGACGTTGTTGATGGTATTGGCGGTGCCGACATTGACATGCACCATCACGGCCTGCGGCCGGCCGGTCATCAGATAGGCGCCGTGCGCCATCGCGACCGCCAGATTCTCATGCGGAACCAGCACCGGGCGCGGCAGCCTGGCGTTGCTGTGCCGCGCGCGGGTGAAGGCCTCCACGATGGGGGGAAAGTCAGTGCCGGGATTGCAGAAGAAGTAGTCGACGCCGTGTTCGGCGAGGGTCTTCAGGAAAATCTCGGCCGCGATCGGCGCGTGTTTGCTTTGCCTTGCGCCGGACGGGCCTGACATGACGATACCTCACCCACTCGGACGAACGGACACATGTGCCGGGATTTCAGCGGCGTAGACGCATAGCGGACCGCCCCGCCGCTTACAATGCCGGTGCGGGCATGCGGGCTATTCCGCCGCAATGCGGAAGGACAGCCGGGCGTCGAACTCGTCGAGGCATTTTGCCAGCGATTGTCCTTCCGGATCGACCAGCGCGGCGGTACGGGCGCTGGCAATGCCGTCGATCGCGTCCTTGATTGGAAGCTGGCCCTGCAGGGCCGGACGGATCAGGCGGGTTTCGATGGTGTGAAAATTCTGCGTACCACGCTTGTGGGTCGAGCCATAGCCCTTGATCAGCCGCGCGCATTCGGCGATCTCGAGCCCGAGTGCCGGCGAGAGCCGCGCGCCCTGCATGATCATCGATAGCCACGCCTCGATCTGCGCCTGTTCCTCGACATAGCGGTGCATATAGCGGCGCAACGGCCGCATTTTCGCCAGCAGCCAGAAACGCAGGTAGCCCGTGACCGAGGTGGTCTGCACATACATGCCGATGTGGAAACGGTCCAGCCAGCCGCGCTTTTCGGAAAACGCGATGATGCGCCGCGCCAGCCATGGCGGCAGCACCTGGCACATTTCCTCGATGCCGGGCTTGAGGAATTCGGTCACCGAATAGGGCTCGCCATTCCTCGCCCCGAGTTCCTGCTCGATGCGCTGCATGCGGGCCGGGTCGATTTTGGCTTGGGCGACGCGGATCAGATCCTCGAACGACATGCGCACCGCGAGATGGCGCGCGGTCTCGCGCAGCAATTTGCCGTCGCCCTGCATCTGCGCTTCGTGATCGCGCACCGGGGCGAGCCGGTCGAGAAACAGACGCGCATAGTCGCCGTCCTGGAAGCGGGCAAGGCGGCGCACGCCCTCGATCACGATGTCCTGAGCCGATTGCGGCATGGTCGCGCGGATGTCGCGCTCCAGTGTCGCGAGATCGTTGCGCGGCTTTTCGCGGCGCTTGCCCTCGGCGGGGCGGCGCAGGCTCGTTGCTTCGCTCCGCGCCATCGCGAGCCCGGCCTGGAAGCCGCGCAGGTTGGCCTCCGCGGCCTTGCCCTCGGCGCGGATCGCGCGCTCGAACGCCTCGACCGGAATTGGCAGCTTGCCACAGCCGGCAATGGCGCCGAGCATCACCGCATTGATCATGGCGCCGGCTTCCTTCGCGACCGCCTCCATGTCGAACAGGATGCGGCCTTGCGCATTCTTCTCGGCGGCCTCAAGCAGGCGGCTTTCGTCGAAGCGGCCGTCGCCCAGTGCCATCTTCTCGTTGATGACGTAGAAGCGGCTGGTCGAGGAAATCAATAGCGTGCGGTCCGGCGTGCAGAAGCCATTGGCGATGCAGCGGCCCGCTTCCATGAATTCGGACGAAACCAGCACGTCGATATCGCCGATGCCGGGCGCCAGCGCGAGCACCGGACGGCGCAGCCCAAGCTCCTGCCAGGTCGTCGGATAGATTTCGATATAATAGGTGGTGCCGCCGGTGCGCTGGGCGACGCCGGGGATCGAGGTCGATTGCGCCGGCAGGCCGAGCTCGGCTGCGGCCGACATGATCCAGTTGGTGAGCACGCCGCCGCCTTCGCCGCCAAGCGCGGCGATCAGCATGGTGACGGGACGCTGCTCCTTGATCATGCGGTCACCTGTTCGCGCGCTGCGGCGGGCACCGCGCCTGCGGGCATGTCGGCCTCACGCGGACGGCCGCCGAACCAGCCGATCACGGCGCGGCGGATGTTGAACAGGGTGCGGTCCCACCATGTGGCATTTCGGATAATCTCGGCGCGATAGAAAGACGGGCACAGCACGGCGGCATGCGCGACTTCGCCGCACAGGCCGCAGCCGACGCAGGATTCGACCACGCTCGCCACCGGATCGGTGCGCAGCGGATCGGGCGATGGCTTGATGGTGAGCGAGGGGCAGCCGGAGAGCCGGATGCAGGAATGGTCGCCGGTGCAGATTTCGTCGTCGACCCCGAACTTGGTGCGCACCACGCGCTCGCCGCGGGTGAGCTTGGCAGCATCCTCGGCGCGCACCCGGCGCTGGCGCGCGAGCTGGCATTCGCCGTCCGCGATGATGACCTTCAGCCCATGCTCGGCGCTGGCCAGCGCCTCCTTGATGGTCGCCATCATCTTGCCGACCGAATAGGTGCGCACCTTGCGCAGCCATTTGACCCCCATGGTCTTCAGCGTCTGCTCGATATCGGCGGTCTGGCCTTCGCCGGCGCGGCTTGCCTTGGAGGAGGGCATGTATTGCAGGCCGGTCGCCGATGTGTAGCCGTTCTGGAACACGATCAGCAGGCCGTCGCCCTTGTTGAACAGGTTCGAGGTGACGCCAGTGATCAGGCCGTTATGCCAGAAGCCGCCGTCGCCCATCACCGCGATCGGCCGCTTGTTGGTGTTCGGCCCGACCGCGGCCGCGCTCGCGAGCGACATGCCGTAGCCGAGAACCGAATTGCCCATGCTGAACGGCGCGAACAGCCCGAAGCAGTGGCAGCCGATATCGGCGGAGATATGCGCATTGCCGATTTCCTGCTGCGTCAGCTTGAGCGCGGAGAAGACAGGGCGTTCGGGACAGCCGGTGCAGAAGGTCGGCGGCCGCGGCGGCAGGTCGCGCAACGAATGCTGAACCGCCGGAAGATGCGCGGTCAGCTTCTTGATGCGCTCGCCCACGGCGGCCGTGTCGAGCCGGGCGGGTTTGGCCTCGATCAGGAACTGCGCGAGGCCGCGCATCAGCACTTCTTGGGTATATTCGCCCGCCTGTGGCAGCACGTCCTTGCCATAGAGCCTGGTCTGGATGTCGCCGCGCCGCAATTCGGTCGCGACCATCTGCTCGATATATTCGGGGAAGCCTTCCTCGACGATCAGCACCGATTTCTTGTCGGCGCAGAAGGAGCGGATTTCCTCCGGCACCAGCGGATAGGTGACGTTGAGGCACAGGATCGGCACGCGGCAGTCGCCGAAGGTGTCGGCCAGGCCAAGGCGTTCGAGAGCACGCAGCGTGCCGTTATACAGGCCGCCCTGGACGATGATGCCGATGTCCTTCAGGTCGCCAGGGAAGAACTCGTTCAGCTTTTCGCGCTGGATGAAATCGCGTGCGGCCGGCATGCGCTGCTCGACCTTCAGCTTCTCGTGCGCGAAGGTCACAGGCGGATGGGCAAGCTTGGCGAAATTATGCGGCGCCGGCCCGGTTCGATGAAGTTCGGAGATCGCCGGTTTGATGTTGTCCTTGGCAGAGAAGGCGCCGGTCACATGGCAGGCGCGGATGCGCAATTCGAGCATGACCGGCGCGTGGCTCGCTTCCGACAGCTCGAAGCCCTTCTCGACGATGCGGACGATGCTCGGCAGATCCGGGCGCGGATCGAGCAGCCAGATCGAGGATTTCAGCGCATAAGCGTGCGAGCGCTCCTGGATCACCGCGCCGCCCTCGCCGTAATCCTCGCCGACGATGATCATGGCACCGCCCATGACGCCGGGGGAAGCGAGGTTGGAGAGCGCGTCGGATGCGACATTGGTGCCGACGATGGCCTTCCAGGTCACCGCGCCGCGGATCGGGTAGTTGATCGAGGCGCCGAGCATGGCGGCGGCGGAGGCCTCGTTGGTGCAGGTTTCGACGTGGACGCCGAGTTCCTTGAGGTAGTCCTCCGCATCGACCATCACGTCGAGGAGGTGCGACACCGGCGCGCCCTGGTAGCCGCCGACATAGGAGACCCCGGACTGCAGCAGCGCCTTGGTGACGGCGAGGATGCCCTCGCCGTGGAAGGTCTGGCCCTCGCCGAGCCGCAGGGACTGCACTTCCTTCTTGAATGACCGTTCCATGAGCACTTGCCGCCGGACAATCGTGAGCCGTTGGTCCGGTATTTAGCACCTTGGCACAATTATAAAAGGCACCGGTTTGATCCCTCAAACCGGCGGGATTCGTCCCACGGCCGCGCGCAGTCTCACATCTGCGAGGGCAGGAACGTCGACAGGATCGGGAACGAGACCAGGATCGCGAGCCGGATCACGTCGGTGATGATGAACGGCGTCACCCCATAGAAGATCGTGGAGAGGTTGACGTCCTTGAGCACGCTGTTGATGACATACACATTCATGCCGATCGGCGGGGTGATCAGTCCGAGTTCCACGGTCATCACGATGATCACGCCGAACCAGATCGGGTCGAAGCCGAGTTCCATCATCGCCGGGAAGATGATCGGGATGGTCAGGATGATCATCGCCATGGCATCGAGGATGCAGCCGAGCAGGAGATACATCAGCATCACCAGCAGCAGCACCACATAGGGTGCGAGGCCGAGATGGGTGATGAAGTCGGTGACCTTCTGCGGGGTCTGGGTGATCGTCAGAAAGTAGCCGAAGATCATCGCCCCGATCAGGATGGTGAAAACCGCGGCCGAGGTGCGCACGGTATCGACCAGGCATTTGATCGTCAGCGCCAGCGTCAGCCGGCCGCGCAGCAGGGAGATCAGGAAGGCGCCGCCGGCGCCCATGCCGGCTGCTTCGGTCGGAGTGAAGGCACCGCCATAGATGCCGCCGATGACGAAGAAGAACAGCAGCAATATCGCCCACACGCCGCGCAGCGAGGCGAGGCGTTCCGGCCACGACGCCTTGGGCGCCAGCGGAAACGCCTCCGGGTTGCGGGCGGCGAGAAACATCACGCACAGCACATACATCGACGTCGCGATGATGCCCGGCACGATGCCGGCGATGAACAGCTTGCCGATATCCTGTTCGGTAATGATGCCGTAGACCGCGAGCACCACCGATGGCGGGATCATGATCCCGAGCGTGCCGCCGGCGGCGATCACCCCGGTGGCGAAGGTCGCCGGATAGCCGTAGCGGCGCATTTCGGGATAGGCGACATTTGCGAAAGTAGCGGCCGAGGCGACCGAGGAGCCGCTGATCGCGGCGAAGCCCGCCGATGCGGCAATGGTGGCGGTGCCGAGGCCGCCGCGGAAATGGCCGAGGAAGGCATGCGCGACAGCGTAGAGCTCGCGGCTCATGCCGGAGGCGGTCGCGAAAGCGCCCATCAGCAGGAACAGCGGGACAACGCCGAAGCCCAGATCGGTTGCCGTCCGGATCGGCGACTGCGCCAGGATGCGGAGCGCCGGCCCCATATCCGCGAGATAGCCGAAACCGAGCACGCCAACCGTCCCCATCGCGATGCCGATCGGCACCCGCAGCAGCATGGCGACGAATAGCGATACGAACCCGATGACCGCGACCGCATCAGTACTCATGGGAACGGCTCAATCGACCTTGACGTGAGGTTGCTGCTCGATGACCTCGGGCCGCACGATCAGGCGGATGGTGCGCACGACCAGAAGAAGAATGGCGCAGGCCAGACCGATCCAGGCCACGAAATAGAAAATCCAGACCGGATAGCGCAGGTCGAAGGTCAGGAGGTTGGAGGCGCGCGTGCTCAGCACCTGCTCGCCCATCATCCAGGTGAAGACCAGCATCGCGCCGAGCGACACCAGCGAGGCAAAGGTATCGAGTGCGCGCTTCAGGCCGGGGCCGCCCCAGCTCCAGAGCAGGTCGACCGTGATGTGGTCGCCGCGATAACTTGTGACTGCAATGCCCCAGAAAATCAGGATGCCGAGCAGCAGGCGCGAGAAGTCGTAGGCATCGAGAATGCCGAAGCTGAAAAGATAGCGGGCGCCGACGGATACAAAGGTCAACAAGGTGACAGCGGCGAGGAAGATCGCCGCTGTCACCTCGATTGCGTCGATCACACGATCGACAATGCCGCGTTTTGCGGGGGCGCTCATCAATAGGCCGAGTCGCGCTTCTTGAGTTCGTTTTTCAGGTCGCCCAGAATTTTATCGGCATCGTAGCCTGCCTTCTTGACCTCGTCTGCCCACTTCTTGACGAGCGGTTCGGCGGCCTTTTTCCACTGATCGAGCTGGGCCTCGGTGAGTTGATAGACGGTGTGTCCCGGCGCCTTCATCAGCTTCTCGCGGCCGGAATTTTCGTTGTCCGCCCAGGGCGAAGCCAGCTTGAGCGCCCATTCGGAATTGCAGTGATCGTCGATCACTTTCTTCTGCGCGGCCGACATCTGGTTGTATTTGTTGCGGTTGATCGCCCACACGAAGGTCGTGGCGTAGAGCGGCACGTCCATGTGGTATTTCACCACGCCGTCGAGCTTGAACAGCAGCACCGAGCCCCAGGGGAAGGTGATTGCATCGGCGACGCCCTTCTCCAGCATGTCGCGGGCTTCCGGCGCGGAGCCATGCGCATTGGTACCGCCGAGCGAGGTCACGAACGCTGCCATGGTGGCCTGGGCCGGACGGATTTTCATGCCCGAAAGCTGATCGGGCGTTTCGATCTTCTTCTTGGCATGCAGGGCGCCCGGATCGTGCGCATGCACGATGCACACTTTCACGTCCTTCATTTCCTTCTCGGCATATTGCCGGTACCAGGCATCCAGCGCCTGCGACCCGCCCTTGGCGTTGGTCATCAGGAACGGCAATTCGCCGGCGGCGATGATCGGGAAGCGGCCCGGCTGATAGCCGGGGTTGACGAAGGTGACGTCGGCGATGCCGTCGCGCGCCATGTCGTAATGGTCGGTGGCCTTGCCCAATTGCTGGGCCGGATAGATCCGGTACTTGATGGTGCCGTTCGAGGCCTTCTCGATCGACTTTGCCCACTCCTCCATCGCGCGATGGATCGAGTGTGTGGGCGGAATCCAGTGGGCAATCTTGAGTTCGACGGTTTGATCCTGCGCCGTAGCGGCACCGGCCATCGTCAGGATGGCGGCGGCCGACATGCCGACGAGGGCGTTGCGCGCTTTAGACATCATACGTCCTCCCGTGCGTTCGCATATCCGGTTGGCCCGGAGCTTGGAAGCATTCAGCAGAAATCCCGAAGCATTGTAAAGCGGGATAGTTGGTATTAAAACTATTTTGCAATCGTCATGAACGCTTCAGGGGTGCAGGGCAAGCGTGGCACGTTCCGCGACACGACCGGCAGCGATTGCCGAGACCTCACCCGAGCCGCAAGCGGCGGATTCGCTGGATTTCGGTCCGTTCGACGACTGGATCGGTTTCCGCCTGCGGATGGCGCAGATCGCTTCCTTCCAGTCTTTCGCACGGCACACACAGTCGGTCGGCCTGAGCCCCGGACGTTTCGCCGCACTCATCCTCATCGACCGCAATCCCGGGATGAGCCAGACCGCGCTCGCCCGCGCGATCGGCAGCGACAAGTCCACGCTGACGCCGGTACTGGACGATCTGGTCAAGCGCGGTCTGATCAGCCGGACGCGCACGCGCAGCGACCGCAGGCTCTACGAATTGTCGCTCACCGATGCCGGGCGCAAGGTGGTCCGCGCGATGCAGGACTGCGCCGAGCGTCACGAGCGCGAACTGGACGACATCGTCGGACCGCGCGACCGCGCGCAATTCGTCAGGATATTGCGAAAGATTTCGACGGCGCTGGGCTAAAACTCGCCGCGGAAACGCGCCGCCAGTTCTTCCGGCAGCGGATGCGCCTTGATCTTGGTCCGGTCAGCCGGATCGCGCTTGACCCAGGCTCTGGTTTCCTGGCCCTCGACGGCGACCTGGTTGTTCTTGCGGATCTGGTGCTTGATCTCGAAGCTGGACCGGCCGACCCGCACGAAGGTGGACTGGATGATCACGTCGTCGCCGAACCGGGTCGGCTGAATGAATTTCGCCTGCGTCGCGACCAGCGGATAGCCGTCGAACTCGAATTTCTTCAGCAGCTCGGCCTTGCTGACGCCGGAAGCCGCGGTGATCAGCATCGTGACCGAGTGATCGAACATCGCAAAATAGCGCGGATAGAAGATGATGCCTGCGGGGTCGCAATCGCCCCATTCGATCCTGACGCTGCGGCTGTTGCTGAGCATTATCTGTAGTCCAAGCCTTTAGGTCCGTTCGTCCCCGAGAAAGCGGGGATCCAGCGCCATGGATACTGGATTCCCGCTTTCGCGGATTGAACGGAGGTTGTGTGACGCTCCGTGAATAACAAGGAAGCTAGCGCGGCGCCATCCGCAGCGCGCCGTCGATGCGGATGGTCTCGCCGTTCATGTAGCCGTTGCGCACGATGAACAGCGCAAGATCGGCATATTCCTCCGGCCGGCCGAGCCGCGGCGGGAACGGCACCGAAGCGCCGAGGCTTTTCTGCGCGTCTTCGGGGAGCGCCGCCAGCATCGGCGTGTGGAAAATGCCGGGCGCGATGGTCATCACGCGGATGCCGAACTGGGCGAATTCGCGCGCCGCCGGGATGGTCAGCGCCACGACGCCGCCCTTCGACGACGAATAGGCGGCCTGGCCGATCTGACCCTCGAAAGCCGCAACCGAGGCGGTCGAAATGATGACGCCGCGCTCGCCGCCGTCCAGCGGTTCGGCTTTCGACAGCGCCGCCGCGAACAGCCGCATCATGTTGAAGGTCCCGATCAGGTTGATGTCGATCACCTTCTTGTAGTCGGCGAGCGGCATCGGGCCGTCGCGGCCGACGATGCGCTTCGGCGGTCCGACGCCCGCGCAATTCACCAGGACGCGGCCGACGCCGTATGCCTTCTGCACCTCGGACAAAGCATCGGTGGCGCTTTGCTCGTCGGTGACGTCGCACTTCACCGCGATGCCGCCGAGCTTGTCGGCAGTTTGCTGAGCCGCGGCCAGATTGATGTCGAGCAGTGCGATCTTGGCGCCGGCATTCACGAAGGTTTGCGCGGTCGCGGCGCCGAGCCCCGATGCGCCGCCGGTAATGACTGCGACCTGTCCGTTGATGTCCATGTGTTCGTCTCGCTCTTTCCTCCGGTCATTCCCGCGAAGGCGGGAATCCAGCCTCTCTTTCGCTGGGTCCCCGCTTTCGCGGGGACGAACGGGACACTAGTTAGCGGCCTCGGTGTTCTCGATCAGCATCGCGATGCCTTGGCCGCCGCCGATGCAGGCCGACGAGATGCCGTAGCGCAATCCCTTGCGCTTGAGCTCACGCGCCAATGTCGTCGTAATGCGGATGCCGGTGGCGCCAAGCGGATGGCCGATGGCAATGGCGCCGCCATTGACGTTGAGCTTGTCCTCGTCGAGCCCGAGTTCGCGGGCGCAGGCCATGACCTGCGCGCCGAAGGCCTCGTTGATCTCGATGCGGTCGATGTCGGCGAGCGTCAAGCCCGCACGCTCCAGCACCGCCTTGATCGCCGGCACCGGCCCGATGCCCATGACTTCGGGCGGCACGCCGACCACGGCGGACGCCACGATGCGGGCGAGCGGCGTCTTGCCGTTCTTCTTCAGATAATCGGAGTTCGCGACCAGCGCCGCGGCGGCGCCGTCGACGATGGCCGAGGAATTGCCGCCGGTCTGCACGCCGCCGAAGGCCGGCGGGATTTTCGCCAGTGTCTCGACGGGCGAAGGCCGCACATGGCTGTCGGCCGTCACCTCGGGGACTTTCCGCGACAGCCTGATGCCGCGCGATTCATAGCCCGGCAGATCAAAGGTCTCGGTCTTGACCGGCACGATTTCGCCGTCGAGAAAGCCGTCCTTCTGCGCGGCGAGCGCGCGGTCGAAGGAACGTGCGGCGAATTCGTCCACCTCCTTGCGGGTGATCTGGTATTGCCGGGCGAGATTCTCGGCGGTGTCCCCCATCGTCACCTTGGCGGCGGGATCGAGCAGGGCCTCCCAGAGGAAGTCCTTGAACTCGACCTGGCCCATGCGGAAGCCGCCGCGGCTGGTATAGGACGCCACCGGATTGCGGCTCATCGATTCCGCGCCAACACAGAGCGCAAGATCGGCGCGGCCGAGCGAGACTGCGTCGGAGGCCTGCGACAGCACCTCGATGCCGGTGCCGCAGACCCGCTGCACGTGATGCGCCGGGGTGTCGATCGGCGCGCCGGAATAGAGCGCGACATGGCGTGGCAGGCAGTAGGTGTCGAAGCTCGCCTGCGCCATGCCGCCGGTGATGACGGTATCGACGTCGTCGCCCTTGACGCCGGCGCGCTTCAGCACCTCGCGGCCGACCTTGATGCCGAGATCGGTCGGCGAGATCGCGGCAAGCGCGCCGTTATAATCGACGAAGGGCGTGCGGACGCCCTCCACCAGCCACGCATCGGTGAAGGTTGCGCCGATGCCGGGAATCTTGTCGGACATGTCAGGCCTTTTTGTCGACGGTGATGACCCGCGAGGACGGCGGATCGGAATACATCTCGTCCACCATCGCCTTGCGATGGCTCAACACTGCGCGCTGGTTGATCGAGCCCTTGTCGGTGATTTCGCCGACATCGAGCGAGGGCGGTTCGGAAAGCAGGATCGCGCGCATCACGCGGTTGGACGATCCGGTCGAGGCTTTGGCGAAGCTCGTCAGCAACTCCTTGAATTTCGCCTTCACGCCGTCATGCTCCAGCACGTCGGCGGCGGCGGCATCCTCCGGCAGGTCCGGCGCGTATTTGCGCAGCGCCTCGACATCGGGAATGACGATGACCGCGATATAGTCGCGGTCGGCGCCGCCGATCACCACATCGCGGACATACGGCGCAAAGTGCGAGATGAAAGCCGCACGCAAGGGACCGACGCTGACCCAGGTGCCGGTGCCGAGCTTGAAGTCCTCGGCGATGCGGCCGTCGAACAGCAGACCCTGCAGCGGGTTATTCTCGTCCTCGAATTTCAGCGCGTCGCCGATCTTGTAGAAGCCTTCCTCGTCGAACGCCTTCGCCGTAAGGTCGGGCTGCCGCCAATAGCCCGGCGTGATGTGCGGGCCCTTGAAACGGGCTTCCAGCTTGTCGCCCGACGGCACGAGCTTCAGCGTCGAGCCGCGCGCCGGCAGCCCCATATTGACGCCGTGCACGCTCTCCCACATCCGGCTCATCGCGAACGGCGCGGTTTCGGTCGAGCCGAGGCCGGTCAGGAACAGGATTCGTTGTCCGACCGTCTGCATCGCGAGTTGCTGGTACTCGTCATAGACGTGTTGTGCGATCGCCGCGCCCGCATACCACAGCACTTTGAGCCGCGAGAAGAAATTGCGGCGGAGCTGCTCGTCGGTCCGGAAGAACGGCAGCAGCGCCTCGTAGCCCTTCGGCACGTTGAAATACCAGGTGCAGGCGACGTCCTTCAGGTTGCGCACCGTCTGTTCGATCGCGCCCGGCAGCGGCTTGCCCTCGTCGATGTAGAAGGTGCCGCCGTTATAGAGCACGAGGCCGACATCGTGATTGCCGCCCGCGGTGTGATGCCACGGCGCCCAGTCGAGAATGGTCGGCGGCTCGTCCTGCAGATACTGCAAGGCCGAGCGCACCATGATCTGGTTCGAGCACCACATGCGCTGGGTGTTGATCACGCCCTTCGGCATGCCGGTCGAGCCGGAGGTGAACAGGAATTTCGCGATGGTGTCCGGGCCGACCTTCTGGTGGGCATCGTCGACCGCATCGGTCGGGACGGTGGCGGCAAGATCGTCGAAGGCGACCGATTTGCGGCCCGGCATAGGATTGCGGGTGAAGACGAGTTCGACGTCTTGCGGAATGATCGCCTGGATCGCCTTGGCATATTGCTGGCCGTCGCAGGCGAACACCATGCCGGGCGTGAGCAGGTCGACGATATAGCGCAGCTTGCCGAAATCGGACGAGATCAGCGAATAGGCCGGCGAGATCGGCGCATAGGGAATGCCGACATAGAGGCAGCCGAGCGCCAGCATGGCGTGTTCGAGATCGTTGCCGGACAGGATCGCGACCGGCCGTTCCGGCGACAGGTTGCGCGACAGCAGGGCCTGGCCGATGCATTTGGCATATTGCAGCGCCTGCGCATAGGTGATGTGCCGCCATTCGCCGTTTTCGTCGCGGGCGGCCATGAAGGTGCGGTCCGGCGTCTCCTTGGCCCAATGCACCAGGCGGTCGGTGATCCGGTCGGGATACGGATCGAGCGGATAGCGAGAACGGATCAGCAGGGTGCCGTCCGGCCGCCGTTCGATGTCGATCTCCGGCTTCTCAAGCTTCACCGGCCGGATCGGCGCCGTTGTGTCGCTACGCGAAATCTGAGGCGCTTGCGCCATTGGCTTTGTTCCTACCCTGCGCGGCCTTGTTGTTCTTGATCGGCGTGTTCAGTGACTTTGTGTCTGACTGTTGTCCGACTTGCCGATCAACCCTTGTGCAGGGCCTTGGGCGCGCGCTTCTCCAGAAAATCCTTGAGCCTTGCCTGCGCCTCCTCGCTGCCGGAGGAGATCGCAGCCATCAGAGCCTCCATCATATAGCCGCCCGGACGGTCGATGTCCGCAATTCGTGGCAGCGCGTGCATGACGGCATAATTTGTCATCGGGGTGTTGGCGGCGCAGCGCTTGGCAAGCTCGATGGCCTTCTCCAGGCCAGCGCCGTTCTCGACCAGATAGTGGGACAAGCCCATCGACAGCCCATCCTCGGCCCCATAAGTCCGGCCGGTCAGCATCATGTCCATCATGCGCGACGCGCCGATCAGCCGCGGGATGCGCACCGAGCCGCCGCCGCCGACATAAATGCCGCGCACGCCTTCCGGGAGCGCGTAATAGGCGGACTTTTCGGCAACGCGGACATGGCAGGCCGACGCCAGTTCGAGGCCGCCGCCCACCACCGCGCCGTGCAGCACCGCGATGACCGGCACCTTGCCGAATTCGAACATGTCGAACACACGATGCCAGTTGCGCGAGTGATGCACGGATTCCACCGTGCCGCGCACCGTCAGTTCGGAGAGATCGAGGCCGGCGGAGAAATGGTCGCCGTCCCCGGTCAGCACCACGGCGCGGATGTCATTCGGCAGGCCGGCGAAATAGGCCTCGATGCCCATCACCAGCGTGTCGTTCAGCGCATTGCGCTTTTCAGGCCGCGACAGGCGCAGAAAGCCGATCTCGCCATCGCGCTCGGCGGTGACGACGGAGGGCAAATTCGGAATGTCGATCTTGGTCCTTGGCATCGGTCCCCGAGACGGCCTCACCGGGCCTTGGTCTGATTGTTGTGTTTGGTCTAATTGTTGTGGTTGACAACAAATTCCCGAAAACCGCTCGGCGGTCAATCCCCATCCTTACAAGTATGGATGAACAAAAGCACGAAATATTGGGGTTTCTTGCCGACGTGCGCTGTTTCGCTGATCAGGCGCAATGGTCCGCGGCCGTCGGAGGGGAGTCCCCCGGCCGCCATCGTCCGGAGAGGCTGCGGCCGCCACCGGACAGCCGGCCTCACAGCACCTCGTGGACGTCCAGCTTGACCGCATTCTTCTCGCGCGCGCCACGCGCGATCGCGATCACCCGGTTCAGCCAGTCGAGCTCCCGGTCGCCGGTCTCGAAGCGCATGCAGGTGCGGAAATAATAGAGCGACGGATCGACCGCCTCTCCGGTGAGGAGGCGTGCCAGCACCTCCGGCGGGCCGTGCCGGAGCCCCTCGCTCGAGACCAGGATCAGCGCGCCGCTGTCGGCCCGGATGGTATAGCGCGCCTCGACATGGGCGGCGCCGTCGGCGCGGATGAATTGCCAGTCCGCCCCGCCGGGCAAAATTTGGCCGGTCACTTTGCCGGTCACGGTGCCGCCGAGGATATTGATCACCCGCCGCTCCCCGATGGGGGTCGCCCCGAATTGCAGGATGTCGGCGAGTTCGGCATTCACGCGCAGGATCGGCTCGGGCGAAAGCAGAGTCATGTCAGATGTGCCGCCAAAACATTGGACTTGAGTTGGATTCGCTGGCATTTGACCGCCCGAAACCCGCTCCGTAAATAGAATAAATGCAAAACGGCGCGTCCGTCGCGCCTGAGGAACCGTCTGATATGTCGCGTGTCATGTCGCTTGCCGAGGCCGTGTCGTCGACCATCAAGGATGGCGATACGGTCGCGATGGAAGGCTTCACCCACCTGATCCCGCATGCCGCGGGGCACGAAATCATCCGCCAGGGCAGGAAGCATCTGACGCTTTTGCGGATGACGCCGGACCTGATCTACGACCAGATGATCGGCATGGGCTGCGCCGACAAGGTGATCTTCTCCTGGGGCGGCAATCCGGGCGTCGGCTCGCTGCACCGGCTGCGCGATGCGGTCGAGAAGGGCTGGCCGAACAAGATCGAGATCGTCGAGCATTCGCATGCCGCGATGGCCAATGCTTATGCCGCCGGCGCCGCCGGCCTGCCGTTCACGGTGTTCCGCGGTTATATCGGCACCGATTTGCCGAAGGTGAATCCGGCGATCAAATACATCAACTGCCCCTATACCGGCGAGACGCTCGCGACCGTGCCGGCGCACCGGCCCGACGTCGCGGTGATCCATGCGCTGCGCGCCGACAAGGAAGGCAATGTCCTGCTTGAGGGCATTCTCGGCGTTCAGAAGGAAGCGGTGCTGGCCGCGAAAAAGTCGATCGTGACGGTGGAGGAGATCGTCGACGATTTCGGCCCGCGCAGCCTGAATGCAGTGATTCTGCCGAGCTGGACAGTGGGCGCGATCGCGGTGGTGCCGGGCGGCGCGTTCCCGTCCTATGCGCAGGGCTACTACAAGCGCTTCAACGCCTTCTATAAGCAATGGGACGGGATTGCGCGCGAGCGTGAGACCTTCCTGGCCTGGATGAAGGAAAACGTACTCGACAAGACGCCGGAGGATTTCGCGCGTCATGTCGAAGGCCTGCGCACGGCGGCGGAGTAAGTGCGATGAATTACAAGCCCAACGAGATGATGACCATCGCCGCGGCACGCGCGCTGAAGAACTCCGACGTGACCTTCGTCGGCATCGGCATGCCATCGGCGGCCGCCAATCTCGCGCGCCTGACGCATGCGCCCGACATCACGCTGATCTACGAGTCGGGCACGCTGGCGACCAAGCCGACCGTGCTGCCGCTCTCCATCGGCGACGGCGAACTCTGCGAGACCGCGCTGACCACGGTCTCGGTGCCCGAAATGTTCCGTTACTGGCTGCAGGGCGGGCGTATCACCGTCGGCTTTCTGGGCGGCGCGCAGATCGACAGATTTGCCAACCTCAACACCACGGTTGTCGGTCCCTATGACAAGCCCAAGGTGCGGCTGCCGGGCGGCGGCGGCGCGCCGGAGATCGCGACTTCCTGCGGCGAGATTTTCATCATCATGGCGCAGGGCAAGCGCTCGTTCGTCGACAAGCTCGATTTCATCACCTCGCTCGGGCACGGCGAGGGTGGCGATCACCGCGAGCGGCTGGGCGTGAAGACCAAAGGGCCGACCAAGCTCGTGACCGATCTGTGCGTGTTCGAGCCGGACCCGGTCACCAAGGAAATGACGGTGACGTCGATCCATCCCGGCGTCACGCGGGAGCAGATCCAGGACAATACCGGCTGGACTGTGAAATATGCCGACAAGGTCGCAGAAACCCCGGCCCCGACCGAAAAAGAGCTGACGGTGCTGCGCGAACTGCATGCCCGCACTGCGCGCGCCCACGGCGAGGCCGGCGGGAAGGAATAACGAGATCCGGCGCCAGCAAACCTCTTCGCCGCTTGCTTTGCGGAGAGGGAGAAAGAAAGGCAATTCCATGCGTGACGTATTCCTCTGCGACGCCGCCCGTACCGCCATCGGCCGCTACGGCGGCGCGCTGTCGAAGGTACGGACCGATGACCTCGCCGCGGTGCCGATCAAGGCGCTGGTAAAGCGTAATCCGAATGTGGATTGGGCGGCGCTTGACGAAGTGGTGTTCGGCTGCGCCAACCAGGCCGGCGAGGACAATCGTAACGTTGCGCGGATGGCGCTGCTGCTCGCAGGGCTGCCGGATTCCATTCCCGGTATCACGGTGAACCGGCTGTGTGCGTCGGGGCTCAATGCGGTGGGCGACGCGGCGCGCGCAATCCGCGCCGGCGAAATCGATTTCGCCATCGCCGGCGGCGTCGAGTCGATGACGCGCGCGCCATTCGTGATGGGCAAGGCGCAGGAAGCGTTCGCCCGGCAGGCCGACATCTACGACACCACCATTGGCTGGCGCTTCATCAATCCGCTGATGAAGAAGCAATACGGCGTCGATTCCATGCCGGAGACCGGCGAGAATGTCGCCGAGGAATTCCAGGTGACGCGCGCCGATCAGGATGCATTTGCGCTGCGGTCGCAACAGCGCGCCGCCAAGGCGCAGGCCGCAGGCTTTTTCGCCGAGGAAATCGTGCCGGTCGAAGTGCCCGGCAAGAAAAGGGGCGAAGTCGCCATCTTCGACACGGACGAGCATCCGCGCGCCGACACCACGCTGGAGCAACTTGCCAAGCTGAAGACGCCGTTCCGCGAGAACGGCACCGTCACCGCGGGGAATGCTTCGGGCGTCAACGATGGCGCCGCCGCGATGATTCTGGCCTCCGAGGAGGCGGTGAAGAAGCACGGGCTGAAACCGCGCGCCCGCATCCTCGGTATGGCGTCCGCCGGTGTGCCGCCGCGCATCATGGGGATCGGCCCGGTGCCGTCAACGCGCAAGCTGATGGATAAGCTCGGGCTCAAGATTACCGATTTCGACGTGATCGAACTCAATGAGGCATTCGCCTCGCAGGGCCTTGCGGTTTTGCGTCAGCTCGGTGTGCCGGACGATGCTGAGCATGTGAATCCGCATGGCGGTGCCATCGCGCTCGGTCATCCGCTCGGCATGTCGGGCGCGCGGATCGCAATGACGGCGGCGCATGCGCTGGAAAAGCGCTCCGGCAAGAAGGCGCTCGCGACCATGTGCGTGGGGGTCGGGCAGGGCGTGTCGCTGGCGCTGGAGAGAATTTGATCTAGGTCAAGTCCGGCCGTGAGGTTGATTGGCAGATCGCGCTTTCCGGCCGTTGCTTTGAATTTCAGGATAGCGCGTCCCGCGCGCGAGTCGGACAATGACGAGGGGAACTGAACGATGTCTCTGATTTATCCACTGGATGGCCTGTCGGCCTATCCGAAACATCTCTCGCCCGATTACAAGAGCACGGTGAAGCGGTCGCCGACCAAGCCGCTGATCCTGGCTCCGCACACGCTCTCCGAGCTGACCGGACCGATCTACGGTCACGATGCGATCCAGGAAAACGACAACGATCTGACCAAGCAGGGCAAGGGCGAGCCGCTGGGCGAGCGCATCATCGTGCACGGCTATGTGCTGGACGAAGACAAGCGGCCGGTGCCCGAAGCGCTGGTGGAAATCTGGCAGGCCAATGCCTGCGGCCGCTACGTGCATATCGTCGATCAGCATCCGGCGCCGCTCGATCCGAACTTCACCGGGGCGGGCCGCACCGTCACCGACAAGAACGGCTATTACAAATTCATCACCGTGAAGCCGGGCGCCTATCCGTGGGGCAATCACTACAATGCCTGGCGGCCCAATCACATCCACTTCTCGGTGTTCGGGCACTCGTTCCTGTCGCGGCTTGTCACCCAGATGTACTTTCCGGGCGACTATCTGTTTCCGTTCGATCCGATCTTCAATTCGGTGCCGGACGAGAAGGACCGCGCGCGGATGATCTCGTCCTTCGATCTGGAAAACACCGTGCCGGACTGGGCGCTCTGCTTCCGCTTCGACATCGTGTTGCGCGGCCGCGAACAGACTCCTCCGGATCTCGACTAAGACGAACGGGAATTAAGATCATGTCAGTTCTCACGCCTTCGCAAACCGTCGGCCCGTTCTACGCCTACGGCCTTACGCCCAAGGGTCGCGCGCACTGGGACCCGGACGGGACCTATTCCTGGAAGGAGACCGTCGGCTCGAACCTCGTCACGCCCGACGTCGCCGGCGACCGCATCCGTATCGAGGGCGGCATCTATGACGGCGACGGCAAGCCGATCCCCGACGCGATGCTGGAAATCTGGCAGGCCGACGGCAACGGCAAATACTCCAACGAGCCGGGCAGCCGCCGTTTGCCGAATACCAAGTTCAAGGGCCACGGCCGCTCGGCCTGCGACAAGGACGGCGTGTTCCAGTTCGACACCGTGAAGCCCGGGCCGGTCCCGGGTCCGGATGGAAAAATGCAGGCGCCGCATATCGTGGTCGCGATCTTCGGCCGCGGCATGCTGCGGCAGGTCTATACCCGCATCTATTTCGACGGCGAGGCCGCCAACGCCACCGATCCGATCCTTGCGCTGGTGCCGGCCGAGCGCCGCGCCACGCTGATGGCGAAGAAGCAAGGCGACGTCTGGCGCTGGGACGTCCACATGCAGGGCGACAAGGAAACGGTGTTCTTCCAGGTTTGAACGATGTCGTCCGCGCGTAGGGCGACGACAGCAAAAGCCCCGGTGCATCGCACCGGGGCTTCTTCATTTCGTCAGTGACAGGGAGGCTCAGTGACGGGGAGGCTTACGCCGCCTGGTGGCGCCACTTGCCTTCGTAGCCGGTGCGGACTTCTGCAGCATACGGGGTCGGGCCGACCACGACCTTGATCTCGGTCTGCTTGTGACGCTCGACCGTGGTCTTCTTGGTGCCGCCATTCTCTTCACCCCAGACGAGGGTGAGTTCGGTGCCGGGCTTGGCATATTCGCCCTCGACCCAGCCGAGCGACAGCATCTTGCGCTCGTTGAAGGAATAGCCCGAGAACATCGAGGCGCCGACCATCTTGCCGCCCTTCGCCATCACGGTGTCGTAGGACGACGAAGCGTAGTTCGACAGCGGCAGATCGATAAACTTGTAGTTTTCGCCATGCGGAGCGAACATCGACGCATTGATGCGGTTCACGTCGTCATTGTCCCAGGCGAAGGTCACCTTCTTGCGGTGGTTCTTGCCTTCCATCTCCTTCAGCGCATCCGAACCGATGAAGTCGTGGTCGAACTTGGTGAAGGTGTTGTAACCGAGCTCATACGGCGTCGTGTAATAGTCCTCGATATTCTTGGAGACGAAGCTGCCACCGATCGAGGCGTTCGCCTCATAGCTGGTCGGCGACAGCCATTCGCGATAGGCCTTCAGCTTGTCGCCGGAATAGATCGCCGGCACGGGCGACGGGATCCAGCCCGATTCCAGCGTGTTGGTTGCGTAGGCGCGCGAGCCGACCGGCACGATGCCGAAATCCTTGCCGGCTTCGAGAATGGCGTTGCGGATCTCGTCGCCCTCGGCATAGGGGCCCCACACTTCGAGGCCCGGCGCACCGGCCATGCCGTGACGCAGCGCCCGCACCTTGCGGCCGGCAATGGTCATGTAGCCCATGTTGAAGAATTTGATATCCGGCATCACGCCGTTGTTCAGCTTCTTGATGACGTCCTGAGCATTGGGGCCCTGGATCTGATAGCGATAGAACTGACGCACCACCGGCTTGCCCATCGGGCGCGAGGGCGAGCGGTCGTCATACTGCGTCTCGACATCGAAGCCGCCGGTCTTGGCGTGGAATTCGATCCAGTTCGCAGCCGGGTTACGGCCGACATACACCATCTCGTTCTCGGCGAGATAGAACAGGATGCCGTCACCGATCACATGGCCGTACGGCGTCACGGGCGCGAATTGCTTGGCCTTGTCGACGGTGAAGTTCTTGAAGGAGTTGGTGGAGAGATAGGACAGAAGCTTCACCGTGTCCTTGCCGCGCACGAACAGGTTCACCATGTGGTGCGACTGATCGAACAGCACGCAGGTTTCGCGCCAGGCGCGCTGCTCGTCGCGCCAGTTGGTGAATTCGGGCGCCACGACCGGATACACATAGGCGCCGATCTGCGAGTTGCGCATCATGTCAACGGCATTGCCGGCCGCTTTCAGCTTCTCTTCCAGGTTCTTGTAAGCCATCTCAGGTTCCTCCGAATGATGGGTCGTTGCGTGACGTGGCGGATCGCATGGCGGCCGGTCGCGCGAGGCGGGGCGTCTCCGCCAAAACCTGCGTTGCCGGCAAAACATCAAATGTCTGTATACAGGGGCGCGAAGAACCGCCGTTCGAGCCCTCTGCGTGTTTCGTCCCTAGGTCGGAATTTGAGCGTTTTTTGGCAATCCGGATGGACTACCCAACCGACGTGCCTGTATTGTATACAGCATGAATTCCCGGCAAGCTCAAGACCGGGAATCAAGGGAGGGCTTCCGGTGCCGGGCCAGGCCGCCGAACATGAGCGCGCGTCATCGCAGACCGTCAAGGCGCAATTGTCGCTGCGCGACCTGATCCTGTCCGGCGATTTGAAGCCGGGGGACCGGATTTCGGAATTGTCCGTCGTCGAACGGCTCGGCATTTCGCGCACGCCCATCCGCATGGCGCTGGTCAGGCTCGAAGAAGAGGGCTTCCTCGAGGCGATCCCTTCCGGAGGCTTCGCCGTCAAGGCGTTCTCCGAGCGCGACATCCATGACGCGATCGAGATGCGCGGCACCCTGGAAGGCTTTGCGGCGCGGCTCGCGGCCGAACGCGGCGTGCGCAATGCTGTCATGCTGCAATTGAAGGACCGGCTGGCGCAGCTCGACGAGCTTGTGGGCAGGCCCACGCTCAGCGTCGACGACTTTTCCCAATATGTGGGACTGAATGGGCAATTCCACGCGCTGCTGATCGACGCTGCGGATTCGCCGGTTCTGGCGCGGCAGATCGATCGCGCGCTCAATCTGCCTTTCGCTTCGCCGAGCGGTTTCGTTATGGTGCAGGCCGTGCTGCCGGAGGCGCGCAAGATTTTGACCATCGCCCAGGACCATCATCATTGCGTCGTGCGCGCGATCGAGGAACGCGAGGGTGCGCGCGCCGAGGCGTTGATGCGCGAACACGCGCGGCTTGCGCATCGCAATCTGCAACTTGCGTTTCGCAATCAGGGAACCCGCGATCTCGTGCCCGGCGCCGTGCTGATCAAGAAGCCGGTACCGGCGCGCTATTGAACCGCCGACAGGCAACAGAAGAATGGGAGTGAACGCTTCATGACGCAACGCACCAGGCCGCCGTTCCGCGCCGACCAGGTCGGCAGTTTCCTGCGCCCCGAGCGGCTGAAAGAGGCGCGCGCCAAGCGCGAAAAGGGCGAGATCACGGCGGCGCAACTCAAGGCCGTCGAGGACGAGGAGATTGTCAAGCTCGTGCGCAAGCAGGAAGAGATCGGGATGCAGCTTGCGACCGACGGCGAATTCCGCCGCACCTTCTGGCACTTCGATTTCCTGGGCGGACTCGATGGCATCGATCTCTACGACCACACCCAGGGCATTCAGTTTCAGGGCGCGCAGACCAAGGCCTGGGACATCCGCACCGTCGGCAAGATCGATTTTCCGCTCGATCATCCGTTCCTGGAGCATTTCCGGTTTCTGAAGGCCAATACAAAAGTCGTGCCGAAGATGACGATCCCGTCGCCGACGGTGGCGCATTTCCGGGCCGGGCGGATCAAGATCAGCAAGGAGGTCTATCCGGACCTCGATGTCTTCTACGAAGACCTTGGCAAGGCCTATGCGAAGGCGGTCAAGGCCTTCTACGACGCCGGCTGCCGCTATCTGCAGTTCGACGACACGGTGTGGGCCTATCTCTGCTCGGAGAAGGAACTGGCGCAGTCGCGCGAGCGCGGCGACAAGACCGACGATCTCCAGCAGAAATACCGCGACATGATCAATCTCGCGCTGAAGGACAAGCCGGCCGATATGACGGTCACCATGCATGCCTGCCGCGGCAATTTCCGCTCGACCTTCATTTCGTCGGGCGGCTACGAGCCGGTGGCCGAGGTGCTGCTGGGCCAGGTCAATTTCGATGGCTATTTCCTGGAATACGATACCGAGCGCGCCGGCGGCTTCGAGCCGCTGCGCTTCCTGCCCAAGGGCGAGAAGCAGGTGGTGCTCGGGCTGATCACCTCCAAGAGCGGCACCCTGGAAAAGAAAGACGACGTCAAACGCCGGATCGAGGAGGCGACAAAATTCGCCCCGCTCGAGCAGTTCTGCCTGTCGCCGCAATGCGGCTTCGCTTCGACCGAGGAAGGCAACATCCTCACCGAGGAGCAGCAATGGGCCAAGATGCGGGAGATCGTCGAATTGTCCCACGAGGTGTGGGGCAAGTGAAGGGTGGAGCAGGCGAAGGGTGGGGCAAGCGAAGTGCGGGGCAAGCAGCGCCGCCGCTGCATTCTCATCCGCAGCGGCCCCCGGAGGTCTGCTCCGGGGGCGATCGTCGCCTTGCGACAGGATCGGATTGCCGGATCACGCTGCTGCGCAGCAATCAGATTTCGAAATCCGCAGTGATGCGAGGCTATTAAGGCTTGATGCCGCCCCGGGGATCGGGAAAACTCCCCTCATAAATCAATAACGTCCTTTGAGGGAGGAACGCATGGTCAAAAACCTATCCGGCGTGCTTGCGGCGGGTGCGGCGGCGTTGACGCTGCTCGCAAGTCCGCAGGCTCACGCGCAGTCCGGCGAGCCGATCAAGATCGGTCTTGGCATCGCCATGACCGGCGGCCTTGCCGGTCCCGGCAAGCAGGCGCTGCTCGGCGTGCAGATCTGGGAAGAGCAGATCAACAAGAAGGGGGGGCTGCTCGGCCGTCCGGTGCGTCTCATCGCCTACGACGATCAGACCAACGCCTCGACGGTGCCGGGCCTCTACACCAAGCTGCTGGACGTCGACAAGGTGGACCTGATCCTCGGTCCCTACGCGACCAACATGATCGCTCCGGCGATGCCGGTCGCGATGCAGAAGGGCAAGACCATTATCGGGCTGTTCGGTCTCGCGATTAATACCGAGTTCAACTATCCGAAATATTTCGCGATGATCCCGACGGGTCAGAATACCAAGCCGTCCTTCACCGAGGGCTTCTTCGAGATTGCCGCGAAGAACAAGATCCAGTCCGTCGCGCTTGTGGCGGCCGACGCGGAGTTTGCCAACAACGCCTGCGAAGGCGCGCGCACAAACGCGAAGAAGCACAACATCAAGATCGTCTATGACGGAAAATATCCGCCGCCCACGACCGACTTCACCCCGATCGTCCGGGCGATCCAGGCGCGCAATCCGGAAGCCGTCGTGATCTGCTCCTATCCGCCGGATTCGGTCGGCATGGTGCGTGCGGTCAACGAGGTCGGGTTCAAGCCCAAGATGATCGGCGGCTCGATGGTCGGCCTGCAGATCAGCGCGATCAAGACCCAGCTTGGTCCGCTGCTGAACGGCTGGATCAACTACGAGACCTGGGTTCCGACCAAGGAAGCGCTGAATCCTGAAATCCAGGAATTCCTGAAGGTGTATCAGGAGCGCGCCAAGGGCGCCGGCGTCGATCCGCTCGGCTACTATCTCGGCACCTGGGGCTATGCCTATGCCGAACTCCTCGGCAAGGCCGTGGAAGGCGCAAAGAGCCTCGACGACGACAAGATCGCCGACTATCTGCGCAAGAATACGATCCAGACCATTATGGGTCCGATCAAGTTCGGCAAGAACGGCGAATGGGTCGATTCGGGCATGATGCAGGTTCAGTACAAGGGCATCAAAGGCAACGACCTCGATCAGTTCCGCGGCATGGATACGCAAATTGTCGTTGCGCCGGCAAGCCGCGCCACCGGCGAAGCGGTGTTGCCGTTCGAGAAGGCGCAGCAACAGTAACGCGCCTGTCGAAGCGTTCCGGCGCCGCGCGAGCGCATCGTGCGGCGCCATTTTCATCAACCGATGAAACCCTGTTAGGTTGCGTCGTCCCCGCGAAAGCGGGGACCCATAACCACCGCTCTGGAATATGGGTCCCCGCATTCGCGGGGACGACTGATCCACAAAAAGAGCTGGTGCCTTAATGCTCCTCCCCACAAGCCTTGTCGGCTCCTACCCGCAACCCGAATGGCTGATCGATCGCGAGAAGCTGTCCAAGCAGGTGCCGCGCGTTCGCATGCACGATCTGTGGCTCATCCCGGAAAAACATCTCGAAGCCGCGCAGGACGACGCCACCCTGCTTGCGATCCGCGACCAGGAGCGCGCCGGCCTCGACATCATCTGCGACGGCGAGCAGCGCCGCGAAAGCTATTCCAACCGCTTCGCCACCGCGCTCGAAGGCATCGACCTCGACAAGCCGGGAACGACGATCAACCGCACCGGCAAGACCATTCCGGTGCCGCGTGTCGCCGGAAAAATTCGCCGCATGCATCCGGTCGAGGTGCGCGACGTCAAAATCCTGCGCGCCAATACCGATCGTAAAATCAAGGCGACGGTGCCGGGCCCTTTCACCATGGGCAAGCAGGCGCAGGACGATTTCTACGGCAATGAGGAAGCGGTCGCGATGGACTATGCCGTCGCCGTCAACGCGGAGATCAAGGATCTGTTCGCGGCCGGCGCCGATATCGTGCAGATCGACGAGCCGTGGATGCAGCAGCATCCCGAGAAGGCGCGGCAATACGGGCTGAAGGCGCTGGCCCGCGCGCTCGACGGCGTGACCGGAACGATCGCGATCCATCTGTGCTTCGGCTATGCGCAGGTCGTGCACGAAAAGCCGACCGGCTATTCCTTTCTCGGTGAGCTTGAGAACACCGCCGTGCATCAGGTCTCGATCGAGGCGGCGCAGCCGAAGCTCGATCTGAGCGTGCTGAAGCAATTGCCGTCGAAGACCATCATTCTTGGTGTCATCGATCTCGGCGATCTCACAGTCGAGCGGCCGGAAACGGTTGCGGAGCGCATCCGCGCGGGGCTGAAAGTGGTGCCGGCTGAGCGCCTCGTCATCGCGCCCGATTGCGGCATGAAATATCTGCCGCGCGCGGTCGCGTTCGCAAAGATGAAGGCGATGGTCGAGGGGACGAACATCGTGCGCAAGGAATTGACGGGGGCATGAATATTTCTTCCGTTCGTCCCCGCGAAAGCCGGGGCCCAGACTTTCGCCGGGTCTCCCTGGGCTCCCGCCCGCGCGGGAACGAGCGGCAAAACTGATAGGGCGGAGCTACGCATGACCAAAGACACACGACCACCCTTCCGCGCCGACCATGTCGGCAGTCTGCTGCGGCCGCAGGCGATTCACGACGCGCGGGCCAAACGCGCCAGGGGCGAAATCAGCGCGGAGCAGCTCAAAGAGATCGAGGACCGCGAGATCGAGCGCGTCATCAAGAAACAGGAAGAGGTGGGCCTGAAGGCGATCACCGACGGCGAGTTCCGCCGCTCGTGGTGGCATCTCGACTTTCTCTGGGGCCTCGACGGTGCCGAGAAGCATGTGATGGACACCGGCATCAAGTTCGCTGCGGTGAATACGCGCAACGAAGGCGTCGCCGTGACCGGCAAGCTCGGCCTGTCGGGCCCGCATGCCATGGTTGAGCATTTCAAATTCGTCGCCGCGCATACCCGACAGACGCCGAAAATCACCATTCCCTCGCCGTCGGCGATCTACGGCCGGCCGGTCGCGACCCCGATCGACAAGCGGGCCTATCCGGACATGGACGAATTCTGGCAGGATCTTGGTAACGCCTATCGGAAAGCGGTGCGCAGCTTCGCCGATGCCGGCTGCCGCTATCTGCAGCTCGACGAGGTCTTCATCGCGATGCTGTGCGATCCGAATTATTGCGACCAGATGAAGAAGCGCGGCGACGATCCGCACAAGCTCGGCCCGCTCTATGGCGACCTGATCAACGCGGCGATGGCGGACATTCCTTCCGACATGACCATCACCATGCATCTGTGCCGCGGCAACTACAAATCGACCTTCATGGGATCGGGCGGCTATGAGGCCGAGGCCGAGGTGCTGTTCGACCGCATCAAGGTGCACGGCTATTTCATGGAATACGACACCGAGCGCGCCGGCGGCTTCGAGCCGCTGCGCATGGTGCCGAAAGACCGCCGGGTGGTGCTCGGTCTCATCACCACCAAGACCGGCGAGCTTGAAAAGAAGGACGTTATCAAGCGCCGCATCGACGAAGCGGCGAAGTATATCGATCTCAGCCAGCTCTGCCTGTCGCCGCAATGCGGCTTCGCCTCCACCGAGGAAGGCAACACACTGACCCAGGAGCAGCAATGGGCGAAGCTGCGGATGATCGTGGAGATCGCCGACGAGGTTTGGGGCAGCAACTGACGCCGCTCGTCCCCGCGAGGGCGGGGACCCGGCGCAGATCATGCCGCAAAGAGAGACGTTCTGGATTCCCGCTTTCGCGGGAATGAGCGGACAACTGAGAGAGACTTGAAAATGACCAATACCACCGCACCCTTCCGCGCCGATCATGTCGGCTCGATCCTGCGCACCGCGCCTTTGAAAGAGGCGCGCGCGAAGCGCGAAAAGGGCGAGATCGACGCCGCCGCCCTGAAGGCGGTCGAGGACGAGGAAATCAGAAAGATCATCAAAAAGCAGGAAGAAGTGGGCCTGAAGCTTGCGACCGACGGCGAGTTCCGCCGGTCCTGGTGGCAGTTCGATTTTTTCAAGCTGCTGGACGGCGCCGAATTGGTGAAGACGGAGCACGGGATCAAGTTCGCCGGCGTCGAGACGCGCCCGGAAGACATCGCCGTGACCGGCAAGCTCGGCTATTCCGGCGCCCCGATGATCGACCATTTCGAATTTCTCAAGGCCAATTGCGCCGCGGGCATCACGCCGAAGATGACGCTGCCGTCGCCGACGGTGCTGCAATATCGCGTCGGCCCCAAGCCGGTACAGGACGGCATTTACAGGTCGACCGAGGAACTCCTCCACGATCTCGGGCTCGCCTATCGCAAGGCGATCAAGGCCTTCGGCGACGCGGGCTGCCGGTATCTGCAGCTCGACGACACCTCCTACGCGCATCTGTGCGACAAGGAGCGCCGCGCCATGCTTCAGGGGCGCGGCGAGGATCCGGTCTGGATCGCCGATGTCTGGGCCGACATGATCAATTCCGCGCTCAAGGACAAGCCGGCCGATATGGTCACGGCCATGCATCTGTGCCGCGGCAATTTCCGCTCGACCTTCGTCTCATCCGGCGGCTACGAGCCGGTGGCGGACGTGTTGTTCAACAAGATCGGCATCGACGGCTATTTCCTGGAATACGATTCGGACCGCGCCGGCGATTTTGCGCCGCTTCGTTTTCTGCCGAAGGGCAAGAAGCGCGTTGTGCTCGGCCTCGTCACCTCGAAGACCGGCACGCTGGAAAGCAAGGATTTGCTGAAGAAGCGGATCGAGGAGGCGGCGAAGATCGTGCCGCTTGAGCAGCTCTGCCTGTCGCCGCAATGCGGCTTCGCCTCGACCGAGGAGGGCAATGTGCTGGCCGAGGACGAGCAATGGGCCAAGCTGCGGCTCTGCGTCGAGGTCGCCGAAGAGGTGTGGGGGAGATGATCGGGCGACCCGCGCGGCGGCGGGGCGGCGCTTGACTCAATGCCGCTCGATCCCGACAAGCTGCTCGCTTTGCGCATCCCCGATATCGAGCAGAGCTATTCCGAGAAGGACGTCATCCTTTATGCGCTCGGCATCGGGCTCGGGCGCGACCCGCTCGATACCCGCGAGCTTTCCTACGTCTACGAGAAGAAGCTGCGCGTGCTGCCGACCTTTCCCGTGGTGCTCGGATTTGAGCCCTATCTGTTGCGGGACATCGATGCCGGCGTCACCTTCGCGATGGCCGTGCATGGCGAGGAGCAGCTGACGCTGCACCGGCCGCTTCCGCCATCCGGCACGGTTGTGGCGCGGCGTCGCTTTCTGGATGCGATCGACAAGGGCGCGGACACGGGTGCGCTGCTTGTGATGGAGCGCGCGCTCTTCGACAAGACGAGTGGAGATGCGCTTGCGACCATGCGCGAGACCGTATTCTGCCGCGCCGATGGCGGTTTCGGCGGCGCTGCGCGGCCGTCGCCGCCGGCGCATCCGATCCCCGATCGCGCGCCGGATTTCGTCTGCGATCTGCCGACGCGGCCCGACATGGCGCTGCTCTACCGGCTCTGCGCCGACATCAATCCGCTGCACGCCGATCCCGAAGCTGCGCGCGCGGCGGGTTTCCCGCGCCCGATCCTGCAGGGGCTCGGAACGTTCGGCGTGGCCGGACACGCAATTCTGCGCAGCGTCTGCGGGTACGACCCGGCGCGAATCAAGTCGGTCGCCGGCCGCTTCTCGGCGCCGGTCTTTCCGGGCGAGACCATCCGCACCGAAATCTGGCGCGATGGCGATCTCGTGAGCTTCCGCGCGACAGTGGCCGAACGCGATGCGGTTGCGATCAATAACGGCCGGGCAGAGGTGGTGTGATGCGTGACGATCCCGACGATCTCGCCGCGATCCGCGAAAGCGTCCGCGCGCTGTGTGCGGGCTTCCCCGGCGAGTACTGGCGTGCGCTGGATCGCGAGCGCGCCTATCCGTCAGCTTTCGTCGATGCGCTGACCAAAGCGGGCTTCCTCGCCGCCCTCATCCCCGAAGAGTATGGCGGCAGCGGGCTGTCGATGCGTGCGGCAGCCGCGATCATGGAAGAAATCCACGCCGCCGGCTGCAACGGTGCCGCATGCCATGCGCAGATGTATACGATGGGCACCGTACTGCGGCACGGCAGCGATGCACAGAAGCGTGCTTATCTTCCCGCGATCGCGCGCGGCGAACTGCGCCTGCAGGCCTTCGGTGTGACCGAGCCGACATCAGGCACCGACACGCTGTCGCTGCGCACCACAGCGGTTCGCGACGGCGACGATTACGTGATCAATGGCCAGAAAATCTGGACCTCGCGCGCCGAATATTCCGACCTGATGCTGCTGCTCGCCCGCACAACGCCGCGCGACCAGGTGCAGAGGCGGACGGATGGACTGTCCGTGCTGCTCGTCGACATGCGCGCGGTGAAAGGCAGGGGCCTCACGATCCGTCCGATCCGCACCATGATGAATCACGCCACGACCGAAGTGTTTTTCGATAATATGCGGGTGCCGGCGTCGTCGCTGATCGGCGAGGAGGGCAAGGGCTTTCGCTACATCCTGTCCGGCATGAATGCCGAACGCATTCTGATCGCGGCCGAATGCATCGGCGACGCCAAATGGTTCATCGACAAGGCGTCGGCCTATGCGAAGGACCGCACCGTGTTTGCGCGGCCGATCGGCCAGAACCAGGGCATTCAGTTTCCGATCGCGCGGGCCTATGCGCAGATGCGCGCGGCCGCACTGATGGTGCGGGAGGCTGCGGAGCGTTACGAGAGCGGTGCAGACATCGGCGAGGAGGCGAACATTGCGAAACTGCTCGCTGCGGATGCCTCATGGGCGGCGGCCGACATGTGCGTGCAGACCCATGGCGGTTTCGGCTTTGCCGAGGAATACGACATCGAGCGCAAGTTCCGCGAGACCCGGCTCTATCAGGTCGCGCCGATCTCGACCAATCTCATCCTGTCCTATATCGCCGAGCATGTGCTCGGTCTGCCGCGGTCCTATTGATCGCGTCGATCGTGCAAAGCCGGAATAAGACCTAGCTGACAAGAGATAAGCCCGCTGGTGTTCCCCCTCGACGCTACGGCTCTCGCATTGTTCCTCGTCTCGGCATTCGTCGGCGGCGTGACCACCGGGCTTGCCGGTTTTGCCATGGGCCTCGTGGTGTCGGGCGTCTGGCTGCATGTGCTGACGCCCGCTCAGACCACGGCGCTGATCGTCGGTTACGGGCTGTTCGTGCAGGCTCATGGCGTATGGACGTTCCGCCAGGAGCTGAACTTGCGCCGGCTTGTGCCGCTGATCGCGGGCGGGCTGATGGGCGTTCCGTTCGGCATTTGGCTGCTGGCGCATCTCGACCCGGCTTATGTGCGGCGTGCAGTCGGCGTCCTGCTCGTCGTCTACAGCCTTTACGCGATGCTTCGGCCCGATCTCGGCAGGATGCGCGCGAACGCTGCGGCGGACACGGGCATCGGTTTCATCAACGGCATTCTTGGCGGGCTGACCGGTCTTGCCGGGCCGATTGTGGTGATCTGGTGCCAGCTTTCGGGCGTGCCGCGCCATGCGCAGCGCGCCATTTTCCAGCCGGTGATTTTCGCCGCTTTTGTCGCGACCGCGATCGGGCTTGGCGTGAGTGGCGAAATCACCGGCGCGGTTCTGAGGCTGTTCGCGCTCGGGCTGGTTCCGGTCGCGGCCGGGATCTGGATGGGGCTGAAGCTCTACGGGCGGCTCGACGAGGCGGGGTTCCGCCGCACCATTCTCGTGCTGCTCCTGGTCTCCGGGCTTGTCCTGCTGATCCCCGGGCTGCGCTGAGATCGGTGCGGCGCGCGTGCGGGCTTGCAGCGCGCCCCGGCGTTTGGCTATGGTCACGGCGCGCGGGCGTAGTTCAATGGTAGAACGGCAGCTTCCCAAGCTGCATACGAGGGTTCGATTCCCTTCGCCCGCTCCAATCCTTCAGGTCTTTGTGGGGCTTGGCGGGGTCACTGAGCGGCCGGTGCCGGCGCAGCGTCACGCGCCGCCGACCCGGTGGTCGACTGTTTCACCGTGGTGCCGTCGCCCGCGATCATGACGCGGTCCTTGGTGTAGAACCACATGCCCACGGCAACCAGAAGCGCAACGCCGCCGAGAATCGACACAATCCGGATGTCGGCGCGTTCGCGCTCGACTTGTCCGGGAAGCTGAGGATCGTGTCCCTGGCGGGAAGGCGCTGGTTCCGGGCGGCCGCGCATCGAATGGCTCTCCGAGCGAATTGCATAATTGACGGCGATTTTCAGTGAAGTCGCATGCGGCCTTTTCGTTCCTGCGCGCGATTGACGCAGGTGCTCGCTCGCTGATGACCCTGCGTGCACAGGCTATGCGGATTGGGCCCGATTTCCCTTCCTCTGCGCCGCCGGCTCGCTGTCTTGACAGCGGTTTAACGAAGCTCGCTCACCGACCCTTAACTGCGTCGTCGCGGCGCCGTCTCCGCTTAGCGTTCCCTTAAGCCGCGCACGGATAGGCAGAGCGGGCAGTCTAACGAGAGGAGGAGCAGCACATGCGTCAACGCAAGGGGGTCGGCTTCACCATAGCCGCTGCCGCAATCTTTTCATTGCTTGCCCAGCAGGTGTCGGCCTGCACCGGCATCATGCTGAAAACCAAGGACGGATCGGTCGTCCATGGCCGCACGCTGGAATTTGGGACGCCGGTCGACACATCGGTCGCGGTGATCCCGCGCGGACAGGCCTTCACCGGTCAGACGCCGAACGGCGATGGCCTGAAATACACGGCGAAATACGGTGCGGTCGGTATCGTCGCCTTCGGCAACCCGCGGCTTCTCGACGGGGTCAACGAGGCAGGTCTTGCGGCCGGCTCGTTCTATTTTCCGACCTTTGCCGAATACACCGCGGTGACGCCGGAGAATCAGGGCAAGGGCCTGTCGCCCGCCGATTTCCCGAACTGGCTGCTCACCCAATTCGCCACTGTCGGTGAGGTGCGCAAGGCGGTCGAGAGCGGCGCCGTCGCCGTGATGCCGACCGTGCTCGATGGCTGGGGTCCGGTGGCGCCGCCGTTCCATTATGTCGTCTACGACAAGACCGGCGCCAGCATCGTGATCGAGCCGGTCGGCGGCAAGCTCGTCATTCACGACAACCCGCTTGGCGTGATGACGAACTCTCCGTCTTTCGACTGGCACATGACCAATATGCGCAACTTCATCGCGCTCAATCCGCGCGATGTGCCTCCGGTGAAGATCGACGGCGAGACCTTCAAGGCGCTCGGCCAGGGCACCGGCATGCTCGGCCTGCCGGGCGATTTCACGCCGCCCTCGCGCTTCATCCGCGCTGCGGTCTTCAGCGCCACCGCGATGCCGTCCGAGAATGCGACCAAGGGCGTGGAACAGGTCTTCCACATCCTCAACAACTTCGACATTCCGATCGGGGTGTCGCGTGAAGTGGTGCAGGGCGTGGTCTATTCCGACTACACGCAGATGACGGTGGCACGCGATCCGCAGAGCCTGCGCTATTACTACAAGACCTATGACGACCAGACGATCCGCATGGTCGATCTCAAGGCGTTCGACCTTGACGCCAAGACGATTGTGCAGATCAGCACCAAGGGCCAGCAGCCGGTCGTCGATATGAGCGCGAAGCTGAAGCCGATGGACGCGGCTGCGACCACCGGCTCTCGCAACTAAGGCGCCATGGGCCGGGCCGGCAGATGCCGGTCCGGCCTTGCCGCGCCGCAGCCTTGCCGCCGCGGCGCCCGTTCGTCATGAACGCCCTGCCGTTCGTCAGCCGTCGAATCGGGGCGTATAGTGCGGACATCCGCCTCCGGCGAGGAGAACTGCCGTGTCCGACTGCATCCATTGCGATATTCACGACCTGCTCGAACCCGAGCTGATGCGGGAGGGCGCCGATCTCGGCGCCATCGCGGCCAAGGTCACGGAGGTGCTGGCGGATCTGGTGATTATGGCCGATCCGCAGGACCGGGCGGCGCTGCTCGCCGACGTGATCGCCAATCTCGGCCATATCGTCCTGGAAAAGACCGACCAGCCGCAGGGCGGGGCGGGCGAGGCGAGACCGCGGCGCCATTGACCTGTTCCTGACACCCGCGATCGCGGAACCGCGCGGGCCCGGCCCGCGTTTCCGCGGCATGGGCCAGGTGTTGTCATTTGCCGATGCGCGCGCCGACCGGGTGAGGGCGAAGCTGCAAGCCTATGCCTGCCGGGGACAGCCGGGCAAGGTCGAGACCCGCGACGGCCCGTTCGATGCCCGCCGGATTTTTTGCCGCGAGGCGGGCGCCGTCGTGATCGACCGCTTCGGCGTGCAGACGCGGATTGCCTATTGCGACATTACCGATGTCAGCCCGGTTGTGCCGGCCGCGGAAATCGCCCGGCTCGCCGGCCGGGGCATGATTTCGGCGCAGGACAGCGGCACAGACGCGCAGATTGTGCCGTTTCCGGCGTCGCGCTGATGGCGGCCGCCTGCCTGCGCGCAGATGGCGGTTGATCGGGCCGCCGACCGCGCCTATGTGATGGTCATGTCCGGGATCGTTCCGAATGCGGCGTCTCGCCGGCTGTCGTTGCCGCTGGTCGCGGTCGGACTTGGCATGGGCGCGTTGCTGGCGCTGGCTGGCGCGCTCTGGCTTCATTATGGGACGGCTGTGTTTTTTGAAATCGTGCGCGCAGGCATCGCGGCGTGCTTCTGATCCTCTCGTGATGTCTCGATGACCCAGCAATCCGCACGAATCGTCACTGTGCTTGGCGCCTTTCTCGCCGGGCTGGTGATTTTTTCCGCCGCGATCTTCTTCGTCGTCGGCCGGTTGCCCGCGCCGATCCCGGCGCCGTCCGCGATCGGCGGGCCGTTCCAGCTGGTCGACCAGAATGGTGAGACGGTCACGCAGGACGGCCTGAAGGGCAAGCCGTCGCTGATCTTCTTCGGCTTCACGCATTGCCCGGACGTGTGTCCGACCGCGCTGATGGAGATGACGCAGATCTACAAGGCGCTAGGCAAGGATGGCGACAGGGTGAGGGGCTTGTTCGTTTCCGTCGATCCCGAGCGCGACACGCCCGATGTGCTCAAGGAATATCTGTCGAGCTTCGATCCGAATTTGCGCGGGCTCACCGGCGATCCGGCCGCGGTCGCGGCAATGGAGAAGGCGTACCGGGTCTATTCGAAGAAAGTCCCGCTGGAAGGGGGCGGCTACACCATGGATCACACTGCGCTTGTGTATCTCATGGACAAGGAGGGCCGCTTCGTCGCGCCCTTCAACATGAAGCGCAAGCCGGAAGAGGCCGCGGCCGAACTGAGGCGTTATTTCTGAGCCGTCATTGCGGCGCGCCCCGAATGACCGGCTATGACGGATTCGGCAACTCCGTCGCTGCGTTTTGTCGCGATGTGCGTGCGAGGCCGTGCGCGGTCTTCTCCCAGCGATAGGGGGCGCGCATCAGCTGGAACACTGCGCGCCAGGCGGCGTAGGACATCAGCAGCCAGTAAAGCGGCAACAGCAGGAGAAACGGTGCGCTGCTCAGCAGCCTGCGCCGCGACAGGCCGATCAGACCAAGCAGTGCTGACATCAGATAGCCCGCGGCCATTGTGAAAATATAAAGACCGGCGAAGGCCTGATCGAAAACGCCCGCCTTGCCCGCAAACAGGATGCCTGCCGCGATCTGCCAGGCCAAGATTCCCGCAAAGACGCCGTGGACCAGCGCGGCCAGCACGGCTCCGCCGATCACAAGCTGAAACACGATGAAGCCGCCGGGGCGAAGCTCGCGCCACAGCCGTAACGGATCGCGCATATGCACGGCCCAGGTCTGCAGATAGCCCTTGAACCAGCGCGTGCGTTGCCCGACCCACTGGCCGAGCCGGACGGGTGCTTCCTCATAGGTCGAGGATTGCACGAGGCCTGTATGATAGCCCGCGCGGGCCAGCCGGATGCCGAGATCGGCGTCCTCCGTGACGTTGTAGGGATCCCAGCCGCCGAGTGCGCGCAACGTCTCGGTGCGGAAATGATTGGAAGTCCCGCCAAGCGGCAGCGGCATGCGCCACGTGGACAGTCCTGGCAGGAAGACGTCGAACAGTGCGGCATATTCGGCGGTAAAAAGGCGGGTCAGCCAGTTATCGCGGGTGTTGTCGATGGTGAGCCGCGCCTGCACGCAGGCGAGTTTCGGATCGCTTCTTTCGAAGGCGCCGAGTGCGATGCGAAGCTGCTCCGGCTCCGGCCGGTCTTCCGCGTCGAAGACGGCGACATAACGCCCGCGGACAAAGGGCAGTGCGGCGTTGAGCGCCTTTGGTTTGGTCCGCGGTCCAGCTTCCGGGGCAATGACAATTTCAAAGGGCGCAGACAAGTCCATGAGGTCGAAGGCCAGACGCGTTTCGATATCGTCGGCTTCCATCACGATTTTGATGTCGAGGCATTCTTTGGGATAATCGAGTTGCGCCAGCGCCGTGACGAGGTCGGGGGCGGATTGCGCCTCCCGATAAACCGCGACGATGATCGAGTAGAGAGGCAAGTCATCGTCGCCTCGCCGCGCATGCGGAAAATGCGGTGTGAACGACCACAACATTACCAGCACGCGCAGGCCGCTCCAGCCCAGAAAAATCAGCGCAAGGGCGACTTCGACTGCAACCGCGGTGCTGGTTTGGAACCCGAGCACGGCGGCTGCGCCTGCGATGCCGCCTGCAAGCCAGGCGAGCGGTCTTCGGCTGCGGCTTGTTCCCGCGCAGAATTCGGGGCGGTGCGCGCGCAGATCGAAGGCCGCCCTGCACGCCACCACAGTCTGCACTTCGCGATGAACGAAGCCGCGAATATCCTCCATGGCCGCGATCCGCAGCCGCGATCGCATCGCCGGATAGCGTTGCAACGTTGCGATCAGAAGCCGCGCGGACAGGTGCCAGGGTGCGATCACCCAGATAAGACCGTGGTTCGCGCTGATCGGCAGGGTTCCGCGCGCCAGCCCGGAGATAAGCGTTTTGTCGTCGGCCGGGCAGGCGGAGCGCGGTAGCCGCTCCAGAGGTTCGACAACGAGCCCGTAATGGCGCGCCAGCGCCCGCACATAGTCGCGATCGGCGATGGCGCCTTCCGTCACCAGCACGCGGTCGGCACCGGTCCCGATTTCGGCAGCGCGCAATTCCGCGGCTGCGATCCGCGCCGGCGGCAGCAGATGACGGACGCAATCGACTTCGGGGCAGGCCGCGATCCGGGCACGAATGCGTGCACCGGCAAAATCCGGCCTTGAACCCGGTCGCGAGCCGTAAGAGATATTGCCCGCATGACAGATATCACCCGTATGAGAGATATCGCCCGCACGCCGCGGGTCCGCGGACCCGGTTTCGACCATCGGCCCCCGCATGGCCGCCCCATGATCCGTACTGGTGTTACGCTACTTCACTGGCTGCTATAGACACGCGAATGCTGTTATTTGGACAACGCATGCGAGTATGGTCGATGTTGCCAGGACATTGCCACAGGAAAATCTCGGGGCTGCTGCTTGCTCTTGCCGGCCTTGTGCCGGCCGCCGTGGTCGTGCCGGCCCTTGCCCAGCCCCATCTGCCGCCGCCGCGCGAGATTGCGCCCGCGCCGTCACCCTATCCGGGCTTCTGGGATCCCAAGCGGCGGCCCGAGCGCCCCGACATGTCGCGTCTGACGCAGATCCGCTTCATGACGGAGACCGACTATCCGCCGTTCAACTATGCCAACCAGGATGGCCATCCGGTCGGATTCAATGTCGATCTGGCACGCCTGATCTGCGAAGAACTGAAAGTCGTCTGCACGATCCAGATGCGCCGCTTCGATACGCTGGTGCCGGCACTGAACGAAAATCGCGGCGAGGCGGTGATCGCGTCCCTTGCAGTGAACAAGGAAACCCGCAAGGTCATGGATTTCACCGACCCCTATTACCGGGTGCCGGCGCGCTTTGCTGCGCTGAAAGCGGTTGCGAGTCCGGTGCTCAAGCCGGAGCAGCTCGAAGGCAAGAAGATTGCGGTGGTCGGCGGCAGCGCCCATGAGGCCTATCTGAAGTCTTTGTTTACGGAGGCGCAGCCCGTCGCCTATCTCACGGCGGATGCGACGCGCGACGCCTTGCGGCGGGGCGAGGTGGACTATGTTTTCGGCGACGGCATCGCCTTGTCGTTCTGGATCAACGGGACCGATTCGGGCGGCTGCTGCGCCTTTGCCGGCGGCCCGTTCTTCGAGGGCCGGTATTTTGGCGAGGGGGTCGGTATCGCCGTCAGGAAGGGTAACGACACGCTGCGGCAGGCCCTGAACTACGCGCTGTTCCGGCTCTGGGAAAAGGGGCGCTTCACCGATCTGTGGCTGCGCTATTTCCCGGTCAGCCCGTTTTGATCGAAAATTGGAAAGAAGATGTCTGTGACTGATGCTGCAAGCCTGCGCGCGCTCGCCGAACAATCCGGCGCCTGGCCGTTCGAGGAGGCGCGCAAGATCGTGGCGCGGCTGAAGAAGAAGCCGAAAGGCGAGGTCATCTTCTCGACCGGCTACGGCCCCTCGGGCCTGCCGCATATCGGTACCTTTGGCGAGGTCGCGCGCACCACCATGGTGCGTCATGCGTTCCGCGTGCTCACCGACGACAAGATCAAGACGCGGCTGATCGCCTTCTCCGACGACATGGACGGGCTGCGCAAGGTGCCGGACAATGTGCCGAACGGCGAGATGCTGGCGCAGGATCTCGGCAAGCCGCTGACCAGGGTGCGCGATCCGTTCGGGACGCATCCGAGCTTCGGCGCGCACAACAATGCGCGGCTGCGCGCCTTTCTCGATACCTTCGGCTTCGACTACGAATTCTTCTCGGCGACCGAATGCTACACATCGGGCCGCTTCGACCAGGCGCTCATTCAGGTGCTGGCGAACTACGACAAGGTGATGGCGATCATGCTGCCGTCGCTGCGCGAGGAGCGGGCGCAGACCTATTCGCCGTTCCTGCCGATCTCGGAGCGCACCGGGATCGTGCTGCAGGTGCCGGTGACGGCGCATGATGCGAAGGCCGGCACCATCACTTACGAGGATCCGGATACCAAGGAAAGCGTGACGACGCCCGTCACCGGCGGCCGCTGCAAGCTGCAGTGGAAGCCGGACTGGGCGATGCGCTGGTATGCGCTCGGCGTCGATTACGAGATGGCCGGCAAGGATCTGATCGACTCGGTGAAGCTGTCGGGCGAGATCAACCGCGCGATCGGCGGCACCCCGCCGGAAGGCTTCAATTACGAGCTGTTCCTCGACGAGAAGGGGCAGAAGATCTCGAAGTCGAAGGGCAACGGCCTGACCATCGACGAATGGCTGCGCTATGCCTCCCCGGAATCGCTGTCGCTGTTCATGTATCGCGAGCCGAAGGCGGCGAAGCGGCTGTATTTCGACGTCATCCCGCGCAACGTCGACGAATATTTCCAGTTCCTGGACGGCTACCGGCGGCAGGACGACAAGCAGCGGCTGTCGAATCCGGTCTGGCACATCCATTCCGGCCAGCCGCCGGCGGTGGATATGCCGGTCAATTTCCAGATGTTGCTGACGCTGGTGTCGTCGTCGAATGCGGAGAATGCCGAGACGCTCTGGGGCTTCATCGCGCGCTATCGGCCGGGCGTGAGCCCGCAGACCCATCCGACGCTGCATGCGCTGGTCGGCTATGCGCTGAACTATTATCGCGACTTCGTGCTGCCCACAAAGAAATTCCGCGAGCCGACCGATCAGGAGCGTGCGGCGCTGATGGATCTGCGCGATGCGCTCTCCAACATGCCGGTCGATGCCACCGCGGAGACGATCCAGGATCTGGTCTACGAGATCGGCCGCCGCGAGCCGTTCCTCGACGAGAAAAAGAAGGCCAAGGACGGCAAGCCCGGCGTCTCGCTCGACTGGTTCAACATGCTGTACCAGGTGCTGCTCGGGCAGGAAAAGGGCCCGCGCTTCGGCTCGTTCGTCGCGGCCTATGGCCTGAAGAATACCGTCGACATGATCGACGGCGCATTGGCAAGAAGCGCGTGACTGTCATTCCGGGACGCGCGTGAAACGCGCGGACCCGGAATCCATGCTCGCGGATCGTGCTTATGGATTCCGGGTTCGCGAGCTTTGCTCGCGCCCCGGAATGACGTTAAACCTACTGGCTCGCCCACATGATGCGCGCGACCCACAGCACGTCCGACATCGGAAGGGTGCGCGCGGCATGATCGGGATTGAGCGAATGCAGCTCGATGGTCTTGGCGGTCTTGCGGGCGAGCTGCTTGACCATCACCTCGCCGTCCTTGGTCTTGACCACCACGCGGTCGCCGCGGCGCACGGGCGCGGCCGGCGACACCACGATCACGTCGCCCTTGCGATAGGCCGGCTCCATCGAATTGCCGGAAATCTCCAGCGCATAGGCGTGCTCGTCATTGACCGAGGGGAAGGCGATCTCGTCCCAGCCCTTGCCGACCGGGAAGCCGCCGTCGTCGAAATAGCCGCGCGAGCCCGCTTCCGCAAAGCCGATCAGCGGCACGGCTTGCGTGATCGGCCGCGGCGCCTCTGAAATCAGCGCGATGAAGGTCTCGATGCTGGTGCCGGTCGCGGCGAGCGACTTGGCGACCGATTCGGTCGAGGGCCAGCGCGCCCGGCCGTCCGGCGTGATGCGTTTGGACTTGTTGAAGGTGGTCGGATCGAGCCCGGCCTTCTTGGCGAGGCCGGACGCCGAAAGCCCGGCGCGCGCCGCGAGCCGGTCGATGGCGGTCCAGATCTGAGCGTGCGTCAGCATGGCGAGCCCCATGCGCTGCGAAACGGATTCGATAGTATGACTATTGTCCTACCTGAACAAGGGAATTAGTCTTGTTTGGGGGCGCTGTCCAGTCCCGCGTCAGGTTTCTTGTCTTGTCCTGCGGACGCCGGTTAGGTTCGGCGCGCCCTTGACGTGGAGTTTTGCCGGTTGTGATTGCCCTTCTTGAGCGTCTGGCGCGTCCTGTCCTGCATCGTTTCGATCCTGAGGACGCGCACGGGATGGCGTTGCGCGCGCTGCAATGGGCGCCGCTGCCGGCGCCCCAGCCCGACGATTCGCGGCTCAAGGTGCGCGCCTTCGGGCTGAATTTCCCCAATCCGGTCGGACTTGCGGCCGGGTTCGACAAGAATGCCGAGGTGCCGGACGCGCTGCTGCGGCTCGGCTTCGGCTTCGTCGAGGTCGGCGGGGTCACGCCGCTGCCGCAGCCGGGCAATCCGCGTCCCCGGCTGTTCCGGCTCGACGCCGATGGCGGGGTGATTAACCGGCTCGGGCTGAATTCGCATGGCGCCGCCGCGGTGCTGCGCCGTCTTGCCGCGCGCGCGCACCAGGGCGGCATCGTCGGCATCAATGTCGGCCCGAACAAGGACAGCCAGGACCGCACCGCCGATTACGTCCGGCTGGTGGAGGCCTTCGCGCCGGTGGTCTCCTATATCACCATGAATGTGTCGTCGCCGAATACGCCGGGCCTGCGCAATCTGCAGGAGGCGAAACTGCTCGACGATCTTCTGGCGCGGGTGATCGAGGTGCGCGACCGCGTCAGCACGCATGCCGGCCCGACGCCGCTTCTGGTCAAGATCGCGCCGGACCTGTCGCTCGCCGATCTCGACGACATTGTCGGCATCGTGCGCAGCCGCAAGGTCGACGGTATGGTGGTCGGCAACACCACGGTGACGCGCCCGCCGTCCTTGCGCGAACGCGAGAAGGCGATCGAGCAGGGCGGACTGTCCGGCAAGCCGCTCTTTCCGCTGTCGACGCGGATGCTGGCGGAAACCTATGTTCGGCTCGAAGGTGCGATGCCGGTCGTCGGCGTCGGCGGTATCGATTCAGGTCCGGCCGCGATTGCGAAATTGCGCGCCGGTGCGACGCTGATCCAGCTCTATAGCGCGCTGGTGTTTCATGGAATTGCGCTGGTCGACGAGATCAAGCGCGCGCTGCTTGTGGAGGCGGACAAGCGGCCGCTCGCCGAACTGGTCGGCGTGGATGCGGCCGACATCACCGCGCAGCCCTGGCCGGTGTAACGTCCACAAACTCCGCTCATTCCCGCGAAGGCGGGGATCCAGCAATCCTGACTCTGGATCCCCGCTTTCGCGGGGACGAGCGGAGTAATGTGCGTGGAGAATTACCGTCCCTTCGGGGCGTTCACGAGGCGCATCAGCAGCCAGACCGGGATCACGATCACCGCGCCCAGCAGAAAGTAGCGCCACAGCCAGTGAATGGCGTCGAAGCCGAGATGCCAGATGGTCTCGAACAGGTGGCGGATGCTGCGGATGATGTTGTAGGGATCGAGACCGAACGTCACCATCACGAAGCCGACCAGGATCGACAGCAGGATCAGCCGGCCGGCGACCGCGAGCGGCGATCCGCCGAGAAAGCGCGTCAGCGAATCGCTCTGCGCAGGCCGTGACGGCTCGATCGAGGCGCGCGGATCGTTGGTGGACATGGACCCCTCCATTCCGGCGTCGCGGCCGGATACCGCGATCATTTAATCAGCGGGCTGCGCCTTGCAAGCGGTGGGGTGCGGAGCCTCGGCTTTCCTCAAGCGTTTGTGCCATCTTTTCCAGCGTTTCCAGCCGGTCGGCCTCCCGCGGGGGCTTGTCCCAGCGCAGTCTTGCGATCCGCGGAAACCGCATCGCGAGCCCGGATTTGTGCCGGGTGGACCGTTGCAGCCCCTCGAAGGCGACTTCCAGCACGAGGCCCTCGTGAGGGCCGAATTTCACCGCGCGGACCGGGCCGAACCGCTCCACGGTGTTGTTGCGCACGAAGCGGTCGATCCGGATCAGTTCCTCGTCGGTGAAGCCGAAATAGGCCTTGCCGACCGGCACCAGCGTTTCCACGCCATCGACCAGCGTCCAGACGCCGAAGGTATAATCGGAATAATAGGACGAACGCTTGCCGCTGCCGCGCTGCGCATACATCAGCACCGCATCGACCGTGAACGGATCGCGCTTCCATTTCCACCACAATCCCTTCGGCCGGCCGGGGACATAGGGCGCGTCTTTGCGCTTGATCATGATCCCCTCGACGGCGCTGGCGTCCTCGCCGGCACCGGCCGAAGCGGGGTCGGCGCGCGCCGCGGCGAGTTCGTCCCACGAGGAGAAGGGAACAAGCGGTGACAGGTCGAGCCGCGGATGCGCGTGCCGCGCGATGAAGTTTTGCAGGCGCTTTCTGCGCTCCTCGAACGGCAATTCGCGCAGGTCTTCGTGTCCATCGACAAGGAGATCGTAGGCGCGCAAATGTGCCGGATAATCCAGTGTCAATTTCGGGGTCACGGCTTTGCGGTTCAGCCGCTGCTGCAGCACGTTGAAGCTCTGCACGCGGCCTTCGCGCAGGACCAGCAATTCGCCGTCGAGCGAGCCGTTGAAATTCAGCGACTCCAGCAGGTCAGGAAAACTCTTCGAAATGTCCTCGCCGGTGCGCGAATACATCCGCACGATGCGGTCGCCGCGTGGATTGACGCCGGCCGAGGCCTGCACGCGGATGCCGTCCCATTTCCATTCGGCGAGGAAATCCGCCGGATCGAGCTTGTCGAAGTCGGTCTCCTCGATGGCCTGCGCCAGCATCGCGGGGCGAAACGGCGCCGGGTCAGACGTTTCCGGCCTCTCTCCGCGGCTTTCGAGCCAGGCAAACAGATTTACGTAGGGTGGTTCGAGGCCCGACCACATCAGTTCGATCTCGGTCACGTCCTTGGCGCCAAGCGCGGCCGCGGCGGTCTTGGCAAGCCGCGCCGACACGCCGACGCGCAGCGCGCCGGTCACGAGCTTGAGCAGCGCCCAGCGCCCGGTTTCGTCCAGCGCGTCGAGCCAGCGCGCGATCTGCGCGGGCAGTTGTGCCTTGCCGAGGGTGTTGAGTGTGGTCACGACATCGGTGATCGACGGAATGAAATTCGGCCGCGCAACTGGCACAGGCCACATCAGCGCAATGGTTTCCGAGGTGTCGCCGACGAAGTCGCGTGATAGTGCAAAAAGCACTGCATCGGTGCGCTCGGTAATGAGCGCGCGGATCATGCCCGGCTTGGCGTGCTGGAACACGAGACTGCCGGTCAGTGCCGCGAGCGCGTAACCACGCTCCGGATCCGGCGTGTGACGGAAATAGTCGGTCATCAGCCGCAGCTTGTTGTTGCGGCCGGGCTCATAGGCGAGGCGGTCGAGCAGTTCGGCGAAGCGGTTCATGCAGGATGTCCCGCGTCGCCTTCGAGAGACGTGCCGTTCGTCTCGTCCTCGTCGCCATAGCCGACGATGTCGAGCGGCCGCGCCTTTAGCCCCTGCAAGCCGCACCAGTGGACCAGCGCGTCCTCCTGGCCGTGCGTCACCCAGATTTCGGACGCGCCGGTCGCGATGATGGTGTCGCGCAGGCCGTCCCAGTCCGCGTGATCCGAAATCACCAGCGGCAATTGCACGAGGCTCTGCCGCGCCCGCGCCCGCACCCGCATCCAGCCCGAGGCATAGGCCGTCACCGGATCGGGAAACCGGCGCGACCACACCTCTTTCAGCGCCGAGGGCGGGCACAGCGTGATGCTGCCGCCGAGTTCCTGCTTCTTCACGTCGCGGACGGGACGAAGGTCGCCGAGATCGATGCCGCGGGCGAGATAATAACGCGACAGCGTTTCCATCGCGCCATGCAGGTAGATCGGCTCGCGGTAGCCCGCCTTGCGAATCAGCGCGATCACCCGCTGCGCCTTGCCGAGCGAATAGGCGCCGACAAGATGCGCACGCTCCGGGAACAGCGCGACCGAATGCAGGAGCTTGGCGATCTCCGCATCCGGATCGGGATGGCGGAACACCGGCAGGCCGAAGGTGGCTTCGGTAATGAACACGTCGCAGGGCACAAGTTCGAACGGCGCGCAGGTCGGGTCCGCTACGTCCTTGTAGTCGCCGGACGCCACGATCCGGCAGCCGCCGCGTTCGACCGCGATCTGCGCCGATCCCAGCACGTGGCCGGCGGGATGAAAGGTCGCGGCGACGCCATTCAGGGTCACGGTCTCGCCGTAGCGGAGCGCCTGCGTGGAGCCAGCGAAATCATCGCCGTAGCGCAGCCGCATGATGTCGAGGGTTTCCTGCGTCGCCAGCACGGCGCCGTGGCCGGCCCGGGCGTGGTCGGAATGGCCGTGCGTGATCAGCGCCCGGTCGACCGGACGGGTCGGGTCGATGTAAAAGCCGCCGGTCTTGCAGAACACGCCGGAGGGCGTCGGGAGCAGCAGGTCTTCGGGACGCATCGTGCTTACATAAGCCATGGGCGGGAAATCGCGAGAATGTCTTCAACGCTGCAAACGCTGTTTCAGTCGTCGGGCGACCTGATCGCCGACCGGCGCTACGGCATGGCGCGCGAGTTCCGGGAACGGGGCGACCATGCCGCCGCGATCGACCTGCTGGAACAGACGGTGGAGCGCACGCCCGGCTTCGCCGCGGCGTGGTTCGACCTCGGGCATTTGCGCGAGGTGGCGGGCGACCGGGACGGCGCAGTGGCAGCCTTCGCGCGGGCGCTGGCCGCGGACCCCGCCGACCGGCACGGTGCGGGATTGCGGCTGAGGCTTCTGAATATCGGCGGACATGCGATGTCGGCCGACTATGTGCGCTCGGTGTTCGATCAGTACGCAGCGAAGTTCGACGATGCGCTGGCGGCGCTCCGCTACACCGCGCCGGAACTGCTGGCGCAGGCCGTGGCGGACGCCCGCCGCGCGCAGAACCGGCCGGTGCATTTTGCCGCCATGCTCGATCTCGGCTGCGGCACAGGATTGTCGGGCGCCGCGTTCCGGCCGGTCTGCGACTGGATCGAGGGCGTCGATCTCTCGCCCGGCATGATCGCGCAGGCGCAGCGGAAGAACCTCTATGACAAACTGGATACCGGCGATCTCACCGAAAGTCTCGACCGCCATATCCGCGCCGATGCCCGCTTTAATCTCATCGTGGCGGCGGACGTGTTCGTCTATTGCGCCGACCTGACGCTGATCGCGGCGCTGGTCCATGACGTGCTGGCGTCCGAGGGGCTGTTCGCCTTCACGGTCGAGACCCATGGCGACGGCGGCGTCATCCTCGGGCCGAAGCTGCGCTACGCGCATGGCGAGGCGCATGTGCGAACCGCGCTGGAGCTGGCCGGGTTGACGATCCGCACGCTTGAGCCGGTCTCGACCCGCATGGAGGCCGATGTTCCGGTGCCCGGCTTGCTGGTGATTGCGGAGCGCGCCCCTTCTTCGCCACTGTCGCCGCGGTAAGCTGGTCCGCGTGACCTTGCTCGATCCCATCGCGCCCCCCGACGCTCTCCCGGAGGTCTTCTCGCGCTGGTTCGCGGCGCGCGGCT
>NZ_JBKBVB010000167.1:0-7074 GCF_046289595.1 Pseudorhodoplanes sp.
TTCCCTCCACCCTCCGCTGCTCCCCCCGCCAGCACACCGGAAACTTTCTGCGCCCATTTGTTCTCGACGTCGAGCGCCACAGCATAAGGCAGATAGCGCTCGAACAATTCCGGAGTCTTTTCCGGCGGATGCAGATAATTCAGCCGGTCCTCCTCGGCGACGCCGAGATAGAGCTTGAAGCCCTCGATTTCGTCCATGACCTTGCGGCCTTCGACGGTCGGGGCCTTGAGCACATAGAAGGCGAGCCAGACCATAGGCGCAACAATGATCGGGGCGAGAATCGCGAGCGCCACGAGTGATCCGGTCGCCGTGTGAACGGCCCCGAGGAGAACGGCAAAGCCTGCAATCGCGAAGGCGCCAGAAAACGCAACACCAAACAGGAACGCGGCAAGGCCGGTTCGCCCGGCCATCACGCCGAGCAAGAATGACACCATCACCGCAACGGCAGGCGCAGCAAAGGCCGTGCCGAACAACATCGCGCCGCCAAGGTCGGAGCCATAGGTTGAGAACACTGAGAGCGCGATCGCGCCGATGAACGCCAGCCACAGAATAACACCCATGATCGACCAGCGATAATTGTTGGTGAACAGGGTATTCTGGTAGAGCCGCTGCAAATGCTCATGCAGCTTATCTTTCGCCTTGCCGATGGTCTTGTGATTGACGTTGTCCAGCAGCAGCGAATTGTCCAGCAGGAACAATTCTCGCGCCATCTCGGCGACCGGCGGCGAAACGTTTTGCCCTCCAGCTAGCGCGGTAAGGCGCATCTGCCTTCCGCTGTCGTTGATCTTCACCCCGCCATGCACGGCAAGGTCGAGGATGGCCGCGCTGAAGGCGCGGTTGTCGAACTCCATCTCATGAACATAACGGACTGCGGGCGCAGACATGCCCCTGGGCGGCGCGAAGAGCGGGATGATCGTGCCGCGCCGCGGATCGCGCCCAACCTTCAGCCAAGCGTAGAGATAATAGCCGAACAGCAGCAGCAGCCCGATCGCTGCGACGGCGACGGGCAGATTGTCGGCAAGCCAGTATTGCGCGAGCTGAGCCTGCGTCGGCGGCGAGACGATCCCTCTCGGAAATCCGGCCGCGACGGTGAGGCCGTTGCGCGCGGGCAAGGGGCGCGTGGTACGGAACACAATATATCCCGGGCGCTGCTCGACAATACGCGCATCCGTGCCGGTGGCGCCCTGCGGACCGGTATAAAATGCGGTCTGGGTGAAGGCGACGGGCTCCGGCAGCGTGATCCGCGCCTCCGCAACATCGATCGGGAAGGTCCAGCCGGTGCCGGTGGCGTTCCAGTAGAGTTCGTCAAAGTCCGCGAAGAAGCCGATCTGCCGCGTGGTCCGGTAGTTGATCACATAGGTGTTGGGCCCGAACTGAACGGTGCGGTCGGCGCTGCCGATCCGTACCCGCACGCCGTTCGACAACCGCTCCGTGCTGTAAGGCTCCGGATTGCCGTTGCGCGTTACCGACAAAACCACGAAGCCAACTTCGACCCTGCGGCCGTCGCGCGCGGTATAGCGGGTCGGAAAATCGCGCAGGATGCCGCGCCGGATCTCGCGCCCCTCCGCCTGCACGCGAATGGTTTCGGTGACGTCAAGATCGCCGTTTTTTTCCACCTTCACATCGCTGATGAAATTCAGAATGCGTTCGGCCGCCGCGGCGGACAAAGGCAGCGCCGTGACGAGAACGGCAACGAAAACGAGGCGGACAAGCACCTTCATGATGTCAGGCCCGCTCGAAGCTGACATTCGGCGTCACCCGGCCGGCCTCGTCGGCCTCGAAGAACTCCGCCTCCTTGAAACCGAGCGGCCGCGCGATCAGCAGGTTCGGAAACGACTGGATCGAGATATTCAGGTTGCGCACCGAGCCGTTGTAATAGCGCCGCGCCATCTGCAACTGGTCCTCGATCTCGGCAAGCTGCTCCTGCAGCTTCAGGAAATTGCGGTCGGCCTTCAGGTCCGGATAGGCCTCCTTCAGCGCGATCAGCTTGCCAAGGGCGCTCTCCAGCGCACGCTCGGCACTCTCCTGCGCGCGCACATCGGCTGCCGCGAGGCTTGCGCTGCGGATTGCGGTGATCTCCTCGAACAGCTTGCGCTCATGCGCCGCATAGGCCTTCACGGTCTCGACCAGCGCCGGGACGAGATCGGCGCGCCGGCGTAATTGAACGTCGATCCCGCTCCAGCCCTCGCGCACCATGTTGCGCTCGCGAACGAGACCGTTCAAAATCACGACGCCGTAGATCAAGAGCGCGGCGACGACGGCGAAGGCGATGTAGCTCATCCGGATTGTCCCCGCAGCCCGCGGCGTGATTTCAAAACGCCCGCCCGATCAATGCATCGACAGAATAAGCTCCGCCGCCATGGGCGAGAAAATAAAGTGCGGCCGCCGTCCACAATAGCGGATATTCGCAGCCGCCCTGATTCCAGAAAAAGCCCTTTCTGTGCTCCCAAATGCTGAGCGCGAGCAGGATCACGATCGGGATCGCCGCGACCCGCGTGAACAGGCCGAGCGCCAGCAGCGGGCCGCCGACCAGCTCGGTGATGACGATCACCCAGGCCCAGAGTTTGCCGGGGCGATAGCCGCCGTTATCCAGAAGCTTCGCAAAGTCCGTGACATTGCTGACCGGCCCGCCGGAATTGGGGAAAAAGCCCATCGACATCCGCAGGCCATGCGGCACCAGCGAAAGCCCGACCACCACCCGCAGCACCATCTCCGCGAGTGGCGCTGCGGAAGCATACAGGCCCGCGAACTGCGGGATGAAAAGCGGAGTCGTCTCGTGCATGAAGATATTTGCCGGGCGGGATGGGGGTAACGTGAGGGGGAATCGTCCCTGCGTCAATGCGGCGGGCTCTGGACCGTCCCGATCACGCCCTGTGCCGCATGCCGGTGTCACACCGTCGCCATCACATTCGCATGAAGTCCGGGCGTCGCGGGAACCCGACGGTTGTCGCTGGCGTTTGCGGCCGGTAATCGTCCGGTGTGACTGTCTCGCCGGCCTCGTCCTTCCATCATGCGGAGCTCACACCGATGTCACGCAGCGGATTTCCCTCGATGACAGCCCTGCTCGGGCTGCTTGCGATCGCAGGCTATCAAAACCGCGACAAGATCGCGGAGATGCTCGGCAATCTCTCGAAGGGCGGCGCCGGCGCATCGTCTCCTGGCACCGGCGCTGGCAACGCTCTGCCCGGTGGCCTCGGCGGCCTGCTCGCGGGTACCAGCGTTGGCGGCCTTCTGACCGGCGCGCTTGGCGAGTTGATGGACCGGTTCGGCCAGTCCGGACACCGGGACAAGGTCGAGTCCTGGGTCGGCACGGGCCCCAATAAAGATGTTGCGCCGACCGATCTGCGCTCCGCGCTCGGCCCCGATGTGATTTCGGCACTGACCCAGGCCACCGGCCTCAGCGAGCAGGAATTGCTCGACCGGCTCTCCAAGACGCTGCCGCAGGCGATCGACCAATACACCCCGGAAGGGCGCATCGCTTAATCAGCGACGATGGTCATGCGGAAGCGCGTGCGTTCAGCACCGCTTCCGCGGCGGCCTTTCCAGTCGCGAATGCTCCATGTGCGGTCGAGAAATCGTGCAGCGAACACGCCTCCCCCGCAAAGAAGATGCGGCCCTCGACCGGCGCTGCGAGCGCTGCCCGGCAATCGGCGCTGCCCGGCCTGGCGTAGGAATAGGCGCCACGGGCGAACGGGTCGGCACCCCATGAATGCACGGCGACCGGCGCGATCCGCTTTGCAAAGTCGTTGCCGAGGAGATTGGCCAGCTCACTCTTGGCGAAAGCGAAAAAGGCTTGCGCGCCGCCGCGCTCCAGCTCCTGCGCCAGCGCGCCGCCGAAATAGCATTCGATCTGCGGCCGGCCGAACGGACGCATATGGTAAGCGCCGGTCCCGGTGCGGTCGGTGCGGCCGAACAGCCGGCTGTCCGTCTCGAATTCGTCCGCGTGCTCCAGCAACAGGAACAGCTTGTCGTCATGCCCGAGCGGCAGCCCGCCTGCAGCCTCTGTCTTGTTGGGCAAAGCCGGCGTGAATGTCACCGCCTCCAGCGCGATCAGCGACGCAGGGAGGGTGACGATAACGGCCTGCGCCGTCACCGTGCCGCGAGTGGTCTCGACCCGGATCGGCACCGCGCTGTGATCGATGCGACGGACCGGGCAATCGCGGTGGATGTCGAGGCCCTGCGCGTAGCGCGCAACAAGCGCGCCATAGCCCTCGACCACGCGCCAGTTCACGCCGGTATCGGCATAGCGGTGCAGGTCGAGGACCGATACGTTGTCCCATTCGGAACCGGTCACGAAGGTTGCGACGGTTCCGATCAGGCCGTTCCACCGGTTGCCCGGTTGCAGACAGTCGGAAGCCGGACCATCGCGGCCCTGCATGCCGAACGCTTCGACGCGCTGATAGAATTCATCGAGCGCCGCGCGAAAGTCGCGCTGGTGTTCAAGCGGAAAGCCGGTCGGCAGCGATGGCCTCGTCCAGGGCGGCGGAGTCGTGTCGATGGAAAGACCGAGACCGCGCGCGACACCACACCAGGGATTGCGATCTGCCGAATGCAGCCAGCCGCAGCCGAGATCGAGCGGGAAGCCCGCCGCGATTTGTGTGAACGCGCGTCCGCCGATACGTGAGCGCGCTTCCAGAACACAGATGCGGAGGCCGGCGTCATGAAGCGCGCGGGCCGCGGCTATTCCGGCGGCGCCTGCGCCGACGACGATGACATCGTAATGTGACATGAAGTCATGATGAACGACGGGGCCGAGAGATACCACCGTCGATGCACGCGGTCTGCGGATTTTCCGGAACAATCAGACGTTGATAAACCCGCATATGACCAGCAGGCTGAGCGTGACGATCACGGCGGCGTTGCGGACCACGAAGGCCCCGGCGGCCATCGCGGCGAATGCGGCTTCGTCAATGATGAGGTCTCGAGTCATGCTCTATCCCCTGCGGCTTTGGGCGGAAGCCGTCGGCGTGCGCCTGTCGCGGCATCTGTCGGCTGGCTCCCTCTTGGTCTCCTTACTGATAAGTTCGGTTCGAACGCCTGAATGTTTCGGCAGTCACACGAGTGTGATGTCCGAGCCGCCTTTTCCTCTCGGCCTGCCCCCTATTCCGCCCGGCACGCCGATCGGATAGCCTTCCTATCCAAGAAATGGCGTTCGCGAGCCGGCCGATATGTCAACATCCATGCACCCCGCTGCACCTGATCACCTGCCCTGGTTTATCCCCGCCCCCGGTGGCAGCGATCTCCTGCTGGTCGGGACCGCACTTTTTCTCCTGGCCGCAATCGTCGCGGTCGGTCTGATTTTTCTGCGGCTGCACACCCTTCCGGAGCGGTTGGCGCACAAGTCGCAAAAGCTCCAATTCGAGATCGTTGCGGTGCTCGGCCTGATCGCCCTGCTCACGCACCAGCATATTTTCTGGGTTGCCGCCCTGCTGCTGGCGCTGATCGATCTGCCGGATTTCGGCACGCCGCTACGCCGGATCGCCGGCTCTACCGAGAAACTTGCAGGCATTCCGCCCGGCGACGGCAACCGGGAAGCCGACGAAATCGAGCGTGCCTCACTCGCTGCGCAGAAGAGAGAGCACTGATCCATGCTTGAACTTCTGCTCTGCTCCATGCTCACCATCCTGCCGGATTATCTTTACCGGCGCTATGGCCAGGGCAAGCGCCTCGGCAAGGAAATCACCCTCTACTCGGTGTGGTTCGAACTGCGCTGGGGCATCGTCACCTGCCTGTTGCTGACGGTCGCGCTGATCACCACGGTCTTTTACTTCCATCCCTCCACCAATTCGGTGGTTGCCTCGTTCCGCGCGGTGCCGATCGTGTCCGAAACCAATGGCAGGGTTGCGGAAATCTTCGTTGGAATGAGCGACGACGTGAAGAGCGGCGACCCGATTTTCCGGCTCGACGATGCGCAACAGCGCGCGGCGGTCGAAACTGCAAGGCGGCGCGTCGCCGAGCTCGATGCCCAGATGATCCAGGGCCGCGCCGATATCGCCGCAGCCGCAGGTCAAGCCGAACAGGCAAGAAGCGCCTTGCAGCAGGCGATCGACGAACTCGAAACCAAACAGGAGCTCAACCGCCGCTCCGCCGATGTTGTGGCGCGGCGCGAGATCGAGAAACTGGAAAACGCGGTCAAGGCCCGGCAGGGCGCGCTCGATGCAGCAGAGGCGCAGCGGCAAGCCGTTGAACTCAAGGTCGGAAGAGTGTTGCCGGCGCAAAAGGCGAGTGCCGAAGCCACTCTCGCCGAAGCGGAGGTCGCGCTCGACAAAACCACGATCCGTGCCGGCATCACAGGGCGGGTCGAGCAATTCGCCCTTAGGGTCGGCGACATCGTCAATCCATTCGCACGGCCCGCGGGCGTGCTCATCCCGGCCGAAGGCGGACGGCGTGCACTTGCTGCGGGCTTCTCACAGATCGAGGCGCAGGTGATCAAGCCGGGCATGATCGCCGAAGCCTCCTGCATCTCGAAACCATGGACCGTGATCCCGATGGTCGTGGCCTCAGTTCAGGATGCCATTGCCGCCGGCCAGTTTCGCGCCGGCGATCAGCTGATCGACGTGCAGCAGACGGTACGGCCCGGCACCATTCTGGCCGTGCTCGAACCGCTCTATCCCGGCGGGCTCAGCGGCGTCACGCCGGGCAGCAGTTGCATTGCGAACGCCTATACCAGCAATCACGAATTGCTGGCGACGCAGAATGTCGGAATGCTGCGCCGCTTCGGACTGCACATGGTCGACGCGGTGGGGATGGTCCACGCTATCCTGCTGCGCATCCAGGTGCTGATCCTGCCGGTCCGCGACTTGGTGTTCCGCGGCCATTGACGCGCGGTGCGCTGCACCTGCCAGCGCACCACGATCGCGCCCACCCTGGTGGATTCTGGACATTGAGGAGATTGGTAGCGGGGGAGCGACTCCGCCCATCCCCTACCGCTTGAGATTGCGGGCCGCATAGCGGCCCTTTCGGATTAAACTAGGGGGTAAAATGGGCCTATTGCGACGATTATTTTCAAAACGTCACCGCCGGCCGCGCCTTGGCGCGGCCTATTTAGTGGCGCGGAATGCATTCGAGCGCTTG
>NZ_JBKBVB010000017.1:0-42816 GCF_046289595.1 Pseudorhodoplanes sp.
AATTCGGTCCAGCCATAGCCATCGCGCGCGATGGCGCGCACCGCCCGCAAATCCACGGGCGGGCCCGCCCGATTGAGTCTGCCGACCAGACCGGACCAGGCGACATCGAGGCGCAGGTCTTTCGGCTTGTAGACGGCGCGCGCGCCGTCTTCGAAGGTGACGATGAACACCGAACGGCCGTTATTGTGACGGTCGGACAGGCTGCCCTCGATCCGCGAAACGCGGGCCGCGCCGTCGCCGTCTGCGAATTCGCGGCGCAGCATGTCGCGGTCGGCATCGAGCCGGACCGCGAATTCGCCGGCCGCTTCGATCCATTGCCGGGTGAGCGTTGCAATCAGCCGCAGCAGCACCGGCCATTGCTCGAACAGCTGCCGGAAGCCGCCGGCTTTCATGTCCGCGACGAAGCGCGCGTAGAGAGCAGCGCTTCCCGGCGTCGCCGGCTCGGAGCCGGAGGCAGCGCCGGTGCGCGCTGCCGAAAAGCGCTCATAGAGCGGGGGCGCACACAACTCGCACAACTGGTCGAGCAGCATCAGCCGGAGGCAGGCTTCGCCGTCCGGCGTGAACAGATTGCGGATCGATGCGCCGGTATCGGTCCACAGCCGCGCGGTTGCGCGGTCGACGACCGGCATCAGCAGATGCACGAAGGGGCGGTCTCCGGTGGCGAATTCACCGTTCCGGAATGGCTCGCCCAGCGCCGCCTCGATCCATATCGCGTCGTCGAGCCAGCCGGGGACGGGCGCCTGTGGCGCGACGTCAATGGCGGAAAGGCGGGACAGCACGGTTTGCGCAGACCATCCATCCCGCTCAAGCCGGCGCCGGAACAGGTCAGGGTCGCCATTTGCCGCAGCCTGACACCAGGCCGCGAGCCGCCGGTCGGCCGGTGCGGCATCGTCGGCGCGCTCCTGTCGCGCCTCGAAGGCATCCGACAGGCGCTCGTCAATGGTGGCGGCACGCTGCCTCAGCCACTGGTGGAATCGGTCCATAGGCTTCGTCTCAGGCGGCCTTTCGGCCAAAATGTTGCTCATCCCGGCAGGCGATCGATGCCGTCCGGGCGGAGCAAGATGCCCGGTGACGGCGCGATAGCAGGAGATCGGCCGGCTTTAAGGAGATAGGGATGATTTTGTGCGACCCTGGCGATTGGATACGACTCATTATCGATAACAACTCCCGCGCAAGGCAGACCGAAACTAAGGATTGATCAGGGCTGACCGTAAGGATGGTCTGCCGAGAAGCTGGGCGCTGATTGACTTTTTGGCGCACTTGGCCAATCCTGACGCCCGCCAGCAGGGGGAAATTGATCAGTTTCCTCGTTACTTTCTATGCATCTGGCGGATGAAAGGAATTACGCCATGACTCTCACCACCCTCAATCAAAAAGAAGAAGAGATCCTGAGCTTCGACGTGTCCGACGAGGCGCTGGAAAGCGCCGCAGGAACCGAGGCCTCTGCAAACTATACGCTCGGTTCGTGCACCGGCCTGTCGGTTTGCCCGGCCTGGTAATTTCCGGACCGATTTGTCTTTCGGACTGTCTGGCGCTGTTTCCGAAGAGATTCGGAGACGGCGTCATGCATTTTGGGGCCTGATTTCTTTCCCGCCTTTGCGGCGGCGGTCCGAACGCCCTGCCCATGAAGCGCCTCGCGCAACACATGGATCTCGCCCAATACAAGGGCCCCGCCCAATACAAGGGCCCCGCTCAAGAGCAGCGCGGCCGGGCCGCCCTGTTCACAAGCTACGCCCAACTTTCTGATCGATTCGCGCCGCATTCCCCGGGCGCGGCTTGCCGAAATTCGTTACCATAACGACGAATCACTGCGCGGGTCTTTGGCAAGGAGGCCGTGAGATGATCGTCACCGTGGCTACGATGAAGGGCGGCAGCGGCAAGAGCACGGTCGCAAGTTGCCTGGCGGTGTACTGGCATTTGCGCGGCCGCCGCCCGACACTCATCGATGCCGATCCGCAGCGCTCGATCATGGGACTGGCCGCACGCGAGCGCGGGCTCGGCGGTGTTGCCGTGATCGAGGATGCGAGCGAGGAAGCAACCAAGACGGCGCGGCGGCTGTCGAATGCAGGCGGCCTGGTCATCATCGACACGCCGGGCTTTCGCTCCAAAACCACCGTCGATTGCCTCGCGGTTTCGGATTTCCTGCTGGTGCCGGTCAAGCCGTCGCCCTTCGACGTCGACCGCACACTGGACACGCTTGGTTTTCTCACCGAGCGCCCGGACGGACGCCGCCCGCTGTTTCGCTGCTTGTTGACCCAGACCACGCGCGATTCGGTGATCGCCCGGCATATTCGCGCCGAACTTACCGAAGCGGGGCTGCCGGTGCTGCAGACCGAAATGCAGAATCGCGTGGCCTATCCGGAAGCCTCGCTGTGGGGGGCGACGCCCAGTCTGATCAGCTGGAAAGGGCCCGCTGCAAAAGAGATCGCCGCGATTGCCGAAGAAATCGACATGGTGCTCGGCCAGCAACAGGCCGCAGCATGACACGCAAACAGCTCCCAAAGGCGATCAAGCCGTCCGGCAGCAATCTGCGCTTCATCCCGATTGAGACCGAGGCGGAAGCGCCTGCCAGGCCCGGCAGGCCCGCGCCTGAGGCCGCCGTGGAGCCGGCGCCGTCCGTTGCCGCATCAGCTGTCGCGGCCGCGCCCAAAAGCGAGATCGACATCTGGCCGCCCTCGCCGCCGCCTGCCAACGATGCGCTTCCGGTCGCAACACTCGCTTCGCAACAGGCTGAAGCGGAGAAGCGGTTGCGGCTCGCGTTCAGGATCGTCGATCGCTACCGCATGTTTGCCGGTCTCGGCGGATTGGTGCCGATGCCCGCGGTGAATGTCGTCAGCGTGACTGCGGTCAATCTGCGCATGGTGAAGGCGCTCAGCGATCTTTATGGCGTGCCGTTCGAGCGCGACAAGACACGTGCAGTCGTGATCGGCCTTCTCGGCGGCGCAGCGCCGACCGGGCTTGCCGCCGCCACGTCCGCCACCCTGGCGTTTGCCGCGCCCGTTGCCGGTGCCGTGGGTATCGCCGTGTCGTCGGTCGCGGCCGCGACATTGACCCGCAGAATCGGGGTCTATTACGTCGCCCTGTTCGAATCCGACGCAGCCGCATAGCGCCGATCCGCTGAAATTTTGCGGGCCGGGTCGGCGCGCCCATCCGCTGCGGGCATTGGTCGGCGATCCCACCGCGCGCCTCCAAGGAGACCGTGGGCCAGGCGGTTACCGGCCGTGGCGTTGCCGATCCCTTGCCACCATCTGTGTGAGCGGCTTTAAGGGCATCCGGTTTGCGTTTCAGCCTCCGGGAGGTGGCCGAATGAACATGATGACCACGATCAAGCCTGTGCCTGCGGCGCCGCAGCGGCTGTTCATCGGCGGCCAATGGGTCGAGCCGATTTCGAAAGAGATGCTCGACGTCATCTCGCCGGTGACCGAAGAAAAAATCCTCAGCTATCCTGAGGCGGGACGTGCCGACATCGATCGCGCCGTCGCCGAAGCGCGCGATGCCTTCGACAACGGGCCCTGGCCGCGCATGGCGCCGGCCGAGCGCGCCAAATATCTGCGCAAGATCGCCGAGCTTCTGACGCAGCGGCTCGACGACATCGCCAATGCCTGGACGCTGCAGGTCGGCGCGCCGATCATGCTGACCAAGAAGCTGGTCGGCCAGAATCCGACGCTGTTCAATTATTATGCCGATCTGATCGAGCGCTATCCCTTCGTCGACGATCGCAAGCGCGACGACGGCGGCAAGGTGAAAGTGGCGAAAGAGCCGGTCGGCGTCTGTGCGGCGATCACGCCATGGAATGCGCCGCTGGTGCTGCTAAGCTACAAGGTCGCGGCGGGGCTTGCCGCCGGCTGCACCATCGTGTCGAAGCCCTCGCCGGAAACCCCGCTCGAAGCCTATATCCTGGCCGAATGCATCGAGAAGGCGGGACTGCCGGCCGGCGTGTTCAATCTTGTCCCAGCCGGGCGCGAGGGCGGCGACTATCTCGTGCATCACAGGGACATCGACAAGGTGGCCTTCACCGGCTCGACCGCGGCCGGCAAACATATTGCCGCGGTCTGCGCGCAGCGGCTCGCGCGCGTCAGCCTCGAGCTCGGCGGCAAGTCGCCGGCGGTGCTGCTGGATGACGCCGATTTCAACGCCGCGCTGCCGAGCCTGATGGTCTATACGATGCCGATCACCGGGCAGGTCTGCTTCTCGCTGACGCGCATCCTGGTGCCGGAAAAGCGCAAGCAGGAATTCCTCGATCTCTATGTCGGCGCGGTCTCGAAGATCAAGGTCGGCGATCCGTTCTCGCCGGAGACGCAGATGGGGCCGCTCACCATGGCGCGTCAGCTGGCGCGCGTGCAGGGCTATATCGCGGCGGGGCGCGCGGAAGGTGCGACCATCGCCTGCGGCGGCGGCCGTCCGAAAGGTCTCGACAAGGGCTATTTCATCGAGCCGACGGTGTTCACCGACGTGCATCCGTTCATGAAGATTGCGCAGGAGGAGATCTTCGGACCCGTCGTTTCGGTCATCGGCTATACCGACGAGGACGATGCGATCCGCAAGGCCAACAATTCCGTCTACGGGCTGGCGGCCTCGGTCTATACGACAGACGCCGAGCGTGGTTACCGGATGGCGCGGCGTTTGCGCACAGGCACGGTCACGATCAACGGCATGATCGTCGATCCGAAACAGCCGTTCGGCGGCTTCAAGCAATCCGGCGTCGGCCGCGAGGGCGGGCCGGAAGGGCTCGACAATTATCTGGAGACCAAGACCATCCAGTTTGCCTGATTGGCTGGATCAATTCCGGGAACGGCTGCCGGCTTATCGATGCAAATGCAACGATCTTAGAGGCGCGGCCTCCGGTTTCGCCAACGAAACCGGAGCCGGCAAATTGCAGCACGACGCGCGGCATTCGCGGCGTTGACGATAACGATGAACCATGCTGGACCATGATCCGGGCCGCCAATAGATTGCGGGCGGAAAACCGGTGCCAAAAACCGGCGCCAACGGCGCTCATTCAGCAACGCAGAGGAGGAATTGATGCTCAGAAAACTGACGACGATGCTGGCGGCGTCCGCCGCCGCCATATTGATGGCGGGCGGCATCGCGGCCGCTCAGGATGTCATCAAGATCGGCGCCAGCGCGCCGAAGACCGGCCCGCTCGGCGCGCCGGCCGCGGTGACGCATTGGCCCAACATCAAGCTGTGGTCGGAAGAGGTCAACAAGCGCGGCGGCCTGAAGGTCGGCGACAAGCAGATGAAGGTCGAGATCATCGAGCTCGATGACAAGACCACCGCCGACGAGGCGATCAAGAACATCACGCGGCTTGCCACCGTCGACAAGGTCGACTTCCTGGTGACACCCTATGCCACCGGCCTCAACGCCGCCACTGCGCCGCTGATCGCGAAGTTCGGCTATCCGCATATCGCGACCACGGCTGCGACCGACAATGTCGCCGAATTCGCCAAGCGCTGGCCGAATTCGGCCTGGATGCTCGGCACCTCCAGGCAGCTCGCCGAAGGCGCCGCCGAGGCGCTGAAGAAGCTGCGCGACTCCGGCGCCATCGGCAAGCGCGTTGCGCTTGTCAACGTCGCCGATGCGTTCGGTCTCGAACTCGTCCGCGCCGGCAAGCCCGCGCTGGAAAAGGCCGGCTTCGAGATCGTGTATGAAACCTCCTATCCGCTCGGCACCCAGGACGTCGCGCCGATCATCAGCGCGGCCAAGGCGGCCAATCCGGATGCCTTCGTCGCCTTCTCCTATCCGCCGGACACCTTCGCGCTGACCGACCAGGCGCGCATCCAGAAATTCGATGTCGGCGCCTTCTATGTCGGCGTCGGCACCGCCTTCCCGAGCTATATCGGCCGCTTCAAGGACGCCGCCAATGGCGTGATGGGCGTCGGCGGCATCGATCCGAATTCGCAGGCGATCGCGGATTACCGCAAGCGCCACAAGGACGTCACCGGCGTCGAGCCGGATTCCTGGGCGAGTGCGGTGACCTATGCCGGGCTTGAAATCCTCGGCCAGGCAATCGAACGGGCCGGCACCATCGACCGCGCCAAGGTGGTCGCGGAGCTGCGCAAGGCGCCGTTCAAGACCGTCATCGGCGAGGTCGATCTCAAGGACGGCATCAATCACAAGGTCTGGACCGTCGGCCAGTGGCAGGACGGCGTGTTCAATGGCGTGGCTGCCGATGGCATTCCCGGCGCGAAAGCGCCGGTCAAGAAAGAGCCCTGGAAGTAACGCTTCAAGGAGCGAAAATGTCCGGCGCAGCCGAGTGCTGCGCCGGACGATTTCTTGCGGGACCCCAATGGAGACGATCGTTACCGGCATTCTGCTCGGCGGAACCTACGCGCTGATCGCGCTCGGCCTGACGCTGCAATACGGCGTCGCCCGGATCATGAACCTCGCCAATGGCGAGACTTTCGTTGCGGCCTGTTTCATCGCCTTCTGGCTGTTCACGTCCTACGCGGTGAATCCGCTCTGGGGCATTCTGGTGATCGCCCCGCTCGCGTTCGTCGTGAACTGGGGCATCTATTCCATCCTGCTGCGGCCCCTGGTCGATCGCGCCAAGAACCAGGGCATGCTTGAGGTGGATTCCATCCTTGCGACCTTCGGGCTGCTGTTCCTGTTTCAGGGATTGATGCTGCGCGGCTTCGGCGGCGCCTATACGTCCTATACCTTCCTTGCCGATCGCTTCGACATTTTCGGCACCTATTACGGGCTGAACCGCGTGGTCGCGTTTGGCGCCGCCTGCGTGATCGCCGCGGGCCTCTATCTGTTTCTGTACAAGACGCGCTACGGCACCGCGGTGCGCGCGGTTGCGGTCAACCCGAACTCGGCCAATCTGGTCGGCATCGATGTGGCGAAGGCGGCGGCCTTGTGTTTCGCGCTCGGCGGCGCGCTGACCGCCTGCGGCGGCACGCTGCTCTCCACCTTCTATAGCTTCAACGCGTCGATGGGCGTGATTTTCACCATGAAGGCGCTGATCATCGTCATCATGGGCGGGGTCGGCGACGTGCGCGGCGCGGTGATCGCCGCCTTGATCCTCGGGATCGCGGAGACAGCGGTCGCGCGCCTGATCGATCCGGGGCTGACACTCGCCGCCACCTATGCGTTGTTCGTCCTGGTGCTGCTGTTCCGGCCGCAGGGCATTTTCGGCAGGCAACAGGCATGACGCAGCTCACTCCCAGCGAAATCCAGACGGGGGTCGCGGGCGCGGCCGCGTTTGCGCTCGCCGCCACGCTGCCGCTGTTCGATCAGGGCTATTACCTGTCGCTCGCCTTGAACATGGTGATGTATGCCGCGCTGTGCACGGCGTGGACGCTGTTTTCCGGGCCGACGCATTATGTGTCGCTGGCGACGGCCGCGTTTTTCGGGCTCGGCACCTACAGCGTCGGAATCGGCCTCGACCATCTGCCGTTCGGCGTCCTCGTGCTGATCGGCGGCGCGGTGGCGGCGGTCATGGCGGGCCTGGTCGGTGCTGCGACCCTGCGCATTTCCGGCGTTTATTTCGTGATCTTCACCTTCGGCCTTGCTGAACTGGTCCGCCAGGTCGTGTCCTACACGCAGGTCAAGGTGTCGAACAGCATGGGCCTCTATGTCTTCACCGATTTCACCGAGAAGCATATCTACTGGATGCTGCTGGCGCTGACCGCCGTGATCTTCTTCACCGGCTGGATCATCAACCGCTCGCGGCTCGGCTTTGCCATGCAGATCATCGGCAATGACGAAACCGTGGCCAAGCATTCCGGCATCGATACCGCGAAGCTGAAAATCATCCTGTTCATGATCTCCGGCGCCTTTATCGGCATGGCGGGGGCGATCCTTGCCCCGCGTTATGCCTATATCGAGCCGCCGGCGGCGTTCAATCCGATGATCTCGTTCCTTGTCGTGATCATGGCGCTGCTCGGCGGCACGCGCCGGCTGTGGGGACCGCTGGTCGGCGTCATTCCGTTCACGCTGCTGATGGACTTCGTGTCGGTGCGCTTTCCGAACGATACCTCGATCGTCATCGGCATCGCCTTTCTGGTGATCGTCTATCTGCTGCCGGACGGCATCACCGGCCGGCTCGAACAGCTTTGGACGCAGCTCAAAGGGCCGCGCGCGCCGGCCGGGCCGGTTGCTGTGGAAGAGCGCGCATGAGCACGGCGGCACTTACCGTCTCCGGTGCGCGCAAGGCCTTTGGCGGGCTGGTCGCGGTCAATGACGTGAGCTTCGAGGTTCGGGAGGGCGAACTCTTCGGCCTGATCGGACCGAACGGCTCCGGCAAGACCACGATGCTGAATCTGATTTCCGGTGCGCTGCAACCGGATGCCGGCGAGATCGTGCTGTCGGGCACGCGGATTTCCGGGCTGCCGGCGCATCAGATCGCCCGCCGCGGCGTCGCGCGCACCTTCCAGCTGGTGCGCATGCTGCCGGCCATGGATGCCGAGCATAATGTCATCGCCGGCGCGGTTTTCGGCCACCGGAGGCTTTGGGGTACGCAGGCGCGCGACGTGGCGCACGAATTGCTGGCGCTGGTCGGCCTGCGCGGCCGCGAGCATGTGCCGGTCGCCGCCATGACCTATATCGACCAGAAGCGCGTCGAGCTGGCGCGCGCGCTTGCGTCCGATCCGCGGGTGCTGCTGCTCGACGAATGGCTCGCCGGGCTCAATCCGAGCGAACTCAATATCGGCATCGAACTGATCGCGAAGCTCTCCGAGCAGGGCCGCACCATCATCATGGTCGAGCACGTCATGGACGCGATCCGCTCGCTCTGCGGACGCTGCGTCGTCATGAATACCGGCCGCAAGATCAAGGAGGGCGAGGTCGAGGAGGTGCTGGCCGACCCGGAGGTGATCGAAGCCTATCTCGGGGACGACGACGATGCTTGAGGTCAAAAATCTCAGCGTCCGCTACGGCCGCCATCAGGCGCTCGACCATGTGTCGGTCAAGGTCGACAAGGGCGAGGTCTGCGTCATCCTCGGCGCCAATGGCGCGGGCAAGTCCAGCCTTCTGAAGGCGATCGCGGGAACGGTCCGGGCCGAACCCGGCTCCGAGATCCTCATGAACGGCAAGCCGATCACCGGCATGAAGGCGCATCTGATCGTGGAGGAGGGCGTTGCCCTCGTTCCCGAAGGCCGCGGCATTTTCGGCGAATTGACGGTGGCCGAAAATCTCGAACTCGGCGCCTTCCCGAACCGTGCCCGGGCCCGCGAACGCGCGACGCTCGAGCAGATTTTCACGCTGTTTCCGCGCCTCGCCGAACGCCGCTCGCAGGTGGCGCGAACCATGTCGGGCGGCGAGCAGCAGATGGTCGCAATCGGCCGTGCATTGATGTCGCAGCCGGAAATCCTGATGCTGGACGAGCCCTCGCTTGGCCTGTCGCCGGTGCTGACCAAGGAGCTGTTCCGTTCGCTCGCCAAGATCGCCGAGACCGGTGTCGGGATTCTTCTCGTCGAACAGAATGCGCGGCAGAGTCTGAAAATCGCCGAGCGCGGCTATCTGATCGAAGTCGGGCGGATCACCGGCGAGGGCGCGGCGCAAAGCCTGATGACGGATCCGGCGGTGGTGAACGCCTATCTCGGCGGCGCGCGCCGTGACGCGAAGGCAGGTGCAATTGCGGTGCGGCTGCCCGCGCCGTTTCCCCTGCCGGTCGATCTCGCCGCGGTCGGCCGCCTGATCGGCAGTCTCGCCTCGCGCGCCGGTGCGATCCGCTCGGCATTCGTGCAGGCGCTGCGTCAATCCGCACCGCTGCCGAGCGCCTTTGCCGGCCGCTACGATCCGAAAAAGTCGGGCGATCCCTGGGCCGGAATCGCGGCGCTGCCGCAACCGGCGGTGCGCGAGAGCGTCGCCGCCGATGCGAAGCGGCTTGCCGACCACGCGGCCGAACTGGCGAAGGCGGCCTCGCTGCGCCACGCACGGCATATCCGCTCGCTGCGGGCGTCGCGCGAGAATCCGTCCGCCTTTGCCGGTGTTTACGATCCGGCGACGGCGCTGATCGAGGTCGATGCGCTCCATCCGGCAGGGCTGGCGCAGGCTGCGTCGAAACGCATGGCGGACCATATCCGGCAGCGGCGGCTCGCGGCGCCGGTGCCAAGCGCCTTCGCCCGCAAGGAGGAGCGGCGCGCTGACGAGGAACGCAAGGCCGAAGGCGACGCACTGCTCGGCCATAACAGCCGCGGCGTCGATATCGAGGCCGAGGAACAAGCGACCCCGGGCGCAACGCCGCAAGTGAGCGGCGGCATCGACATCGACGCCCTGGTATCGCGCGCGGCGCAGGTCCAGTCGCAGCATGTCGCGGCGCGCAGAAAGCGACTCACCATGGTCAGGCTCAAGCCCGGCGCGCTTCCGGGCGGCGGCGGACCGGATACCAAATAAGGCGCGCAGGGCGTAGGATCACGGCAAAGGCCCGAAACGGCAAAGCTTCAAGGAGACCCGACATGGCACGCGTATTCGAAGGCCAGTTTATCGGTGGACGCTCGTCCAGCCGCCGGATGTTCAAGGATTACAATCCCGCTGACGGCTCGGTCTGGGCGGAAGTCCCCGATTGCGGCCGCGCCGAAACCGCGGCTGCGATCGAGGCGGCGCAGGCCGCCTTCGCCGAATGGTCGGCGCTACCTTTCACCAAGCGCGCGCATTATCTCGAAAAGGCCGCGGAGATATTCGAGAAGCGCCGCATGGAGATCGTCGAGGCGTTGCAGGCGGAGGGCGGCGGCTGGTTCGGCAAGGGCATGTTCGAGACCGGCTATACGGCGGAAGTGTTCCGCGCGGCGGCGGCCTCGGTGTGGCAGGCCACCGGCGAGGTGCTTCCGTCGGAATACGGCAAGATCTCCATGGCGGTGCGCCGGCCGATGGGCGTGGTCTCGATCATCAGCCCGTGGAATTTCCCGTGCATCCTGTCCTCGCGCGGTTTCGCCTTCCCGCTCGCGGCCGGCAACACCATCGTGCTGAAGCCCTCGGAAGAGACGCCCTATTGCGGCGGGCTTCTGTTTGCCGAAGTGTTCGAGGAAGCGGGGCTGCCCAAGGGCGTGTTCAACGTCGTGACCTGTTCGCGCGACAATGTGCAGGAGGTCGGCGACGAGCTGATCGAGCATCCTTATGTGAAAGGCATCTCGTTTACCGGATCGACCGCGGTCGGCCGCCAGGTCGCGGCCAAGGCCGGCGCCCACCTGAAGAAATGCTGCGTCGAACTCGGCGGCAAGGACTCGCTGATCGTGTGCGAGGACGCCGACATGGAGCGCGCGACGCAGGCGGCGAATTTCGGCTCGTTCATGCATCAGGGCCAGATCTGCATGTCGGTCGAAAAGGTGCTGGTGCACGAGAAGATTTTCGACCATTTCCTGAAACGCTTCGTCGAGCGTGCCAAGCTTCTCAAGGTCGGCGATCCGACCAAGAACAAGGAGCACATCATAGGGCCCCTGATCAACGACAAGCAGGTCGCCAAGGTGCGCGAGCAGCTGGAAGACGCCATCGCCAAGGGCGCGAAGGTGGTGCTGGGCGGCAAGATCGAGGGCCGCTTTGTCGAGCCGACGATCCTCACCGGCGTCACGCCCGACATGAAGCTCTATCAGGACGAGACCTTCGGTCCGGTGGTGCCGGTGATCCCGTTCCGCACCGACGAGGAGGCGATCCAGATCGCCAACGATACCGAATATGGCCTCTCGGCCGGCGTGATGACCCGCGACGAGGGCCGGGGCCTTGCCATCGTCAACAAGCTCGACACCGGCAATTGCCATATCAACTGCTCGTCGGTGAATGACGAGCCGCATGTGCCGTTCGGCGGCTTCAAGGCGTCCGGCGTCGGCAAGCATGGCGGACGCTGGTCGCTGGAGACCTTCACCGAGACGCGCTGGATCACGCTCGACCGCGGCGGCCGGCCCTATCCGCCGATGTTCTGAGGCGGCCCGTCTTCGGTTGTCATTGCCCGCGAATGCGGGCAATCCAGTCATAATCGCGGAGCCGACTGGATGCCCCGCATGCGCGGGGCATGACAAGGCGAGAGTTCGACGGAGAACATGCGTGCTGAGTGTAGCGATTGGTAACTATCCGCATACGCGCCTTTTGAAGGAGCGGCTCGCGTCATCGAAGGATTTCACCTTCGTCGAGGTGTCGCCGATCACCAAGGCATTCGCGCAGATGGTGCGGCAGGGGACGTACGACATCTCCGAAATGGCGCTGGTCACCTTCCTGCAGGCCAAGGCTTACGGAAAGCCGCTGGTGCTGATCCCGGCCGCGGTCGCGGCGCGTTCGCAGGAGATCAGTCTGATCAAGCTCGCCAGGAATGACAGCATCAAGGGGCCGGCCGACCTGAAGGGCAAGCGGATCGGCGTGCGCGCCTATAGCCAGACGACGGGTGCATGGGTGCGCGGTATCCTGACGGAGAATTTCGGTATTGCGCCGGAACAGATTCGCTGGACCACGTTCGAGGATCCGCATGTCGCGGAATATTCCGATCCGCCATTCGCGACGCGGGCGAAGCCGGGCAGCGCGCTGCTCGACATGCTGCGCGGGGGCGAGCTCGACGCGATCATCGTTGGCAACGACAAGCCCAGCGACGCCGATCTCGCCGATGTCTATCCGGATGCGGAAGGTGCGGGCCGCGAATTTTCGCGCAAGCACGGCTTCGTTCCGGTGAACCATGTCATCGTTGCGAAGCAATCCCTCATCGACACGCGGCGCGATGCCTTGATGGCGTTCTGGGACGCGGTCAAGGCCGCCTGGAAGGACACCCCGTCGGCCAAGGATCTGCCGATCGGCCGCGCCGCGATCGCGCCGAGCGTCAGGCTCGCGCTCGACTATATTTCCGCACAGAGCATGCTGCCGCGGCCGATGACCGAGGCCGATGTCTGGGCGGGCTTGCCGGACGGCTTCTGAGGGGCGCGCCGCCGCCATCGGTCTGCCGGGCACAAAGCCTTCCGGCGATGGCCAGGCCATGCTGGAATTGAATGCCAGCTCGCCATCTGGCGACGAGCGCGCCCTTGGGCAAATGCGTTCATTGGAAACGGTCAAGACGTCGGCCGCTCAAGATACCGATTTATCTCGCGTGCAAGATGATCATCCCTCGGAAGGACCGGTCCTGGAAAAACAACTGCATTATTTTACGCGATGCAGAGAGATTTCATTCTCCCGCCTCTGTTGAGCGCGAAACTGCCGTCAATTGTTCATGCGACTTTCGTCGCGCGAACGCATCTAGGCGACGAAGTCTGTGCATGTTTTATTCCCGGCGCTCACGCGCATGTCACGCACACAGCCGTTTGCGTTCACGCCGCCTTGATTGGCGTGGAAGCAATCAACGCTTAGCTCCCGTCCCACTGCCGCGAATGCTTCGATGAGGTTCGCGGCCGATTGGAAGGAGACTGAGCATGTCCATCGTCAAGTCCGCCGTTCTTGCCGCAGCGCTGGTCGGCATCGCAGCAACGGCCAACGCGCAGAGCCGCGAAGACCTGAATTCCGGCTATCACGGCAACAGCCCGATCTACAGCTCGCCCTATGGCCCGCGAGACGAGATCGAACAGCGTGCGCGCGACGCGTTCGGGCAACAGGGCGTCTACGTTCCCCGTCGCGGCGCCGTGCAGTCCGTCCAGGCGCGCGTGCGCACCGACAACGGCGCGCGCTGACCGGGCAGCGTTCACGGCACCTTGATGCGCTGCCGGTGTAACGGCGCACTGTGATGGTGCGAATGACACGAAGAGAGGTCCGCGGCACCGTTTCGATGCGGGCCCCGCAACGATCACGAAGGAGCTTGAAGATGACTATTCTGAAGAAGGCCGTGCTGGCGGCATCCGTTGTCGCCGTCATCGGGGTTTCGGTTGCACATGCATCGAGCCGCGCCGAACTCGACAGCGGCTATCATGGCAACACTCCGGCCCAGACTCGCAGCAACCGGTAACCGAACGCGATGAAACCAGCGCCGGCGGGGTCGTCCCGCCGGTGTTGTTTGCTAAACCACCAAAAGCAAGGCGAGCCCCGACGAAGCCGCGTCACACGAACAGCGACATGACGGCTGCGGTTCGTCCGGCCTCGAACGCGCTGCCAAGCAAATAGGCGAACGCCAGCAATGCAAGAAAGCTCAAGAAGAACAGCGCGAACAGCACCATCGCGATCGCCGTGCAAAGGTCGAGATTCCGCTGAGGCCGATGGCGCCCGCGATCAGCGAAATAATCAGGAAGAAGATGGCCCATTTGAACATGAGAGTGTCGCGCTCCGAACAGCCTGTTCAGAACGCAATGCCGCACATTCGGTTCCAGAGCGGAACCTCGTGACATGGCGCTGCTGGCGTCAGGCCGCCATGCCGCAATAGCGCGAGAGCCGGATCGCAAGATCGAGCAGCGCCTCGTCGCCGCCCGCCCAGCCGATAAACGACAGTCCGGCCGGACATCCCTCGATCGTGCCGATGGGCAGCGAGACTTGCGGCAGGCCGGACAGCCCCGCGATGCAGGTCATGCGCATGGCGCGGGTGCGGAACGATTCATGTTCGGCATGGGGCGCATCGGCGCGTGGCGCAATGGCCGGCGATGTCGGCAGCACCAGCAGCGTGCCGGGCTGCGCGATCGCGCGGATGCGGTCGCGGGCACGCTCCTGCATCACCCGCGCCTTGGCCGCCATCTCGGCGGTGACTGTTGCGGCGGCGGCAAAGCGTTCGGCAACACCCGGACCGAATTGCGGCTTGGTGCGCGTGACGAAGTCGCCGTAGACCGACCAGATTTCGCGCGACTGGATGATCCGGAACGCCTCGCGCCAGGTGTCGAGTCCATCCGGTGCGATCCGCTGATGCGACGGCGCGGGCAGTTCGGTGGCCATTGCAGCCAGTGCGTCCTTCATCAGCGCGGCGACGGCGGAATCGGCTTCGGCAAAGGCATCGTCGAGCACCACGAGCCGGGCGATGTCTGCCGCCGTCGAGGCGCCGCCAAGCAGCACCGGTCCGACTTTCCGGAAGACCCCGGGCACATTCGAAAACCAGCCCACCGCATCGAAGGAATGCGCCATGCCCATGGCGCCTGCGAGATCGACGCGGCCATGCGTGGTGCGGATGCCATAAAGCCCGCAGAACGAGGCCGGAATGCGCACCGAGCCACCGGTATCGCTGCCGATCGCAAAATCGCAGGCATCCGATGCCGCAGCCGAGGCGGAGCCGCTCGACGAGCCGCCGGGAAGGCGGCCGGGCGCTCGCGGATTGACCGGCGTGCCGTAATGCGCATTCACGCCGGCGATGGAATAGAAGAATTCGTCGCACACCGTCTTGCCGGTGATGGTGGCGCCGGCATCGAGCAGCTTCTGCACCACGGCCGCATTCGTGGTCGCGGGCTTCTGCGCCGCCAGCCAGTCTGGATTGCCGCCGCCGGTGCGCTCACCGGCAATGTCGAACATGTCCTTGATGACGACGGAGAGCCCGGCGAGTGCGCCGTCGCCGGCTCCTGCGATCGGTGCTTTCAGGTCATGAGGCACGAAGGCCGAGCGGATGCGGGAGGGCATTACGAGGCTTTCTGCTGGCCGAGATACCAGTCGAGAATCTGCTCGCCGGTCCAGGACACGACGCCGGGCTTGGCGAGAATGTCCACGAAGGCGCGCTCGACATGGCCGATGCGGTGCGGCACCCCGGACAGATAGGGATGGCAGGCCATCGCCATGATCTTTGGCCGCTCTGCCGATTCTTCATAGAGGATGTCGAACTGATCCATCGCCCGGTCGTAGAACATCGGCGAGGGATGATATTGCGCGGTGAACAGCACGATATCGTGGATTTCGAAGTTGTAGGGCAGGGCGACCACCGGCTTGTGCGTGGTCTTCAGCGTCACCGGCTCGTCGTCCAGCACCCAGTCGCCGATATATTCGACGCCGGCCTCGCTCAGATAATCGAGCGTATCGAAGGTCTGGGTCAGACCGGGACCGAACCAGCCGCGCGGCCGCTTGCCGGAAAATTTCTCGATCACGTCCATCGCCTTCATGATGGTCGTGCGCTGGTCGTCGAGCTTGTGCATCGGGATCTGCTCGTAGCCATGCGCGTTCAGCTCCCAGCCGGCAGTCATGCAGGCCTCGACGACCTGCGGATAGCTTTCGCAAACCCGGGCGTTCAGCGTCACCGTCGGCCTGGCGCCGACCCGCTCCAGCATCTTCTTCATGCGCCAGAAGCCGACCCGCATGCCGTATTCATGCCAGCTCCAGTTCGGGTGGTCGGGCAGGAGCGGCTGCAATTGCGGCGGCACGATCACCATGCGCGCCATGGCGCGGGAAATATCCCAGTCCTCCAGCGCCAGCACCGGCCAGATCACCATGCGCACGCCGTCGGGGAATTGCAGTTTCGGCCGGGTTTCAATGGGTGAAAACGCGATCCGTTCACGCGGCTGCATGGGCATCGATCCTCCTTCTAATCGTTTGTCCGTTCGCCCCCGCGAAAGCGCGTACGCAAAGCCAAGACGACTCCGGTCCCGACCGCGCGGGAACGAACGGCGGATGTGGTTGCGTCGGCGCTATCCGATCACCCGGACCGGCTTGCCGTCGAGGAAGGCGCGGACCGCCTCCACGGTGCCGCCGTAGAAAATCCGGTAGCCGTCCTGCGTCACATAGCCGAGATGCGGGGTGAGCACGACATTCGGCAGCGTGCGCAGGGCATGGTCGCGCGGCAGCGGTTCGGTATCGAATACGTCGAGGCCTGCGCCTGCGATGGCATTGTTCTGCAATGCCGCGATCAGCGCGCCCTCGTCCACGATCGGCCCGCGCGAGGTATTGATGAGATAGGCCGTTGGCTTCATCATGCCGAGATCGGTTGCGCTGATAAGCCCGCGGGTGCGGTCCGACAGCACCAGATGGATGGTGATGAAGTCCGACTGCTGGAACAGATCGGCCTTGGTCGCATAGGCGACGCCGTGCTCCTGGCAGCGCTCGAGCGTCAGATTCGGACTCCAGGCGATCACCTTCATGCCGAATGCCTGGCCGACTTTCGCGACCCGCTGGCCGAGATTGCCGAGGCCGATAATGCCGAGGGTGTGGCCGAACAGGTCCGCGCCGACGGTCGCCTGCCAGGGCTCGCCCGCCTTCATGCGGGCATTCTCGGCGCTGATATGGCGGGCGAGGTCGATCATCAGGCCGATAGCGAGTTCCGCGGTCGGATGTTTGGCGCCCTCGGTGCCGCAGACCAGGATGCCGCGCTCCTTGGCCGCAGTGACGTCGATCGAGGCATTCTTCAGCCCGGTGGTCACGATCAGTTTCAGGTCCGGCAGCTTTTCGATCAGGCTGCGCGGGAAGGGGGTGCGCTCGCGCATCACGCAGACGATCTGAAAACCCTGCAGGGCGCGCGCGACGGCAGCCTCGTCGCCGAGCCGCTCGTTGAACACGGTCACGTCGATGTCGTCCGTCACTTTGGACCAGTCGGCCATCGACAGGGCCACATTCTGATAGTCGTCGAGCACGGCACAGCGGTAGCGCATCGGAAGTCCCTGTTGCTGGCGGATGGAGCAGGATCGGGGCGCAACACATAGCGGACCTGCAACGCAGCGCAACCTCACCGATCACAAGGCATTGAACCTTCGGACCCCGTCGTGCGACCGACCTTGGATCGATCCTGCCCCGCTGGTAGTCTGCCTGCCGGCACCGGGAGGGGGCTGCGGAGGCATTGGCCATGAAGCGTCTGACCGCAATCCTGTTCGGCCTGTGGGCCGCAGCCGCGCTGGCGGCAGGTCCGGCATTTGCCGAAAAGCGCGTCGCGCTGGTGATCGGCAATGGCGCCTACGAGAATGCGACCAGGCTCGCCAATCCGATCAACGACGCCACCGCGATGGCCGACCTGTTCCGCAAGGCGGGGTTCGACGTTGTGGAAGCCCGGACCGATCTCGGCAATCTGGAATTCAAGCGGGTGGCCCGTGAATTCACCCTGATCGCGCGCGATGCGGACATCGCGGTGATGTATTTCGCCGGTCACGGCATCGAGGTGAATGGTACCAATTATCTCCTGCCGGTCGACGCCAAGCTCGCCACCGATTTCGATGTCGAGGACGAGGCGCTCTCGCTCGACCGGCTGATCCGCGCGCTCGAACCGGCAAAGCGGTTGCGGCTGATCATTCTCGATGCCTGTCGCGACAATCCGTTTGTCACCACGATGCGGCGCAATATCGCCTCGCGGCAAGTGACGTCGGGACTTGCGAAGGTCGAACCGGCGACCAGCGATACGTTGATCGCTTTTGCGGCGAGGGCGGGTTCGACCGCCGAGGACGGCCGCGGCAAGAACTCGCCGTTCACGACAGCGCTTGTCAAGAATCTCACGGTGCCGGGACGCGATGTGCGGATTGCGCTCGGCTATGTGCGCGACGAGGTGTTGCGCACGACCGGCAACCGGCAGGAGCCGTTCGTGTATGGTTCGCTCGGCGGCGCGACCGTTGCGCTGGTGCCGGAACGCAAGCAGATCGCGGCGCCGCCGCCTGCGCCGCCTCCGAGCGTTCGCAGCGCCGATCCGCGCCTCGATTACGAATTCGCCGAGCGGGTCGGCACCAGGGAGGCGTGGGACTCCTTCCTGTCGGTGCACACGTCCGGTTTCTATGCCGATCTCGCGCGCGCACAGCGCGAGAAGGTCTCGCGCGCCGCGCAACCGGTCATCCCGCAAGTGCCGCCGCCGCCGCGGGTGTCTGCGGCGCAGCCGCAGCAGGATGGAACCGCGGCAACCGCCGAGTCGCCGGCCGCTCCAACGGAGTCGGCGCCGCCTGCGGCCGTCGCAGCTCTGCCGGAATCGGCCAGTCGTGAAATCGCGGTTCTGCCTGCGCCAAAAGGCGATCAACGTGTGATTGCGCGCGGTCTGCAAACCGAGCTGCGCCGGGTCGGCTGCGATCCAGGTGCGATCGACGGTGTCTGGTCGCCGAAAGCGCAGGCGGCGCTCGCGCTGTTCAACCGCCATGCCGGCGCCAGCCTTGATACCGAGCAGGCCACGATTGCCGCGCTCGATGCGGTGAAGGCGCAGCGCGGCCGCATCTGCCCGCTGATCTGCGGCGCCGGTCAGCAGGAACAGGGGGGCCGCTGCGTCGCCATCCCGCAACAGCCCAAACCCAAGAAGGAAGCAGTGCGGCCGCCGGAGCTGGGTGCTCGCGAAAAAGCGCGTGAACGCGCGCGCGAGCGCGCGCGTGCCCAACCGAAGCCGGAACCGAGGCGGCCGTCGGCAAGCCGCGCCGTCTGTCCCGCGGGCTCTTCGCCCTTCTCGCAGGGCGGCCGCATGTGCTGCGAAGTCACGCCCGATGGCCGCGGCGCGCCACGCATCTTCTGCCCCTGACGCCGCGCCGCCGGCACCGTCGAGAAGGGCCTGCGATCGCCGGGACCGGCGTCGCTTCGGCGCAACATCCCGCGCAACCGCAGCATGCTGCGGATCGACGTGCAATCGGCGCCGGAACGGGTCGTCCGGCGAATGCGCAGCGCCTCAATGCGCCTGCCGCTGCTTCGGCAACGACGCTGCCGCAGACCGCATCGGGACAAACAGGCAGCGCGTGTTGGCGCCCTGATGCTTGATCCAATGCTTGTCGACATTGTCATAGTCGCAGGCGCATCGGTAGAATTTGCCGTCCGGCGACCAGCCAGTGCGCTTGCGGACCTGACCGGTGGAACGGATTTCCCACTCGTCGTCCGGCAGCGATTTCAATTCGCGCTCCGAGACTTCCCAACAGCAATCGTTGGTGACGCAGCAGGTGGCCGGGATCCAGGACAGAAGCCACGGATTGGAATGGTATTCCCCGGCCATCGCGACGCCCGCAATGGTGAGCGCCGAAACCGCCGCAAGAGCCGGAGCCCAAAGGGCAAATCGGCGGAGCGGCTTGGCGAAAGCCGAACGGGACTTGGGCGTCCCGGCCAGCTCAGACGACACCGAAACACAAACCATCGGTGACTCGGTACAGTTGGTCATTGATCGTGACATGGCTTTTCTTCTCTTCTTTGGTTCGGGTTCATTGCACCCGGCAACGAAGGACCAAGCAAGCTTCGCGCCAATGCACCCTTGCGCAAGGCGCCCGTAAACGCCGCAAATTTTGCGTTTCCATCTTCCTCGCTCACGATCTTCCAGGTGCCCTTTGCTCGCAGACTTCGGACGAGTCCTGACGGATCGGAGTAAGGGGGTGCGATCGTGGTGATGGGGCCGTTACCATGCCGGGCGGATACCTGGCCGCGGCAGCGCCGGTGCCGGCGCATTGCGACGCGCGTCGCTGCAGCTCGGCTGTTTCGGCAATGCGGCCGTCGGGCGGATGGCCTTTCATCATCGCATCGACCGGCCGCACGTCGGCGCCCGCGATCGGTTCCACGAACGGCTTATCCGTCTCATGGTGAAACAAGGTTCACGTCTGTTCGCGCAGAACGAATCACGGCCGCGATTCGCGCTCCGCTTCGTGTATTAAGAGAATCTTGCGCCGCAGAGCCGAAGCTGCTTTTTGCTGCAAGCTGAACCGCCAAGCTCGTTGCGGACGCCGTCACAAGCACATCAGCACCACGATCAGCCAAACAAAAAGCCATATGCCGCTGCGGACGCTGTCGACTTTCGTGACCACCCTGCGCGCGCGTTCGGCCGCCGAGCTTGCGCCCTTCGCCGTTCTTGCGCTCGCCGCTGCCATGCTCGCGCTGTTTGGCAAAATCGCCGACGAGGTTCTGGACGGGCAGACTCACGCCTTCGACGAAGCTGTTTTGCGTGCCTTGCGCAACCCGGCCGATCCCGCCGATCCGCTCGGACCACCGTGGCTGGAGCATGTGATGCGCGACATCACCAGCCTCGGCAGCTTCACCGTCGTCGCACTCGTCACCCTCGGTGCGATCGGATACCTTCTCATGGACGGCAAGCGGCTCGCGGCGGTGTTCGTGCTGTTTGCGGTGGCCGGCGGCGGCTTGCTCAGCGAAGCGCTGAAGCTTGTCTTTGCCCGGCCGCGTCCGGAACTTGTGGCCCATCTCGTCGATGTGCAGACGGCAAGTTTCCCGAGTGGGCATGCGATGCTTTCAGCGGTCGCCTTCCTGACGCTCGGCGCGCTTCTTGCGCGGGTGCAGAGCCGGCGGCGGCTCAAGGCTTATCTGATCTTCGTTGCGATCGCGCTGACGATCCTGATCGGTGCGAGCAGGATCTATCTCGGTGTGCATTGGCCGACCGATGTGATGGGCGGCTGGTGCGCCGGCGCCGCCTGGGCGATGGGCTGCTGGGTGCTCGCAAACTGGCTGCAATCGCGCGGCAGCATGGAGCAGACCGATGCAAATGGACCGGCGAACAGGGTCTGACCGGCGTCGCGGTTAACGCTTCGTCAAGTCCGGTTTCGTAAAATTTGCGTGGCGGACCATCTGGCCGTGTCCGGCGGCCGCGTGCCGCGTAGCCGGGAGCCGAGTATGCCGCATTCGTCGAGTGCCCGCGACACGGGTCGGTGCCGGTCCTGCCAGACTCCGCTTCCGCACAGCGAGCCGATCCTGGTGAAATTCCAGCGCTGCTATTATTGCGGCGGCCACAACCCGCTCGGCGCGACGTGGCCATTGACGACAGCGCCGGTCGTCCTCGCGGCGACGCTCGGCCTGCTTGCGATCGTGTGGACGCATCTGCCGTCCTGACGCCGCTGCCCGCGCGCTCGGGAAAAGCCGCGCACCTCCTGACTTGCGCTTTCTGTATAGTGTCGTGCGAGCGTCAAGATTCGGCAGCACGATAGGACATGAAAAACAAAAGAAAGAAGGAGCGATCCCGAGCCATCGAGGCTGCCGGCGGGATCGTCGTGCGCGGACGGGTGCGCCCGCTTTTTGCGATCGTACAGCTTCGCCGCCAGAAGATCTGGGTGCTTCCGAAGGGCAAACTCAATCGCGACGAGTCGGCGCTGGCTGCCGCCAGGCGCGAGGCGATCGAGGAAACCGGCCACGACGTCGAGGTGCATGAGTTTCTGGGTGCGCTGGCCTACAAGTCGGGCGGCCGGCCAAAAACGGTGCGATTCTGGCGCATGCAGGCGAGCAGCCGGCCGGTTGCGAAACTGATGAACGATGTACGGGCCGTGCGCTGGCTGCCGCTTTCACAGGCAACCGCCAAACTCACTCACGAGCGTGAAAAGGCGTTTCTGGAAAAGACCGGGCGGCAAATTCAGCGGCAGCCGGTTGCGGCGAGGACGGCGCGTAAAGGCTCCGTGCGAAAAGCACAGGCCAGGCCGGCGCCGAGGTCCGGAAAAAGGTCCGCATCCGGGACTGGAACCAAATTAGAGGCGCTGCGGCTGAAAACCGGGTCCGGGCCCGGCACGACCAGGCCAAGAGCCAGGACTGCAAACAAGGTTCATCCGAAATCCAGCACCAAAGCAGGTGCACAGACGAAAGCCGAAGCGAAGTCCGTTGGCGCACGGCCAATCTCTGCGGCGCAGGCCAAAGGTGCTTCCAAGGGCGCTTTCAAGGGTGCTTCCGTGCGCCGCATCGAAACGAGCCGGAAGCAGCCTCGGAAGCCGGTTGCACGGCTGCGTTCCCGGCCGGCGCTGGCGCATGCTGGAAAGCCGCGGCGCAATGCCTTGCAAAAGCTGTGGACAATATTGGGCCGCTAGCAGATGCTCGCAGTCGACCGGCGGTTATGATGGGGTTCGGCGCGGCAGATGGCATGGCCCCGACTGCGGCGGAAGGAGAAGGATTGGTTATGGGACGTTCGAGCCATCGGCGATGCGTATCGGGCTACGCGTGGGGGCTTGCCTCTGCCCTTGCCCTTGCCGCGTTCGGCGGATCCGCGGAAGCCCGCTACGTCGATGGACGCGCGCTGGCATCCGGCGTCATCGGCGGGATGTCCGCCGGTGCGATTATGGGCGCTCCCTATTACCCGGCCTACGGTCAGGGGTTTTACCCGAGCTATCCGGCGCCGGTTTACTACGTCCCGCCGGCGGGCCCGCCGCCCGGTTGCGTGATCCGGCGGCAGCGGGTCTGGGACGGTCATCGCTGGCGCTGGCAGAAGCTGCGGATCTGTCACTGACGGTACCGCCCGCGTTCTGGCCGGTGGCTCGCGGCCTTGGAAATGCGGCCTTGGAAGTGCGGCCTTTGCAATTCGCTAACCTTGTGGGCCGCCCTTCCGCGATCACGCGGCTATCAAAATTGCGACAAATTGGCTGGCGACACTACGTCTCCGTAAGCTTTTACGGCTAGTTTCGCGCGCGGGTCATGAATCGCGCTGGCGCCCCCAGCCGGCCCCAGAAGGAGAACGTGCATGAGGAAGCTTTTCGTCGCGCTCGTCGCTGCGGTGACGATCGCGGGTGCGGTGGTCGCGTCGCCCGGTAGCGCCGACGCCCACTGGCGTGGCGGTGCTGTCGCCGCCGGCGTCGTTGGTGGTCTTGCCGCCGGTGCCATCATCGCCGGCGCTGCTGCCCCGTATTACTACGCGCCGCCGCCGCCGCCGGTCTATTACGCGCCGGCTCCGGTCTATTACGGCCCGCCTTGCCGCTGGGTGAAGCAGCGCTGGTGGGACGGCTATGGCTGGCGCGTGCGCCGCGTCCAGGTCTGCGGCTGAGCCGCCTTCATCTGTTTAAAAAAGCCCGGCTTCCGCCGGGCTTTTTCATTCGGGTTGTCACCGCAGGCCCGACATCCGTTGCGCCAGCGACTGCGAGGGCCAGCAATCGAGCGCGACACCGTTCGCCTTTTGCCACGCCCCGAGTGCGGCGCGGGTTTTCATCCCGGCCTTGCCGTCGATCTTGTCACGATAGAAGCCGGCCTGCGCGAGGTGGCGCTGGATCGTCTCGATATGGTCGGAGCGCGCCTGTTGAAGCTTGCCCCATGGCGTTGCAAAGCCGCCGCCGCCGGCAATGCGATCGGCCAGATTGCCGACGAACAGCGCGTAGAGATCGGCGAAGTTATAGCCCTTGAAGACGTAGAAATTCTTCAGCGTCAGAAAGGCGGGCCCGTTCAGACCGGCGGGCAGAAAGAGCGACGCCTCTTCTGTCATTTCCTTGCGCGTCGGCTTGTGCGTGAGCGGGGCATAGCCGCGCTTGATCCACTCGGCGACGGTCAGCCTGGTATCGGGTTCGGCGATCGAGCAATCGACGGTCGCGGGCAGCTTTACTTCAAAGCCCCAGCGCCGGCCCTTGTCCCAGCCCTTGGCGAGGAGCTGGCTTGCCGCAGAGGCCAGCGCGTCCGGCACCGAGCCCCAGATATCCCGGTGGCCGTCGCCGTCGAAATCGACCGCGTATTTGAAGAAGTCGGTCGGGAGGAACTGGGTATGCCCCATGGCGCCGGCCCATGACGCCTTCATCGCGGCGCGGGCAACGTGCTGCTCCTCCAGGATTTTCAGCGCCAGCAGCAACTCGCCGCGAAACATCTCCTTGCGGCGGCCGAGAAAGGCCTGAGTCGCCAGCACCTCGATCGTATCGTGCGGCAGCTTGGCCGCGCCGAAATTGGTTTCGCGGCCCCAGATCGCAAGGATCACCGCAGGCGGTACGCCGAAGCGCCGTTCGATCGCGGCAAGCGTTGCGCGATGTTCGGCGGCAAGCTTGCGCCCCTGCGCGGTCAGCCGCGACAGCGCGGCTTCCGACAGATATTGCGCTGGCGTGCGCTCAAATTCCGGCTGGCCGCGCGGGATCGCCTTGGGCTTGCCCGGGATCACGAGGTCGGGCAGCGACAGGTTCGGTTTCAGCCCGCGCGTGGCTTCGACAAAGGTTGCGCGCGACACTCCGATCTTCTCCGCCTCCGGCCACAGCGACTGGATGAAAGCGCGGAACTCGGCCTCGCTCTGCGCGGTGGCAGGCGGAGGCGCATAGAGCATCAGCAAAAGCACAAGAGCGGCCCGGATCATTCCGCGACTCGAGACCTGGAGTGGATCACACAGGTTGCCACAATGTTTGCGGCGGCACCTTGACCGTGACGGCTTCGCCTGCGCGGATCGTGCCCGGCCGTTCGACGGTGGCGACCACGCCCCGAAGGCCCTTGGCTTTGGCGGGAAAGGCGAGGTCCAGGCCGCCGGACCCCGCCCCGTGCGTGAGGTGCCGGGCGATCGCCTTTCCCGCGATCCGGCACGGTGCGTTCGGCGCCTCCACGACGATCGCCGCCTCGGCGAAGACGATGCGGGTTCCCGGCGGCAGCAGCGTGAAATGCGGGATGCCCGAGACCACGATATTGGCGCCGATCCATTCCGGCGCGACACGCTCAACCTGCATCGCGGCCGCGATCGCGGACAATTCCTCGCGTGACACGGCGGTGATCTGCCGGCCCGAACGCATATCCATGCCGCGCTTGTACCAGGGCTCGCGCGGGCCTGCCTTGCGCGTGAAGCCATAATGCCGGGTGCCGGCAATTCCCTGAAGATCGAGCGCAATTTCGAAGACGGCCCGCGTTTCCGGATAGGGCTCGGTTTCGACGAACAGCGCCTCGCAGAGCCCTTTGACCTCGCGGCCGGGCAGCGATTGCAGGGGCCCGGATACGGACGGATTCGGATTCATCGTCGGACTGCCATGCTTGCCTGCTTCATTCCGCGGGCTGCGGGTCTCCACTGCGCGCAATCAGATGCTGCTTCAGTTCCGCGATCTCGGCGCGCAACCGCTTCATCTCCTCGATGATCGGCTCGGTCTCCTGATGCAGCATTTCGCGTTCGGCCTCGCGCTCCTCGGCGAGGCCCTTCTCGTGCTCGGTCTGCATCGCGTTCACCACGACGCCGATGAAGAGGTTGAGCACAGCGAAAGTCGTCATAATGATGTAGGGCACGAAGAACGCCCAGGCATAGGGATATTTTTCCATCACCGGCCGCACGATGCCCATCGACCAGCTCTCCAGCGTCATGATCTGGAACAGCGAATAGGCCGAGGCGCCGATATTGCCGAACCATTCCGGAAAGGATTCCGCGAACAGCTTGGTCGCCATGACCGAGAAAACGTAATAGATCAGCGCCAGCAGCGCCACGATCGATCCCATGCCCGGCAAAGCCGTGATCAGCCCGCCGACCACCCGGCGCAGCGACGGCACGACGGTGATGAGGCGCATCACGCGCAGGATGCGAAGGGCTCGCAAGACCGACAGATTGCCGGTGGACGGAATGAGCGCGATCGCCACCACCGCGAAATCGAACAGGCTCCAGGGATCCTTGAAGAACGCGAGGCGGTGAACGAATATCCTCGCCGACAGCTCGATCACAAAGATCGTCAGCACAATCGCGTCGATTGCCAGCAGCACGGGGCCATAGGCATCCATCGCGGACTTGCTCGTTTCGAGCCCAAGCGTAATGGCGTTGAGCACGATCACAGCGGTGATGAACCATTCGGTGCGTGGGTTATCGAGGATCGATCGCAGCCAGGTGGTCACAGACGTCTCTCCGACATGTTGACGCCGGAAGCGACTGTCTTGCCGGCGTCATGTGCGATGCGCGACGCGGTAATCGCGTCGCGAGGTAGGGATGGATCAGTGTTACACGACTCATTGCAACCGGTCTGCCGGGTGCGGACGCAGCGGGTCGGCTTGCCGGACCGTTTTGATCAGACCGCGGGCATTCGTGAATGCCGGTTCAGACTTTTTGGCGGCATTTTTCCGGTACGCCCGGGCTAGCGGATCGCCACAATGAAGAGGCGCGGGAACCGCAGCAGCACCGTGCCGTCATATTGCGACGGATAAGCCGCTGCGATCCGCGCCGTGTAGGCCTCGAGAAAAGCCTGACGCTGCTCCGCGGTCAAGGGATCGATGAAAGGCCGCAGCGCCGTGCTCGTGAACCATTCCGTGACGGCCGTGCTTCCACTCAGCGCATGCTGATAATGTGCATGCCAGATGTCCAGCCGCGCGCAGAGCGGCTTCAGCGCATCGTAATAGGCGGACGGGGAAGGCAGGTCGGCGCGGCCGAGCGCCGTCCGGGGGTTGAGGGAGGCCCAGCGCGACTCGTTGGCGATCTCGCGCATCGCCAGATGCGAGGGCTCGTTGGTGTTGTCGGGCATCTGGACCGCCAGCACGCTGCCGGCCTGAAGGTTGGTCAGCAGGCGCTGCAGGACCGCGAGATGGTCCGGCACCCACTGGAAGGTCGCGTTGGAATAAAGCAGGTCCGCGCCGGCCGGCGCAGCCCAGTCCGTCAGGTCGGCTTGCACGAAGACGCATTGCGGCAGGCGATTGCGGGCCTTGTCCAGCATGTCGGGTGAGGAATCGACGCCGACGACGTCCGCATCCGGATAGCGCGCGACCAGAATCTCGGTGGAATTTCCCGGCCCACAGCCGAGATCGTAGATCGTCCGCGGCTCTGCGAGCGGCACCTGCGCGAGGAGATCGCGCGCCGGACGGGTGCGCTCATCCTCGAATTTTAGATATTGGGTCGCGCTCCAGTCGGCCATGGTGCTCTCTCGGCGTGGCCGTTGCAGCATTTTGTCCGGCAACGGCTGGAAAAACCCGATCGCCGCCGCGCTTATAGGCGATTCGCGACCTGACTCCGGGGGACAAAGGCCGTGGCAATCGTGAAATCCTGACGACAGGGATCGGCGAACATGCTTTCATGTCGTGGCAGCACTGGGGGGTGCACATGAAGAAAACCGCAATTGCCGCAGCCGTGATCGCAGGGCTGACGCTGTCCGCGCAGCCGGCATCGGCACAGTTTTGCATGGCGGGCATTATCGTTGCCGCGTTCTATGCCAATGCGACCGAAAACCGCGAGCTCAGCGCCAAGGAAGCGTCCACCTGCGGCCTGTTCTACGGCGCCGACCGCGACAAGGCGGTGCGGGGCGGCAAACCACCCGCTCCGCAGGCGAAAGCCAAGCCGGCGCCGAAGAAGACCGCGGCCAAGGCCAAGCCGAAGCAATAAAGCCTGCGCAATCGCGGCCTTTGCGGTCCCGGCGTGACGGCGGTCGCGCACAGCGCTACCGCGTGAACTTCTTGTATTTCAGCCGGTGCGGGATGATCGAGTCGGTGCCGAGCCGGCGCATCTTGTCGGCCTCGTAATCCTGGAAATTGCCCTCAAACCATTCGACATGGCTGTCGCCCTCGAAGGCCAGCATGTGGGTGGCGATGCGGTCGAGGAACCAGCGATCGTGGCTGATGATCACGGCGCAGCCGGCAAAATCCTCCAGCGCCTCTTCGAGCGCGCGCAGCGTGTCGACGTCGAGATCGTTGGTCGGCTCGTCGAGCAGCAGCACATTGGCGCCGGACTTGAGCATTTTGGCGAGATGCACGCGATTGCGCTCGCCGCCCGAGAGCGATCCGACCTTCTTCTGCTGATCTGCGCCCTTGAAGTTGAACGCCGAGCAATAGGCGCGGGAATTAACTTCCTTCTTGCCGAGCAGGATCTGGTCGAGGCCGCCGGAGATTTCCTCCCAAACCGACTTGCTGCCGTCCAGCGCGTCGCGCGACTGGTCGACGTAACCTAGATGCACCGACTCGCCGATCTTGATTGTGCCCTTGTCCGGCTTTTCCTGACCCGTGATCATCCGGAACAGCGTGGTCTTGCCGGCGCCGTTCGGTCCGATGACGCCGACGATGCCGCCGGGCGGCAGCTTGAAGGTGAGGTTGTCGATCAAAAGATTGTCGCCGAAGCCCTTCGTGAGCCCGTCGAACTCGATGACATTGTTGCCGAGCCGCTCCGCGACCGGGATGATGATCTGTGCGGTGGTATTCTGCTTCTGTGCGGATTTGGCCAGCAATTCCTCGTAGCGCTGGTAGCGCGCCTTGGACTTGGCCTGACGCGCCTTGGGCGACGCCGAAATCCACTCCTGCTCGGCGGCCAGCGTGCGCTGGCGCGCTTCCTCCTCGCGGCCTTCCTGCTCGAGGCGCTTCTGCTTCTGCGCCAGCCACGAGGTGTAGTTGCCCTGGTACGGGATGCCGCGGCCGCGGTCGAGTTCGAGAATCCAGCCCGTTACATTGTCGAGGAAATAGCGGTCGTGGGTGACGATCAGGATCGCGCCCGGATAATTGCGCAGATGGCCTTCCAGCCAGGCCACGGATTCGGCGTCGAGATGGTTGGTCGGCTCGTCGAGCAGGAGCAGTTCGGGCTGGTCGAGCAAGAGCTTGCACAGCGCGACGCGGCGGCGCTCGCCGCCGGAGAGCTTCGACACATCCGCGTCGTCGGGCGGGCAGCGCAGCGCGTCCATCGCCTGATCGACCTTGGAATCGAGATCCCACAGACCCTTGGCCTCGATCTCGTCCTGCAGCGCGGTCATTTCGTCCGCGGTCTCGTCGGAATAGTTCATCGCGAGTTCGTTGTAGCGGTCGAGGATCGCCTTCTGCTTGGCGACGCCCTCCATCACATTCTCGCGGACGGTCTTGTCCGGATCGAGCTCTGGCTCCTGCGGCAGGTAGCCGACCCGCGCGCCCTCGGCGACCCAGGCCTCACCGTTATAGTCGGTATCGATGCCGGCCATGATCCGAAGCAGCGTCGACTTGCCCGAGCCGTTGACGCCGAGAACGCCGATCTTGGCGTCCGGATAGAATTGCAGGTGGATATTCTCCAGAACCTTGCGGTTGCCGGGATAGACCTTGGTCAGGCCCTGCATGAAATAGATGAATTGGCGGCCGTTCATCGCTTGTCTTTCAGCCTTTCGGGCAAATCCGCGGCGGCTGCGCGGACGCGCCGGGCCTGCGGGATGTCGGGAAATGCGAGCTCTAAGTAGCGGCGGGCGGGGCAAAGGGCAAGATTTGCCGCGAGCACGAACGGGACTGTCCGTGGCTCGGTCCCCGGGCCGGTCGCATATCCGGGAGCCGCTTGCGGACCATGGAGGCGGGCGGCTTCCCGGGGCTGTTGTCAGGGCTGAATCTGCACAAAGCCGTCCTGGACCAGCTGGATAATGCGGAAATTGGCGCCGCTATTGACCGCAATGCCGGGGAGCAAATCCGCATTCACCCATTTGTTGTCGCGCGCGGTCTGACCGCAGATTTCGAAGCGGATCCCGCCTTTCTGGAGCATGGCGATCTGCTTCGCATATGGGTTGCCGGTCGTGGTCTTGCGGACCCGGTCATAGGCCTTGTCGTTCAACGCCCAATAGCCGGCGGCGCCATGAAAGATCGCGATGACCTGCCAGTCGGTTTTGTCGGCCGAGAATTGCTCCTGCATGATGCGGGCATAGAGGAGGCCGAAGGGCTCCGTCCCGGCATAGGCGAGGTGGTCGAGATTGAGAACGACTTTGGCGGTCTTCAGCTTGACGTCGACATCGATGCGCAAGTCCGGCGCGGCCTGCTGAGCGGAGGCGGCCGTGACCGACACAAGTAATACCAACATCCAGCCGGTCAGAAAGCGCCGCCAGCGGAGAACGAAGTGAGGCATGCGTGTCTCGCGGAAAATATCGTGCAGCAATCAATATCGTGCAGCTTGCGAAAATTCCATATCGCATACGAACGAAGGCGTTTCTGCCGGACGCGCGTCCCATCAGCTGCCCCAGATCAGGTGCGGGACGGTGAGCGTCACCTGCGGCACATAGGCGATGATCAGGACCGCAATCAGCAGTGCGAGCAGGAACGGGAAGAGCGGGCGCATCAGCTTGTCGATCGGTACGCCGCTCAACCCGCTGACGATGAACAGGGTCAGTCCGACCGGCGGCGTGACATGGCCGAGCGCCAGCGCGGACAGCAGCATGATGCCGAAATGCAGGGCGTCGAAACCCATCGCCATGGCGATGGGATAGAGGATCGGCGTCAGGATGATCAGCGCCGTCGCCGGGGTCAGAAAGCATCCGGCAATGAGCGACACCAGGATGACGTTGACCGCGAACAGTTCCTTCGAAGGCAGGTAGGTCAGGAGGAAGGCGGCGAGGTTCTGCGGCACACGTTCTACGGTCAGGATCCAGCCGAATACCTTGGCCGTCGCCAAAAGGAACATGATCGAGCCGATGGCGATCACAGAATCGCGCAAGAGCGGAACGATCGCCTTCAGCGGCAGGTCGCGATAGACCCCGAAGGTCAGCAACAGCCCGTAGACGAAAGCAATGGCGGCCGATTCCGTGACGGTGAACATCCCGGTGAAAATGCCGCCAAGGATGATCAGCGGCAGCAGCATCGTCGGCCCGGCCTTGAACAGGCTGCGCGTCAGGCTCGGAAACGAGAACGGCACCGGTTCGCCATAGCCGTTGCGCCGGCAGATGATATAGCTGATGACCATCAGCGCGATGCCGATCAGTACGCCCGGCACGATGCCTGCCGCAAACAGGCGGTCGACCGGGGTTCCGGTTAGCCACGCGAAGATGATCAGATCGATCGAAGGCGGGATGAGATTGCCGATCACCGAGGAGGTGCAGGTGACGATGGCGCTGAATGCGGCCGGATAGCCCCGCCGCTTCATCTCCGGGATCATCACCGAGCCGACTGCGACGGTGTCGGCGGTCGCCGCACCCGATATGCCCCCGAAAAAGATGCTGGCCAGTACATTGGCGTGTGCAAGCCCGCCGCGAATCCAGCCGACCAGGGCCTCGCACAGCGCCACGAGGCGCGGCCCGATGCTGCCCCGGCTGACCATTTCGCCGAACACGATAAAGAGCGGAATGGCGAGAAGCGGCGCGGAATCGATCGCGGCGACGATCTGCTGCGGCACGATGGTGCCCGGCAGGCGGCCTTGCCACAGAAGCGCCGCCGCGCAGGCCAAGGCCAGCGCGAATACCACCGGCACCGAAACAATGAGTGCCGCGAAGAAGGTGACGACCAGAACCGTGATCATTGCGGCCGGCTTTCGCCTGGATCGTTTTCAGCGCCGGACCGCAAGCGCAGCAGATTAAGGACGACGCCCGCAATCATGCAGGCCGACGACACCGGCATGGCCGCATAAACCCACGCCATGGAAATGCCCATGGTAGACGAGGTCTGGCCGGACACCCGCATGGTGATGCGGATGCCGTAAAACAACAGATAGGCGAGGGTGGCGAGGACGATCAGCAGGACCGCGGCTTCCAGAGCGCGGCGGCCGTCATTGCCGAGACGGCGCAGCAGCACATCGACGCGATGCAAGGCACCGGTCTGCGCCGCCGCGGCCGCGCCCATCAACGCGCACCAGACGAACGAAAAGCGCGCCAGCTCGGCGGTCCAGTGCAGCCCGATATTCAAGAGCGAACGGGAGACGAACTGACCGAACACGCAGAATACGATCACGACCAGAAAGAGCGCGGCCAGCCCGGCCTGGACGGCGAGCAGCCCGCGCTCGATCCTGCTCAGCATCTTCCAAGCTGCAGCGACGAACGATCAGCGCACCGCGCGGATGCGCTCGATCCACGCCTTGCCTCCGACCTTATCGGCCTGCGCATCGATGACGGACGCGGCACGTTCGGCCCAGGCGTCGGCATCCTTCAGCGTATGCACGGTCACGCCCATCTTCTGCAATTCCTTGAACAGCGCCTCCTCGCGCTCAAGGAACAGCTTGCGTTCGAACCGCACCGCAATATCGCCGGCCTTCAGCACCGCCTGCTGCTGTGCCGGCGTCAGGCTGTCGAAGGTCGACTTGGCCATCATCAGGTTATGCCAGCTGAAAATGTAATTGATGCGGGTGTAATGCGGCGCCACGGCCTGGAAGTTCATCGACTTGTAGCTGACGCCGGTGCCTTCGCCGCCATCCACCAGCTTCTGCTGCAGGCTGACATAGACGTCGTTCCAGGAAATCGGCGTCGACACCGCACCGAGCTTGTTCCAGGTCGCGACGATTGCCGGGTTCTCCATGGTGCGGACCCGCTTGCCTTTCAGGTCGTCGAGCTTGGCGACCGGGGCATGGGTGTAGAGGTCGCGCGCGCCGCCATAGCCGTAGCCGAGCTTGATCAGACCCTTCTTCTCCATCTCCTTGGCCAGTTCGTCGCCGATCTCGCTGTCCATCACCGCGAACAGATGGTCGACGTCGCGGAACAGGAAGGGCAGGCTGAAGGCGCGAAATTGCGGTACGAAATTCGCGGTCAGCGCCGAGGTCACGGTGGCGATGTCGACGCTGCCGGTCTGCAAGCCCTCCACCAGGGTCCGCTCGTCGCCCAATTGCCCAGCCGGGTAGATTTGAACCGTCAGGCTGGGATCCAGCGTCTTGAGTTCTTCGGCAAAGCGCAGCGCCATGTGATGGTATGGATGATCCTGCTCCAGCACATGCGCAAAGGTGAGCTTGCGGGGCGCGGATTGCGCCTGCGCCAGCGAGGGCGCGGCAAGCCCGAGGGCAACGGCCGCAGCCAGAATTGCGCGTCTGTGGATCGACATGCCGGGATCTCCTTTTTTCGGAAGGGGTATCCCAAGCAGGTTTCATTGGGGTATTTCAGTTTCGTGACCGCCGCATGACTTTTGCTTGAAGTTTGGGGATTGGCGGCGGAATCACTATCCTCAAAGCCTGCAGTCGCTTTCGGAGTCCCCCCTCATGTGCCGCAACATCAAGACGCTTTTCAATTTCGAGCCGCCGGCGACCGAGGAGGAGATCCGCGCCTCGGCCCTGCAATTCGTGCGCAAGCTGTCCGGCTTCAATGCGCCCTCTCAGGCGAACAGGGCGGCGTTCGAGGCGGCGGTGGAGGAGGTCGCTTCCGCGGCCCGAAAGCTTTTGACCTCGCTGCACACCCACGCGCCGGCCCGCGACCGCGAGATTGAGGACGAAAAGGCGAAAGCGCGCGCGAAGGTGCGGTTCGGGTAGTTGCGGTCTACAGGCCCGTGGTTCGTTTGCGCCAGATCAAACGCCGTGGCCCCAGGCAGCGCCTAGACACATGCTCATACAGCATTTTGGAACGGAACCATGAACCATCATCACCGCAAGACGCTCCATGCCCTGTTCGCGCATCCGCTCAGCGCCAATATCGACTTCAGGAAAGTGATGCATGTGTTCGAAGAACTTGGTGCCGAGATTGACAACAGCGCCAGAAACCGCGTGAAAGTGAAGCTGAACGAACACTCGGCCGCTTTCGTCCATGCCCAGCATAGTCTGCCGAAAGACGAAGTGGCGCAGATCAAGAAATTTCTCGAACAATGCGGCGTTACGCCGGAGCGCTACCCGCTCTGAACGACCGTCAATCGCCGTAGCGGTCAGGCCGGGCGGCCGAGCCCGATGGCAGCATAAGCCGTGACCGCGACACCGATCAGCGCGCCGAGCCCGATCAAGGCCAGAGTCACCATGTCCGCCGCGCCGTGAAGATTGGCAAAGCTGGCCTGGGTCGCAAACGGTGCGATCGCCATCGCAGCGATGGCCCCGGCTGTGCCGATCACAATGGCGCGCCGCGCCGCGGCGCCGCGGAAGCCTCGCTGCCGCAGCAAGGCGAGGAGGAAGGCCAGTGCGATAACGGCGCCTGCAATCACGGCCGGCCAGAACCACATGCCGAGCATGTCGTGGGTGATGGCGTACAGGCTGATGAACGAAAAATCTTTCATGGCATTCCTCCTTCCGCTTTGCTCAGGCCAGGCCGTGCAGCATCGCCGTATAATTGGCCTTCAGCGCCTTTTCCTTGATGACCCAGGCGAGCCAATGCTCCTGCAGCGGATCGATGAAGGGGAAGGACGGCGTCAGGTTGTCGTTATAGTCGAACTCGACGAGCATCGCCTGACCGATCCGTGTGATCAGCGGACAGGAGGTGTAGCCGTTATAGGTCTCCGTGGCCGGCTTGCCGGTGATGGTGGCGACCAGGTGATCGACGGCGACGGGCGCCTGCCATTTCACGCTTGCGGCGGTCTTGCCTTTCGGCACGCCATTGATGTCGCCGACGCCGAATATGTTGGCGAACCGGACATGGCGCAGCGTGGCCCGATCGACCTCGATCCAGCCGTCGGCGGCCCAGGCCCCGGTCTGCCATGGAAGCGGCGAGTTGCGGATCGCGACCGGCGCACGCATCGGCGGGATGACGTTGATGAAATCCCATTTCATCTCGACCGGCCCGCCCGGGGTGGTATAGGTCGCGACGCGCTTGGCCGGGTCGATGCTTTTCAGCACATGGCTAAAATTGGTCTTGATCTCCTGCCGCGCGAACAATTCGCGGACCCGCGCATCGACTTTCGGTACGCTGAACAGCGTCGGATTATGCGCGTTGTAAATAAGCTCGGCCTTCCCGCGCATGCGTTTGCGGCGCAGATGATCGTCGCCGAGGAAGGTCTGCTTCAGCGGCGCGCCGGCGCATTTCATTTCGGTTTGCGGCCGGCCGAACAGGCCGGTGCCGCCGGTCTCGCAGAATGCCGCCAGCGCTTTCCACGATGCCTCGGCCTGTTCCGGTCCGGCATAAACGCTGGCAATGCCATGCTGGCCGATCAGATCGCGTGACATGCCCTGGATCGCGTCATAGTCGAGGACGAGGCCGGTCGCGACCACAAGAAAATCGTAAGACAGCGTCGTGTTCGTGTCGGTGACGACCTTGTTTCCGGTGGGGTCGAATTCGGCAATGCTTTCCCGCACCCAGCGCACGCCGGACGGCACGAAGTCTGCGGTTGCGAGCTTCACATAACTTGCCGGCTTAAGACCCGCGCCGACCAGCGTATAGCCCGGCTGGTAATTGTGCTCCGCCCGCGGCTCGACCATGACGATCTCTGCGCCATGCAGCCGGCGCGCGAGGCGCGAGGCGACCGTCAATCCTGCGGCGCCGCCGCCTGCGACGACGATGCGGGCCTTGGTGTTGACCGGCGCTGTGGCGGATGCATGGCGCGGCGTCGCCAAGGCCAGCGCGAGTGCCGAACTGCCGCGCAGCAGCGCGCGCCGGCTGAGGCCGCTACCGGACGATGCCGTGATCGGTGGCATGTACGTTTTCTCCCTGACCGGACGCGGCGACGTTGCCGCCGCGGTGCCTTTTACATATGCAATAAATTGCAAGTATAATGGCGCGGACGGCCGCCGTCGCTTTGACATGGGTCAAGCGCCCGAAAGTGCCTGCGGGGTTCTGCCAAGGCCCCCCGTGCGTGTATTGCTCCGGCCGTAATCGGCTAGGCGCGCGGCTTGCGCGCGGTGAGATTGATCACTGCCGACATGCCGGCATGTCCCGCGCCTTCGCGCATCTCGCGCTCTTCCGCGACGATGCGCACATCGTCGAAATCGCCGAAGGCCTGTTCCAGCATCTCGCGTGTATAAAGGTGCTCGATCTGCTTCGGCCCGCCGGTGCCGTATTGCAGCTGCTTGGGCGCATAGCCCTCGATGATGAGCAGGCCGCCGGGCTTCAGCGCGCGCCGCATGCCGGCCCATTTCAACGGACGTTCGGCCGGTGTCGAGAACTGGGTGAAGATTTCTGCGACAACATCGAACGCTGCGTCCGGATAGTCCCAGCTGTGAGCATCACCCTGGATCAGGGTGAGCGGCACGCCACGCTCGGCGGCGAGCGCCGCCGCCTTCTTTTGCGCCGAGGGCGAGAAATCGATCGAGGTGACGTCGAGGCCCTGTTCGGCGAGCCAGACCCCGTTGCGGCCCTCGCCATCGGCGACCGCGAGCGCCGTGCCGGATGCCGGCAACAGCGGCTTGCAGCGCACCAGAAAATCGTTTGGCGCCTTGCCGAATTCGTATTCGGGCTTGGCGAAGCGGGTTTCCCAGCGGGTGTATTCGGGCGATTGGGTCATGGGGCCTGCAGCCCTTTGGTCCGGTGCGGCTGCCGATATAGCGCGGCGGAGCGATGAGCCGAAATTGAATTGCTCCACCGAGCGGTAACGTCTGGTTAACCATACCGCAGCGAAAGCGGCCTCCATGCCCGCCGGCCGGTGGTTTTCGATTGCGCCGGACCGGGCTTCGCGATGCGCGATTCGAGAGACCCGATTCGTTCCTTGCGAACAGATGCGAACCATGTGCCGTTGTGAAACGGATGAGCCGTTCTATGATTGCGTGCCTGCGCGCCTCGCGCGCGGCGTGCAAATGCAATTTGTGGACGCGTTCGAACCCGGAGCGCTTGGAGCCTGGCGATGACCTACGAGAAGCCGAGCGTTACCGTCGATTGTGTCGTGTTCGACGACCGCGATCGCGTTCTGCTGATCCGCCGCCGCCATCCGCCCTTCGCCGGACAATTCGCGCTGCCCGGCGGCTTCGTCGATCCCGCTGAGACGACGGAAGCTGCGGCGCGCCGCGAGCTTCGGGAGGAGACGGGACTGGAGGCGCGTGACTTGCGGCTCGTCGGCGTCTACTCAAAACCCGGACGCGATCCGCGCGGCTGGACCATCAGCATCGCCTATCTGGTCACGACGGACGCGGCCGCGCCGAAGGCGGGCGACGATGCGGCCGAGGTGGAATTCCGCAGCGACTGGCACGAGATCGATCTGGCATTCGATCACAACGAGATTGTCCGGGATGCCATCAAATTGCGCGGGGGTTAGACCGGACGCAGACGTCAACACTCTTTTCAGACTTCGCCGCTGCGCCGAAGCGCCGTCCCGATTCGTTCTGCGCGAACAGATGCGAACCTTGTCTCATTGTGAGGCAGGGCCTTCAGTTCAGCACCACGATCGCGGCATTTAGCAGCGACGCGAACGCGACCCACGCCGCATAGGGGACGAAGAGGAGCGCGCTCACGCGGTCGGCGTTCCAGCGCGCGACGATGAAGGCGATGATGGCTGCCAGCATGCCAAGCACAATGACCAGCGCCACAGCCGGCCGTTGCAGGGCGAAGAAGGCCGGCGACCAGGCGAAGTTCAGCGCCATCTGCGTGAACCACAGCCGCATGCCCGCGCCGTACTCGAAGCTTCGCGCGCCGGCGATGCCGATCATGACATAGAGCAGCGCCCAGACCGGGCCGAACACCCAATTCGGCGGATTGAAGGGCGGCTTGACGAGCGCCGCATACCATGCACCCGGCCGCGTCACCGCGCCGATGGCCATGCCGATGGCGACGACGGCGATGATGAAGGCAGCATAGATCATAATGCGGCGCATGGGGTGGTTTCTCTTTTCAGGATCTTTGATCGCCGCCGGCAACGATCAGCTGCGTATTGGTCGTGAGCGCTATTGCCGCAAAATCTTCTCCATCGCCTTGCCTTTGGCGAGTTCATCGATCAGCTTGTCAAGGTACCGGATTTCCCGCATCAGCGGTTCCTCGACATCTTCCACCCGCACCCCGCAGACCACCCCCTTGATCAAGGCGCGTGCCGGGTTCAGTTGCGGTGCTTCTGCAAAGAATGTCTCGAAATCGGTGTTATTCTTGATCTGCGCGTTCAGTCCTTGGTGGTCGTATCCGGTAAGCCAGCAGATAATGTCGTCTACCTCGGCCTTTTTGCGACCTTTCTTTTCTGCCTTGGCGACGTAATGCGGATACACGCTTGCAAAGCTCATGGAGTAGATACGGTGCTTCTGCATGTCATTTCCTGGTCCGGCAATCGAAGGGCGGGTAATGTCTTCGACAGCCCCGCCCTTTAGAATTAAGCATCGACAGTGATCCCCTGGGCGCTGAATCAGACCCAAAGGCTCACAACACCTTATTGCTCGCTTTCACCTTTTCCGCATCAAGATAAACCTGACCGCCGAGCGCGTTGAACTTCTCGCTCATTTCGGCCATGCCCTCGATCGCCGCCTTCTCGTTGTCGCCGAGGCTCGCCGCATAGTCGCGCACATCCTGCGTGATCTTCATCGAGCAGAATTTCGGCCCGCACATCGAGCAGAAATGCGCGACCTTGTGCGCCTCCTTCGGCAGCGTCTCGTCGTGGTATTCGCGTGCGGTGTCGGGATCGAGGCCGAGGTTGAACTGGTCCTCCCAGCGGAACTCGAAGCGCGCGCGCGACAGCGCATCGTCGCGAAGCTGCGCCGCGGGATGGCCCTTGGCGAGATCGGCGGCGTGCGCCGCGATCTTGTAGGTGATAACGCCTTCCTTCACGTCGTCGCGGTTGGGGAGCCCCAGATGCTCCTTCGGCGTCACGTAGCAGAGCATGGCGCAGCCGAACCAGCCGATCATCGCGGCGCCGATGCCGCTCGTGATGTGGTCGTAGCCCGGCGCAATGTCGGTGGTGAGCGGCCCAAGCGTGTAGAACGGCGCCTCACCGCATTCCTTCAGCTGCTTGTCCATGTTGATCTTGATCTTGTGCATCGGCACGTGGCCGGGGCCTTCGATCATGACCTGGCAGCCTTTCTTCCAGGCGATCTTTGTCAGTTCGCCGAGCGTCTCGAGCTCGGCAAATTGCGCGCGGTCGTTGGCGTCGGCAATCGAACCGGGCCGCAGGCCGTCGCCAAGCGAGAACGATACGTCATACTTGCGCATGATGTCGCAGATCTCCTCGAAGCGCTCGTAGAGGAAGCTCTCGCGGTGCTTCGACAGGCACCACTTCGCCATGATCGAGCCGCCGCGCGAGACGATGCCGGTGACGCGGTTCGCGGTCAGCGGCACATAGGCGAGACGCACGCCGGCATGGATGGTGAAGTAGTCCACACCCTGTTCGCATTGCTCGATCAGCGTGTCTTTATAGACCTCCCAGTCGAGCTTGGCCGGATCGCCGTCGACCTTCTCCAGCGCCTGATAGATCGGCACGGTGCCGATCGGGACCGGCGAGTTGCGGATGATCCATTCGCGGGTGTTGTGGATGTTACGGCCGGTGGAGAGGTCCATCACGGTGTCGGCGCCCCAGCGGATCGCCCACACCATTTTCTCGATCTCTTCTTCGACCGACGAGGTCACGGCCGAATTGCCGATATTGGCGTTGATCTTCACCAGGAAATTGCGGCCGATGATCATCGGCTCGATTTCGCCATGGTTGATGTTGGCCGGAATGATCGCGCGGCCGCGCGCGATTTCATCGCGCACGAATTCCGGGGTGATGAAGGGCGGGATCGCGGCGCCGAAGCTTTCGCCGTCGGCAAGCGCGGCCTCCGCGCGCTCCAGCATCTGCTTGCGGCCGAGATTTTCGCGGGCCGCGACGTAGATCATTTCCTTGGTGACAATGCCGGCGCGGGCAAATTCGTATTGCGTCACCGGCGCGTCGCCTATGCCGCGCAGCGGCTGCGGCGTGTTCGGGAAGGCGCGCGCGAGATACTTGCCGGTGGCGTTGCCGTTATCGACCGGCTTGATCGCGCGGCCTTCATATTCCTCGACGCCGCCGCGCTCCTTCACCCATTGAATGCGCGTTCGCGGCAGTCCCTTCTCCACATCGATGGTCACGTTCGCGTCCGTGTACGGGCCCGATGTGTCGTAGACCGGCAGCGGCGCCTCGCCCGAGGCCTCCGACAGGACAATCTCGCGCAACGGCACCCGCAGATCCGGCGCGGCTTCGGGTGCGACATGGATCTTGCGCGAGGCGGGCAGGGGGCCGGTCGTGACCTTGGGGGTGACAAGGTCGTTCGGTGATACGGGCTTGTTCATGATGTCCTCCTGTCAGGCCGGCACGGCCGGTTGTTCAGTCAATGTCAGCCAGGCGCGCACGCGGGCGTCCGGATCGGAGTGTCTCGTTATGTCGCTGACAACGGCGATGGATTCGGCGCCTGCCTTGAACACAGCAGGCGCCTGTTCCAGCGTGATGCCGCCGATGGCGACCAGCGGAACATGGCCGATGCGTCTTTTCCAGAGGCCGATCCTGTCGAGGCCCTGCGGCGCGAACCGCATCGCCTTTAGTGTTGTCGGAAAGATCGGGCCGAGAGCCACATAATCGGGATCGTGACGCAGTGCATTGTCCAGTTCGGCGTCGTCGTGCGTGGAGAGACCGAGCGTAAGACCGGCGCGGCGGATCGCTTTCACGTCCGCGTCGGCGAGATCTTCCTGCCCGAGATGCAGATGCTGCGCGCCGGCATCGATCGCGGCCTGCCAGTAATCGTTGACCACGAGCTTTGTGCCGGTGCCTTTGGTCACGGCGAGCGCGTCGCGGACCAGTGCGAACGCCGCGGGCGGCGCGAGCTCCTTCGCGCGCAACTGCACGGTGCCGGCACCGAGCCGCGTCAGGCGCTCGACCCAGGTCAATGTGTCGACGACGGGATAAAAGCGGTCAGGATACGGCATGCCAGAACGGTGTCCCGATGACTGGAGTAGAGGGAGACGCGAAATCGCGCGGTCCCATCAGACCGGCCTTGTAGGCGGCGCGTCCGCCTTCCACGCAAAGCCGAAAGGCATTGGCCATTTTCACCGGATCGGCCGCCTTGGCGATGGCCGTATTGAGGAGAACGGCATCGTATCCCAATTCCATCGCATCCGCGGCATGCGACGGTGCGCCGAGCCCGGCATCGACAATGAGCGTAACGTCCGGCAGACGCGCCCGCATCAGCTTGAGCGCATCGCGGTTCACGAGTCCGCGGGCGCTGCCGATCGGTGCGGCCCAGGGCATCACGACTTGGCAGCCGGCATCGACCAGCCGTTGCGCGATGCCGAGATCTTCGGTCGTATACGGCAGAACCTCAAAGCCATCCTTCACCAAGACGGTGGCTGCTTCCACCAGTGCGACGACATCGGGTTGCAGCGTCTCGTCGTCGGCGATGACTTCGAGCTTGATCCAGGACGTGCCGAACAATTCGCGGGCCATTTGCGCTGTCGTCACCGCTTCGCGCACCGAGCGGCAGCCGGCGGTGTTCGGCAATACCGTGACGTCAAGCTCGCGGATCAGGTCCCAGAACCGCTCGCCGGCGCGACCGCCAGCGCTTTCGCGGCGCAGCGACACGGTGACGATCTGCGCACCGGAAGCGCGGATCGCCTGCTGCATGATCGCGGGCGACGGATACAGCGCGGTGCCGATCAAGAGCCGCGAGGCGAATGTCCTGCCATAGAGGGTCAGCGTCTGCCCGGCTTGCGGTGCACAAGACATGGTTATCCTCCCTGCCGCGGCGTGAGGATTTCCACCTTGTCGCCATTCCTCAATTCGGTTTCGTTCCAGCGCGCGCGCGGTACGACGCGGTAGTTCACGGCAACAGCGTAATGCGTGCCCTCATATTCGAGCTCTCGCAGAAGGGCATCCACCCGCATCGACGTGATTGTCATTGCCTTGCCGTTGACGATCAATTGCATTGCATGACCTCGTTATCGATCGAGCCGTCCCGGACAAAAGCAACCGTCATCTCCGCGAGGGCCGGCGCAATCAGGAAGCCGTGCCGGTAAAGACCATTCACGGCAATCCGAGAGCCGCTGATGCTGATGCGCGGCAGGTTGTCCGGATAGGCCGGACGCAGACCGGTGCCGATTTCGACGATGCGCGCTTCGCCAAGAGCGGGATGCACGGCATAGGCGGCACTTAGCAATTCCAATGCCGAGCGCACGCTCACCCCGTCATCTTCGCTCTCAAGCGACGTGGCGCCGATCATGATGCGGTTTTCGGCGCGCGGCACCAGATAAAGCGGCCAGCGCGGATGCAGGAGCCGCACCGGACGGGACAAGACAAGCTCACAGGTCTCGACAACAATCGCTTCGCCTTTCACGCCGCGCAAGGCGGACGCGGCCTGGTTACCCGCTGCATCGCGCGAGGAGAGGCCGCGGCAATCGATCACGATGCCGGCGATGTCGTCGGGCTCGCACGCACTGTCGAACCGGATCTCGGCGCCGTGAGCCGCAAGCTGCGTGTGCAAGACCGGCAGCACGCGGCGCGGCTCGACATGGCCTTCGTCCGGAAAGAAAAGTGCGTCGTGGAAGCGGCCGGCGAGGGCGGGTTCAAGTTCGCCGATCCGGTTGTTACGGATGCGCTCGTGATGCGTCGTCATCCGCGCGAAGCGCTCGAAATCGGCCCGGTCGCGCGGATGCGCCACGACCAGTGACCCGTTGAAGGCAGTTTCGGGCAGATGTTCGCGCCACAGGGCCAGCGCGCGGACACCAAGGCGCGCGATCAGAGGTTCCGCCGCCTCCTGTTCGCACCAGGGTGCGAGCATGCCCCCAGCACGATTGCTGGTCGATTGGCCAAGGTCAGGTCCGCTACGTTCATGAAGCGTCACCGGAAAGCCGGCCTTGGCGAATAGCAAGGCCTGCCACGATCCGGCGATACCGGCACCGACAACATTGATATGCGGCGGAGACGATGAAAAAGCGGATTGCGCGTGCGCTGGCATGATGTCCTGTCCCTTCGCCGGCATGACCCGGATCAGGTTCAAAGGGTTACCGCGGCGTCTTTCAAAAAGACCTTGCGGAATCTCAGCCCCTTTAGGGACTCCCCTCGGAACGGAGCTAATGTAAGCCGTTGCGGACGGGTGTCAACGCG
>NZ_JBKBVB010000017.1:42916-47790 GCF_046289595.1 Pseudorhodoplanes sp.
CGGATCAGGTTCAAAGGGTTACCGCGGCGTCTTTCAAAAAGACCTTGCGGAATCTCAGCCCCTTTAGGGACTCCCCTCGGAACGGAGCTAATGTAAGCCGTTGCGGACGGGTGTCAACGCGACCGGCGCCTTGTCCACCCGCGCGTCCCGGCCCATAAGGACGAGATCGCAGAACGAAAACGCGTCGTCCCCGCGAAAGCGGGGACCCATAACCGCGGCTCTGGATTATGGGTTCTCGCCTTCGCGGGAGGAGCGACCGAACGAGAGGTCGTCAAACGTGACCCGCCACGTCAAGAATATCCTCTTCATCATGTGCGACCAGCTGCGCTTCGACTATCTGTCCTGCGCCGGCCATCCCACCTTGCAGACCCGGAACATCGACGCGCTGGCGGCGCGCGGGGTGCGCTTCACCCGGGCCTATGTGCAGTCGCCGGTCTGCGGCGCCTCGCGCATGAGCTTCTATACCGGCCGCTATGTGTCCTCGCATGGCGCGTCCTGGAACGGGTTTCCGCTCAAGGTGGGCGAGATGGCCATGGGCGATTATCTGCGCCCGCTCGGCCTTCAGACTGTGCTGGTCGGCAAGACCCATATGGAGCCCGATGTCGAGGGCATGGAGCGGCTCGGCATCGATCCGCAATCGATCATCGGTGTGCGCGTTTCCGAATGCGGCTTCGATCCGTATGAGCGCGACGACGGCCTGCATGGTATCGGCCCGGACGGCCGCTACGATCCGCGGCGGCCGCGTTACAACGCTTACCTCAACGAAAAGGGCTATGCCGGCGACAACCCGTGGCACGATTATGCCAATGCAGCGGACGGCGAGGGCAACGCGCTCGCCTCCGGCTGGGCGATGCGCCATGCGCGCAAGCCGGCGCGCGTTGCCGAGGAGGATTCCGAGACGCCCTACATGACGCGCCGGGCGATGGACTTCATGCGCGAGGCCGGTGAGCGGCCGTGGTGCCTGCATCTGTCCTATATCAAACCGCACTGGCCCTATATCGCGCCCGCACCGTATAACGATATGTACGGTCCGGACGACGTGATCCCGGCGGTGAAGAGCGAGAGCGAGCGCGCCGATCCGCATCCGGTCTATCGCGCATTCATGGATCACCTGGTCGGACGCAACTTTTCGCGCGAGGAGGTGCGGCGCGAGGTGATCCCGGTTTATATGGGACTGATCAGGCAGATCGACGATCAGCTCGGGCATCTGTTCGGTTTTATGCAGGAGCGCGGGCTCCTCCACAACACGCTCATTGTCTTCACCTCCGACCACGGCGATTATCTTGGCGATCACTGGCTCGGCGAGAAAGACCTGTTCCACGAACCGTCGGTAAAGATTCCGCTGATCGTCGTCGACCCGTCGCCCGACGCCGATGCCGCGCGCGGCAGCGTCTGCGATGCGCTGGTCGAATCGATCGACCTGTTGCCGACCTTCCTCGATTGCCTTGGCGCCGATCCAGCCGGGCAGTCGCATCGGCTCGAGGGCCGCTCGCTGTTGCCGTGGCTGCGCGGCGATACTGCGTCCGGCTGGCGCGATTTCGCGTTCAGCGAATACGACTATTCGATGCTGCCGGCGGCGGCCCGGCTTGGCGTCGCGCCGCGCGATGCGCGGCTGTTCATGGCTGCCGATACGCGCTGGAAATATGTGCATGCGATCGGCTTCCGGCCGATGCTGTTCGATATGCAATCCGATCCGGACGAGTTCCGCGATCTCGGTGCGGATCCGGCCTACGCCGCCGAGCGCGCGCGGCTTGCAGCGGCTTTGTCGGAATGGGGGTTGCGCATGTCGCAGCGCACCACGGTTTCGGAGCAGCGCATCCTGGCGGCGCGCGGCAAGTCGCAACGGCGCGGCATCCTGATCGGGGTGTTCGACGAAGACGATGTGCCGGCGGAATTGTGGACCGCCTATCGCGGCGATGGATGATTTGCGAGCCGTCGTGCGATAGCATGGGGCAATGATCACCAAGCGATCGGCCAAGAACGATCCGACCAAGATCGGCCCCGTCACGTGCGATCCGTCAGAAATGATCCGGGAGGAAATGATGTTTCACCGCAGAAGTCTTCTGTCCGCGGCGCTCGCAACGGCCTGTGCAGCGATGCTGCCGGCGCCCGCAGCGGCGCAGCTCGGCGAGCAGCCGATCCGCATCATTTTTCCGTTCACGCCGGGCGGCTCCGGGGACGCGCTGTCGCGCCTGATCGCCGAGCGGATGCGCACCGAACTGAACCGCCCGGTGATCGTCGAGAATCGCACCGGCGCCGGCGGACGGATCGGCGTGCAGGCGGTGAAGAATGCCGCCCCCGACGGTTCGACCTTGCTGCTGGTGCCGATCGCGCCGGTCGCCGTCTATCCGCTGGTCTATCAGAACCTCGATTATGATCCTTTCACCGATCTAGCGCCGATATCGCAGCTCGGCACCTTCGATTTCGGGATTGCGGTCGGACCGAAAGCGCCGGTGAAGACGCTGAAGGAACTGGTCGACTGGGCCAAGGCCAATCCGAAAGAGGCCAATTACGGCACGCCCGCCGCGGGGACGCTGCCGCATTTTCTTGGCGCGCTGTTCGGCGAGAAAGCCGGACTTGATTTCCGTCACGTCACCTACAAGGGCTCGGCGGCCGCGATGGCCGATGTGGTCGGCGGACAGATTCCGGTCGTGGTGACGACGACCGCCGACCTCCTGGAAATGCACAAGGGCGGCCGCGTGCGTGTGCTTGCAACGTCCGACGCCCAGCGATCGCAGTTTCTGCCCGATGTGCCGACCTTCAAGGAGGCCGGCTACGACCTTCAGGCGACAGGCTGGTACGGCATTTACGCCCCGGCGAAAACGCCGCCGGACGTCATCGCCGCTCTTAACAAGGCGGTTGTGAGCGCGGTGAAGTCGCCCGATTTGCGCGAGCGCCTGCTCGGCTTCGGCCTTGTGCCGACCGGCACTTCGGCGGCCGAACTCGCCGAGATCATGAAACGCGATGCCGCGTTCTGGGCGCCCGCGGTGAAGGCGTCCGGCTTCACCCCGGAAAAGTAAGCCGGCTATCTCGCCGGCAGTTTGCTCAGCGCGACGCGCGCCACGCCGTCGATCTCGGCGGTAACGCGCACCACTTTTGAGTCGAACTCGACCCCGACCAGACGCAGGCCGGTCAATTGCGCATCGGCCTTGATGCCGTCGCCCTGAATGCGAAAATCCGCCAGCGCCTTGTCGATGCTCTTGCGCGCATTGGCGAGCGCCGGCCGCAGGTCGAGGGTGGCGTTGCGAGATAAGGCGGCTTGCAGCGCAGGCAGCGCTGCTTTCGCCGCGGCGCCGATCAGTCCGAATGCCTGGTCCGACTCGGCCGTGAGCGCGATGTCGTCGAGCCGCAGCGTCTGCTGGTTCTGGTCGAGCACCGGATTGCCCGCGATATGGATGGTCGCTTCGCTGCCGAAGCCAAACCAGGATTTGCGTTCCGTGGCCTTGACCAGCATCGAGATCATCAGCCGATCGCCGGAGGGCGCGGCCACCGCACGCAGCACGGTAATTTCCCCCGACCCCGACGAGTCGCGGAATGTCTTGCCGCGAAATTGGACTTCGATGAGCCGGTTGATGTCGGCAAAGGGCAGGTCGATCGGCATGGCGATCGCGATCTTGCCCTGCTCCATCGGCGGCACAAGCTCGAGCTTTGCTGGGAACGGGCAATCCGGCTTGGTCGGTTGCGAGAGGATCCGGGTTTCGGCCTCGACGCCGATCGCGACCGTCACCGCATTGGCGTCGACACGCGGCTGCGCGGCGAAGGCGCGCATCGGGCGCGCCTCAAGATAGAGCTGCGGCAGGCCGGGGGCGGTCCTGTCCAGCGGGAAGGAGCGGCACAGTTTCGACCATTCGCGCCGCGCTGCATTTTCGATCGCGGTGTCCTCGCGGACCCGCGCGGCAAGCGCCAGCATCTGGTCCGACATCGCACGGTCCACCAGAAATTTGACCTCGCGCGCGGCGTTGAACCTGACGCCGGCGATCTGAAGATTGGCCTCCGCCAAGTCCGTCTTGCCGGTCAGGTTGGCTTCCAGCCGCCAGCCGGTGGTGATCTTCGGCCGCGCCGTGACCGCAATCCGTCCTTTCAGGTCGGTGCGCAGATCGAGCGGCTTGGTTGTATTCGCATTGCCGCCGCGCGGTTGTCCGTCATTCCGGATTCCGGTCAGGGCGCCGATCAGCCCGTTCAGCTTGTCGGGCAATTGGCCTGCGATGCGAAGCGTACCGTTGACATCGGTCGCCATCATCAGTCCGTCGGCACGGCCGGTGAAGGTGAAAGGCGCGCGCTCCAGCGAATAGGCGACCTCGGATTTCGACAGCACTTTGGCAATCGGGTTATCTGGCTTTCCGGAGAGGTTGCGCGGAGCGGCGTCCTCGATCGCCTGACGCAGCGCCGGAATGGCGATGGCGACCGGTGCGATGATCAAAGAGCGGCGCATCGCGGGCGGCAGGTCCGGCGTTTCCGCCAGCCTCGCGGGCTGCAACGATCCGGCAGGCGTCAAGAGGTCGAACGACCAGAGCGCGATCAGGAAAAAGCCGAGAGCGAGCGCGACCGCGCCGGCGATCTTCAACCCCGCATGATGCGTAAACATGGCGCGACGGACCCCGGCGGACACATCCGATCGCTGGCTCGGATTACGGGAAGACTATGCCGTCCCGCGATCCGATGCCAGCCGTGTCCCCGGCGGCCTTATCGCAGATGGCCCGGGCCGAATTTGTGGCGGTGGCGCTCCGGGGCGGCGAGCGCCCCGGAGCGCAGGAGGAAGAGTCCCTTAGTTGGCGCGGGCCGCCATCATCGCCTGCAGACGGTGAGGCGCTTCCGACGAGCCGAGCGCACGCGCGCGCTCGTACCAGAACGAGGCCTTCACGATATCCGGCTCA
>NZ_JBKBVB010000239.1:0-1522 GCF_046289595.1 Pseudorhodoplanes sp.
TGTCGTGCTGGAAAAAGAAAGCTTTTTTTTTTTCCGACCGCTACATCCGGCCTCCACCTCCACGCCGGTCATGGGCCGCATCACGCTCACCGGCTATGAGGGCTCCGAACTTCTGGTGGCGCGGCTTCTGCTCGAGAGCGGCGCGGACGTTCGTTACGTCGGCACCGCCTGTCCGCGCACGCGATGGTCCGATCCCGACCGCGATTGGCTCGAGGCGCGCGGCGTGCAGGTTCAGTACCGTGCTTCGCTGGAACAGGATCTTGCGGCACTGGCCGAATTCAAGCCGGACCTTGCCATCGGCACGACGCCCATCGTGCAGAAGGCCAAGGAGATGGCGATCCCGGCGCTGTATTTCACCAATCTGATCTCGGCGCGTCCCCTGATGGGACCGGCCGGAGCCGGTTCGCTGGCGCAGGTGGTGAACGCCGCGCTTCGCAACAAGGCGCGCTTCGATACGATGCGCGAGTTCTTCGGCGATGTCGGCTCGGGCGACAATGCCGGCGTTTGGGAAGAGGTGCCGCGCGCACGTCCGGAATTTCGCGAGCGCACCCGCAGGCAGATGGCAGCGTTTGCCAGGCAGCGCGCCGGCGGCGACCAGAGCGACTATAAGAATGCGAGGATGATCTGATGCTCATCCTCGACCATGACAGGGCCGGCGGTTACTGGGGTTCGGTCTACGTCTTCACCGCGGTCAAGGGCCTGCAGGTCGTGATCGACGGGCCGGTCGGCTGCGAGAATCTCCCGGTCACCTCGGTGCTGCACTATACCGACGCGCTGCCGCCGCACGAATTGCCGATTGTCGTGACCGGGCTCGGGGAAGAGGAGCTGGGACAGAAGGGCACCGAGGGCGCGATGAAACGCGCGCATGCCGTGCTCGATCCGGATTTGCCGGCGGTGGTGGTGACCGGCTCGATCGCCGAGATGATCGGCGGCGGGGTGACGCCGGAAGGCACCAATATCAAGCGCTTCCTGCCGCGGACCATCGACGAGGACCAGTGGCAGAGCGCCAACCGCGCCATGATGTGGCTGTGGACCGAATTCGGCCTGAAGAAAGTGCCGGAGCGAAAGCCGCGCAAGGATGGCGAGAAGCCGCTCGTCAACATCATCGGTCCGATCTACGGCACCTTCAACATGCCGTCCGATCTCGCCGAAATCCGGCGTCTGGTCGAAGGCATCGGCGCCGAAGTGAACATGGTGTTCCCGCTCGGCAGCCATCTCCAGGACATGCCGCGGCTCGTCAATGCCGACGTCAATATCTGCATGTATCGGGAATTCGGGCGCCTGCTCTGCGAGGCGCTGAACCGGCCCTATCTGCAGGCGCCGATCGGGCTGCATTCGACCACCAAATTCCTGCGCACGCTCGGCGAATTGCTCGGACTCGATCCGGAGCCTTTCATCGCCCGCGAGAAGCACACCACCATCAAGCCGCTGTGGGATCTGTGGCGGTCGGTGACGCAGGATTTCTACGGCACCGCGAGTTTCGGCATCGTCGCCAACGAAACCTATGCGCGCGGCGTGCGTC
>NZ_JBKBVB010000240.1:0-1519 GCF_046289595.1 Pseudorhodoplanes sp.
TCGGCTATGTGTTCTTTGGCGAAATTCCGGTGCCCTTGGTCTTCATCGGCGCCAGCATCATCGCAGCGGCCGGACTGATCGTGGTGTTCCGCGAGCGCCAGCTCGGCAAGCGCGACATCGACGCCCCGCCGCCGGCGCCGTGAGGGTCAGCGTTTGACCGGATAGTCCGGCGACAATGTCGGCACGCCGGTCGGCGCGAAATCCGCGATATTGCGGGTCACGACTGTCAAGCCATACTCGAATGCAGTGGCGGCGATCTGAAGGTCGACGCTGTCGTTGCCGATTGCGGCGCTGAGCTGCCCCCATCGCCGCGCGGCGGCAAGATTGAAAGGAAGGATACGCTCTCCATAGGCCGAAAGAATCCGATCGAGCCATCGTTCGAGTGCGGTCGCGTGAGCCGGGTCACAGTGCCGCTGTTTGGCGATGCCACGCTCGATCTCTCCGACACTGATAACGCTGACGAACATATCGATGGCGCGTTGTTGCAGGAGCTACGTTTCGACTGTCTTGTCCCTTCGCCGCTTCGCCAGTGCGAACGGAACATCGGTGTCGATCAGAAACATCAGATTTCGACGTCGCGGGGTTTTGCGCCGAGCCGTTCGAGAGCGATGTTTCCCTGAGGAATGGCGAGCAGCATTTCCGCAAAGCTCGGCGCCTCCAGTTGCTGGAGCTTTTGCAAGCGATCGTATTCTTCCGCATCCAGGACCACGACCGCCGGTTTACCGTGCTTGGTCACGGTCTGTGGCTTGCGGCGCGCAGCCTCGACGACCTCGCTAAAGCGGTTCTTGGCGTCCTGAAGCGACCATGTACGCCGGATCATGGATGAAGCCTGCTGGCCAGAAAACTAGCCAGAAATATAAGCCATTTTGCCGCCGTCACGCGAGTTGGAAAAGTGAGGAGGCCGGCCGCGGTGTCAGAACGCCTTGAAGGTGATGATCGTCAGGGTGTCCTGGATGCCCGGAATGGTCTGCACCTTTTCGTTGACGAAATGGCCGATATCGACGGAGGGATCGACGTAGAACTTCACCAGCAGGTCATAGTGGCCGGCAGTGGAATAGATTTCGGAGGCGATCTCGGCGTCGGCCAGCGCGTTGGCTACCTCGTAGGACTTTCCCATCTGGCACTTGATCTGGACGAAGAAGGGGGTCATCGACGGGCTCCGTGAACGAGGCGACCAATCCAGCAAAAAGCCATGTGCTTGGCAAGTTGGGTTGGCGGCAGGGTGTGAGCAGCCGCCGAGCCGGCTGGCCATTCAGGCAGCACGTCAGGTGGCAAGCCGCAGCGCCAGCACCATGAGCGCGCTGGCGGCGATCCACGAACCCAGGATCCGCGCCGCCAACGGTCCAAGCCGCACCCGCACGCGGCCGAACAGCAGAGCGGTCACCGCACAGAGCGCGGTTGCGGCGAACGCGGTGCCGGTCAAGGACAGCAACGTCTCTGCGATGCTGGGCACCGGGGGCACCGAATCGAACATCACCGCAAGCGCCAGCGCGGCCGCAAGCAGGGCGGCGACGGAGAG